>CAZXGT010000087.1:0-9673 GCA_964639935.1 uncultured Phycisphaeraceae bacterium
GGATCCACATAGTCCGAATGGCACGCCGCCTTGCCTTCCTCGGCGCCAACGGTCTTCTTTGTCTTGCTCGCGAGCTTGTGGATCTCCTCCGGGCTCAGCACGCCGCGTTGCTCGAGGATCTGCTTCTGCTCGACCGTCAGCGCGGCGGACTGGATCGGCTTGCCGCGCTCGAAGCCCTCGGCCTTGCCCGAGGCGAACTCCTGGATCTCCTTGCTGATGCGCACGGAGCACCAGTCGTGGCCGCACATGGCGCAGAAGTCGGTGTCGACGTCGAGGTCCTCGTCGTGGAAGGCGCGGGCGGTGTCCTCGTCGAAGCTCAGCTCGAAGTGCTTCTGCCAGTTGAGGGCGGCGCGGGCCTTTGTGAGCTCGTCGTCCCAGTCGCGCGAGCCGGGGATGCCCAGGGCCACATCCGCGGCGTGCGCGGCGATCTTGTACGCGATGCACCCCTGCTTGACGTCGTCCTTCTTGGGCAGGCCCACGTGCTCCTTGGGGGTGACGTAGCAGAGCATCGCCGCGCCGTGGTAGGCGGCGCTGGTGGCGCCGATGCAGCTCGTGATGTGGTCGTAGCCGGGGAAGGTGTCGGTGACGAGCGGGCCCAGCACATAGAAGGGCGCCCCGTGGCAGAGCCGGCGCTGGAGCTTCATGTTGAACTCGATCTGATCGAGCGGCACGTGGCCCGGGCCCTCGACCATGACCTGCACCCCGCGGCGCCAGGCGCGCTCGGTGAGCTCGCCGATGGTCTCAAGCTCGGCGAGCTGCGCGTCGTCGGTGGCGTCGGCGAGGCCGCCGGGGCGGAGCCCGTCGCCGATTGAGAAGGACACGTCGCGCTCGCGCATGAGATCGCAGATCTCGTCCCACATGTCGTACATGAGGTTCTCGCGGTTTTCGTCGAGCATCCACTTGGCAAGCAGCGACCCGCCGCGCGAGACGATGCCGATGAGGCGCTTCTTGACGAGCGGCAGGTGCGCCTTGCGCACGCCGGCGTGGATCGTGAAGTAGTCGACGCCCTGGTCGGCCTGGTGGCGCAGGGTGTCGAGGACGACCTGCTCGTCGAGGTCAGAGAGCTTGCGCCCGATGATCATCGAGTAGATCGGCACGGTGCCGATGGGCACGGTGGAGTTCCGGAGGATCGCCTCTCGGCACGCGTCAAGATCGCCGCCGGTGGAAAGATCCATCACCGTGTCGCCCCCCCACCGCTCGGCCCAGCGGAGCTTCTCGAGCTCCTCGTCGGTGCCGGAGGAGACGGGCGAGGCGCCCATGTTCGCGTTGACCTTGGTGAGCGAGGCGCGCCCGATCGCCATCGGATCGAGGTTGTGCTTCAGGTGATTGATGTTCGCCGGGATGATCATGCGCCCAGCGGCGACCTCGTCGCGGATCTGCTCGGCCGAGAGGTGCGGCTCGCGCTCCGCGACGCGGGCCATCTCGGGCGTGACGACGCCGAGGCGGGCCGACTCGAGCTGCGTGATCGGGCGGAAGCCGCTCGGGAGCGTCACGCGCCGTGCGCGCCCGCGAGCGTCGCGGAAGAGGACCTCGTCGGCGCCCGGGCGGTACTCGCGCAAAGCGCCCTGCACGCACGAGGACATCTCGAGCAACTCGGTCGTCCAGCCCTCGGGGAGGAAATCCCACGCGGTCTTGTCCGAGGGCGCGGGCATGCCGGGCGTGTCGGGCGAAGCGAACATGCGCGGGCCGCCGATATCCGCGGGCATCGCGAAGGAGCCGGGGCTTGTGCCCTCGCGGTTGGTGGCGGGGTTTGCGGCGCCGAGGAGCGGGGCGCCGAAGCGCTCGTCGAGCGTCGGGGCGCCGCGGCCGTTCGGCGTATTGAGCAGGCGCGCCTTGGTCGCGGGCGACGTCGCGCCGAGATGATCGGGACGGATCTTGGGGTAGATGGTCTGCTTGATGGACATGGGGGGCGGATCCCTTCGGCGGAGGGCCTGGAGGATTCACCCGGCGTGAGCAGGACGGCGCCGGCGCCGGCGCGTTCGCGTTCCCTCCGCCGGTGCGAACCGGATCAGGTTCCACGGGTGCGTCTCAGCGCCGCGTCTGTGCGCGACGCGCCCCGCGCGAACAACCGTAGTGTACCCGTCTCATCCCTCCCGCGACACGCTCGCCAGGCGCTCGAGCGTTCGCTCGGCCGCGCCGCTCTCGACCGCGTCCCGCGCCAGATCGAGCCCCTCGGCCAGATCCTCCGCGACCTCGCCCGCCACGAGCGCCCCCGCCGCGTTCCAGAGCGCCAGATCCAGCTTCGGCCCGCGCTCGCCCGCGAGAACCCCACGGATCGCACGCTCGGCCTCGTCGAGATCCGCGACCCGCAGCTCCTCGAGCGTCGCCCGCTCGAGCCCGAAGTCCGCCGCCGCCGCCTCTCGCTCGATCACCAGTCCGCCGTGGGCCTCGCAAAGGAGCGTCCCGGCCGTCGTCGTCATCTCGTCGAGCCCGTCGAGCCCATGGACGACGATCGCCCGCGTCGCGCCGAGCGCGGCGAGCGTTTCGGCCATCGGCCGGACGGCGTCGCGGTCGTAGACGCCAAGGAGCTGATGACCGGCCCCGGCGGGGTTGGTCAGCGGGCCGAGCAGATTGAAGATCGTCGGGAACCCGAGCGCTCTTCGCGGGCCGGCGGCGTGGCGCATCGCCGGGTGGTGACGCATCGCGAAGCAAAAGCACACGCCCGCCTCATCGAGGCATCGCGCCTGCGTTTCGGGCGAGGCGTCGAGGTTCACGCCCAGCCGGTCGAGGATCTCCGCCGAGCCGCGCCCGGTGCGCGAGCGGTTCCCGTGCTTGGCCACGCGCAGGCCCTCGCCGAACCCCGCCGCCGCCGCGATGATCGCCGCCGCCGTCGAGACGTTGTAGGTTTTCGGCGCCCCGCCCGTGCCGCAGGTGTCCAGGACCCGCACACCCTCGCCCGGCTCGAAGGGCACGCGATCGACGTGGCGACGCATCGCCCTGGCCGCCCCGGTGAGCTCCTCGGCCGTCGCGCCCCGGCGCTGGATCAGGCTCAAAAGCCCCCCGATCGCCGCCTCCTCGAGCTCGCCCTTGAGCAGCGACTCGAAGATCTCCTCGGCCTGACGCTCGTCGAGCGATCGGCCCTCAAGCAGAATCTGCAGGTGATCGTGCACGGGTGGAAGGCTCCGGATCGTTTGCCCAACTACTCTAACGGGATCCGTGCGCCCACCCGGAATCGCACGAAGGCGTTTCGGCGATCGGGCTGGAGCCCGGGACGATTCGCTCCGACCTATCGGACGGCCCCGAGCGGACCTAGGATGGTCCGAGCTTGTAATCCATGGATCGATCCAGCCGGCGTCCATCGCGGCCCGGTTTCTGAAGGAGTCTGACTGATGTTGACGCGTGCCTGTCGCCCCATCGCTTCCGCCGCCCTGCTCACGCTCGTCGCCGGGGGCGCCTCGGCCGAGCTCCCGAGCGTGCTCGACTACGTCCCCGCCGGAAGCTACGGCGGCGTCGTGGCGCCGAGCCTGCTCTCGATGGATCGGGCGACCCAGAACCTCTTTGCCGCCGTGGGCATGCCCGTGCTCACGACCCCGAGCCAGATGTTCGCCGAGGCCGGCTTCATCGCCGGGCTCGACATGGAGCGTCCCATCGCCATGGTTGTAGTCGACGGTCCCATGGATGGAGACCAGCCCCCGATCGCCCTCTTCATCCCCACCATGAACGCCGCCGCTCTCTTCGACGGCCTCGGCGCCCGCGCCGTCGACGGCGGGCTCTACTCCATGACCCTCAACGGAGACGCCACCTACGCCAAGGTCATCAACGACGGCTACGTCCTCCTCGCCCCGATGCGCGACACGGTCGCGAACTACGAGGCCGTCGACGGCCAGCTCGAGGCGCACGCCTCACGCCTCGGCTCCAACGGGATGTCCGTTGCCGAGGGCTCGCAGGTCTTTGGCTTCATCAACATGCCCGCCATCGAGCCTCTCCTCGCCGACGAGTGGGACGAGTTCGAGGAGGGACTGCGCAGCGGCATGGACATGGGAATGGCCATGGGGATGGGTGGCGACCAGAACGCCGAGGCCGATCAGCTCGCCGCCGAGATGACCCAGATCGCCCGCGACTTCGTCGAGGACGGGCTCTACGGCGTCTTCGGCCTTCAGGCGGGCGCTCGCGGCGTGGGCTTCGAGATGGCGATGGACTTCGAGGAGGGCTCCGAGACCGCCCAGATGTTCGCCGGCGCCGGCGACTCCAAGTCGCTCCTCGCCCAGCTCCCCAACAAGCCCTTCATCTACGCCATGGCGACCGACGCCAGCGCCAAGGGCTTCGAGCGCATCTCGAACCTCGCCAAGCAGATGGGCCAGATGGGCGGCGCCGCCGGCGGGGGCGACTGGGCCAACCTCCTGTCCTCCGTCGAGAACGCCACCGGATACGCCAGCGCCCTCTACCCCACCCCCGGCGGCATGATGGGCGGCCTCTTTGCCGGGATGGTCAACTACACCCGCATCGACGACGCCCGCGAGATCGTCGACGACATGGAGAAGCTCGCCGCCGGAGACGAACCCGGCGCCATGACCATGACCTTCACCAAGAGCGAGACCCAGCTCAACGGCATGCCCGTCCACGGGTGGAGCATGGGCATGCAGATGGATCCCAACAACCCCGCCTCCATGCAGATGATGCAGATGTCTCAGATGCTCTTCGGCGGGCCCCAGATCTCCGGGTACCTCATCGAGGCCGAGGGCGGCGTCTATCAGACCATGAGCCGCAACCTCGCTCTCGTGCAGGGCGTCGCCGGCGACGGCGACGGCGCCCTCGGGGCCAACCAGCAGATCACACAGATCCGCGAGACGCTCCCCACCCCCGCCGTCTTTGAGGGCTACCTCGGCGTCCGCTCCCTCTACGAGATGATCAGCCCCCTCGCCGCCATGTTCGGGATGCCCATCCAGACCCCCGTTCCGCAGGATCTCCCCCCCGTCGGGAGCGCGCTCGCCACCGGCGACAGCGGCTTCCGCGGAGCCGTCTACATCCCGGCGCCCGTCCTCCGCGTCGGCGTCGGGCTCGGGATGGAACTCCAGGCGATGCAGCAGGGCATGGGCGGCCCGGGCAACGGCGCCGGCCGGAACAACCAGACCCAGGAAGACGCCCCCTTCTGATCCATCCGCGAGCCTCTACCATCGCGGCATGACCGCTTCCAGAACCACACCCGACGGGCCGCTCTGCGACGGAGCGGCCCGTTTCTCGTGGCGCCTCGCGCCCGGGCGGCTCTTCGAGCCGGCCCGCCCCGCGCTGCTCGCGATCCTCAACGTGACGCCCGACAGCTTCTCAGACGGCGGCGAGCTGCCGACCCCGCAGGCCGTCGCCGCCAGGGCCCGAGACCTCGCCGAGCAGGGCGCCGACGCTCTGGATATCGGGGGCGAATCCACCCGCCCCGGCGCCGAGCCCGTCAGCGAGCGCGAGCAGATCGGCCGCGTCCTCCCTGCCATCGCCGCCGTCCGCGACGCCGGGATCACGCTCCCCATCACCGTCGACACCACCCGCGCGGCCGTCGCCGAGGCCGCGCTCGACGCCGGCGCCGACGCCATCAACGATGTCTCCGGCGGAACCGACGACCCGGACCTGCTTCCCCTGGCCGCGCGCCGCGGCGTCGGCGTCATCCTCATGCACCGCCTCCGCGCCCCCGCACGCGACGCCTACTCCACCGCATACGCTCGCGAGCCCGTCTACGAGGGCGGCGTCGTCCGGGCCGTGCGCCGGGCGCTCGAGGAGCGGGTGCGCGCGGCGCGCGACGCGGGCGTCGACGGGCGGGCGATCATCGTCGACCCCGGCGTCGGCTTCGGCAAATCCGTCGAGCAGAACCGCGAGCTGATCCGCGAGGTTCGCCGGTTTCACGGGCTCGGCGCGGGCGTCCTCATCGGGGCCAGCCGCAAGAGCTTCCTCACCGCGGGTCGAGAGATCCCGCCCGGGCGGCGCGACCCCGAGAGCGTCGGCGCAGCCCTCGCCGCGCACGTCGCCGGAGCCCACATCCTGCGCGTCCATGACCTAAAGTGGCATCGCAGGTCGCTCGACGCGGCGGCCGCGATCCTCGGGAATACCCACTGAGCCGCGGCGGTTCATCTCACGCTAGACCGATCAGTACAGTTCACCCCCACCCGGAGCACATTCATGGCCAACGAGCATGTCAGCGAGTTCACCGACGCCAACTTCGAGTCCGAGGTCGTCAAGTCCGACGTCCCCGTTCTCGTCGACTTCTGGGCCGAGTGGTGCCAGCCCTGCAAGATGCTGGCCCCCACGATCGACGAGATCGCCAAGGACTTCGCCGGCAAGGCCAAGGTCGGCAAGGTCGACACCGACAGCAACCGCGAGGTCAGCGCGAAGTTCGGCATCCGCGCCATCCCCACCGTCATCCTCTTCAAGGACGGCGAGCCCGTGAAGCAGTTCGTCGGGCTCACCCAGAAGGACGAGCTCGCCAGCGCCCTTCAGGACGCCGGCGCCTGATCGACCGGGGCCCGATCAGCCAGCTCGACGCGCTCCCCGCGCTTGAGCGCCCGCCACAAAAGTCCCGCCCCCACCAGCGCCATCGCTGCGCTGTACCACTGGCCGCGGCTGAGCCCGAACGGCTCGGGCGTGGCCAGATGGTCGTCCGGCAGGCGCCAGTGCTCCGTCGCCACGCGAAGCGCGCCGTAGGCCAGCAAAAACACCGCGCCCACGACGCCCACGAGCCTCGTCCGCGACCAGATCACGAGCAGCAACGCCCCCAGGACGAGTCCCTCCGCCGCCGCCTGATAGAGCTGCGACGGGTGCCGCGCCGCCAGGAGCGGCGTCACGCGCTCGATCACCTCCGCCGAGCCGGATTGCGCCGCCTCGACGATCGCCCGGAGCTGGGCGTAGGCCGTCTCCGCCCCCGGCGCCGCGTCGTAGGCGAGCCGGGCGAGCTCCGCCTCCTGCTCCGCCGAGAGCTCCGGCGCATGACCTGAGAGAAGCTCCTGCGGGTATCGCACGGCCCACCAGGGCGCCGGCTCGCCGGGCCGCGCCACGACGCGTCCGAGCAGCTCGCCGTTGATGAAGTTGGCCAGGCGGCCAAAGAGCAGGCCCGCGGGCGCCGCGACCGCCACGAGGTCCGTCGCGTGGAAGAACCCGATCTTCTCTCGCCGGGCGAACCACCACGCCGCGACGATCACCCCCGCGATCCCGCCGTGGCTCGCCATCCCGCCCCGGTTGATCATCAGCAGCCCCCACCACGGGGCCGACGATTCAAACGTGACCAGAAGCGCCGGGTCATAGAGCAGCACGTACCCGAGCCGCCCGCCCGCCACCGCGCCGATCGCCGCCGCGAAGACCAGATCGCCCGCCTTCGCCGGATCCGAGAGCCGCGTTTGACCCCGCGCCGCGAGCGTCCGGATGATCAGCCACGCCGCCGCAAACCCGAGCACGTACGAAAGCCCGTACCACCGCACGACGCACCGCCCGAAGGCGTGAATCGCGCACGGGTCGAGATCGTGCGTCCAGGCGGCGAGCAGGCTCATGCCGCCCAAGGTAGCACCGCCGGGGTCACTCGGCGGAGGTCGTCGGCTTCTTCGCCTTGCCCGCCGAGCTGTTTGACGACGCGCACTCCTTCGCGCTCTTCTGACCGCACGCGCACGAACCGCCCTTGTCGGCCTTCTCAGACTTCGGCTTGTCCGCCTCGGCCGCCTTCTTGTAGGACTCCGAGCGGTAGTCCGTCTCGTAGAAGCCCCCGCCCTTGAAGATCACGCCCGCCCCCATCCCGATCAGACGCTCGAGCGCGTTCTTCCCGCACTCCGGGCACTTCTTCTTCGGCCTGTCCTTCATGGACTGGAAGATCTCGAGCTCCGCGTCGCACGCCTTGCAGCGGTAGTCGTAGGTCGGCATCTCGCTCACTCCTCGGGGGCGACGAACACCTTGGCCGGTCGGAGCACGCGATCGCCCATCGCGTAGCCCGTCTGCATCACCATCGACACGCGGCCGGGGGCCACGCCCTCAACCGCCCGGTGCCCGATCGCCTCGTGACGGCCCGGATCGAGCTCGTCGCCCACGCCCGGCTCGATCGCCGCCACGCCGTGATCCTTGAGAGCCCGGATCATCTCGCCCTTGATCAGCTTCACGCCATCGATGATCGACGACGCCGAGGACTTCTCCGGATCCTGCGAGAGCGCCACGTCGAAATGATCGATCACGCTCACCATCGACTCGAGCACACCCGCGGCCCCCCACTCCCGCGCGTCGCGCTCGTTGGTGATCGCGCGCCGCTGGTAGTTCTGGAAGTCGGCTCGGGCCCGCAGCGCGTTCTCCTCCGCCGCCGCCAGCTTGTCCTCGAGCTCCGCCACGCGGCCCTCGAGCGTCGGCCCACCGGATCCGACCTCGCCGGCCGCGCCCTCGCCTTGCGGATCGCCCTGCTCTCGCTCGCGATCCCGCTCGGCGTTCTTGTTCTTCTTGTTTCTCACCATGATTGGCTCGGTCCCTCGCGCCGGGCTCAGGCGCCCAGCGCGTCCCTGATGCGTTTCCAGATGCCGCCGCTTTGCGTGGACACGGTCACGTCCTCCGTCTCGGCGTACTCGCGGAGCAAACGCTCCTGCTCGTCGGTCAGTTTCTTCGGCACGTCAATCCGCGTGATCACCGCCAGATCCCCGCGCTGCCCCGTCCGAAGGTTCGGCAGCCCCTCGCCCGAGAGCTTCAGCACCGCCCCGTGCTGCGTCCCCTTCGGGATCTTCAGCTCGCGCGATCCCTCGAGCGTCGGGATCTCCAGCTCCCCGCCCAAAGCCGCCTGCGAGAACCCGATCGGAAGCTCGAGCACGAGATGATCCCCCTCGCGCCGGAACAGCTCGTGATCGCTCACTCGGATCACCACGTGAAGATCCCCGCGCAACCCCTCGCCCTTGGGTGATTCCTCCGGCCTGGGCGGCTCGCCCTCGCCGCGCACCCGCACCGCCTGCCCGTCGTGCACGCCCGCCGGGATCTTCACGGTCAGCGACCGCTTCCGCGCCGTCCGCCCCTTGCCCTGACACGCCTCGCACGGGTCGGTGATGATCTCGCCGCGTCCGCCGCACGCCGGGCACTGCGTCGCGATGCGGAACATCCCGCCAAGCCCCGCCTGCATCACGCGCCCCTGCCCCGCGCACGTCCCGCACTTCGTCGGCGAACTCCCCGGCTTGCACCCGTCGCCCCCGCACGTCTCGCACACGTCCATCCGCGTGAACTGCACCTCGCGCTCGGCGCCGCTCAGCACGTCCTCGAGCTCGATCGAGACGTCGGTCTCCAGGTCATACCCGCGCGCCGGACCGCGCCGCGACCGGGCCCCGCCCGCGCGGCCGAAGCCGCCGCCGCCCATACCGCCCCCGAAGACCTCCTCGAACATCGAGAAGATGTCCTCGACGTTCATCCGCGAGAAGTCGTGCGTCGCGCCCCCCGCCGCAGCCCCGCGCACCCCCTCGTGACCGAACTGGTCATACCGCTGACGCTTCTGCGGATCCGAGAGGATCTCGTACGCCTCGGCCGCCTCCTTGAACCTGGCCTCGGCCTCCGCGTCGCCCGGGTTGCGATCCGGGTGGTGTTTCATCGCCAGCCGCCGATACGCGCGCTTGACGTCGTCCGCGTCGGCGCCCTTCTCGACGCCCAGAATCTCGTAGTAGTCGCGCGTGGTCGGCATGGCGTCCTTGCTGCGGTCAGGGCCTCGGCGAAACCGCCGGCGCCCGGTTCCCCGAGCGCCGGCGAGCGTTCT
>CAZXGT010000088.1:0-2846 GCA_964639935.1 uncultured Phycisphaeraceae bacterium
CGCCTTCAAGCTCCACGACACCTACGGCTTCCCCATCGACCTCACCCAGATCATGGCCGCCGAACACGGGCTCACCGTCGACGTCGAGGGCTTCGAGCGCCTCATGGAAGAGGCCCGCGAGCGCTCCCGCGCGGGCGGCGCCGGCGCTTCCTGCGAAGCCAAGGCCCTTCACATGGACGCCGAGGCCGTCGCCGAGCTCCAGAAGCGCGGCGTCAAGCCCACCGACGATTCCCTCAAGTTCGACCGCCCCCGCGCCACCGCCCACGTCCAGGCCATCTGGACGGGCGACACGTTCGTGGATCACCTCGACGACTCGCGCGATGAGCCCGTCGCCATCATCCTCGACCGCACCACCTTCTACGCCGAGATGGGCGGCCAGGTCGGCGACGTCGGAACCCTCCACGCCGACGTCGACACCGGCGACGGCCAGATCCACATCCTCTTCGACGTCGAGAACACGGCCAGCGTCGCGGGCTACGTCCTCCACGTCGGACGGCTCGCCGAGGGCGCCGTCGCCGTCGGCAACGCCGTCGAAACCCGCGTCGACGAGCGTCGCCGCCGCGCCGTCGCCGCCAACCACACCACGACGCACCTCCTGAACCTCGCCCTCCGCGAAGCCTTGGGCGAGGGCGTCGAGCAGAAGGGCTCCCTCGTCGCCCCCGACCGCCTGCGATTCGATTTCTCCGCCTCCAGCGCCCTCGACGATGAAACGCTCGCGCGCATCGAGCGCGCCATCGCCCAGCGCATCGATCAGGACCTCGAGGTCCACGCCGCCGAGGCTCCGCTCGCTGAGGCCAGACGAATCAACGGCGTCCGCGCCGTCTTCGGCGAGACCTACCCCGACCCCGTCCGCGTGGTCTCCATCGGCGCGCCCGTCGCTGACCTTCTCGTCGATCCCGAAAGCGACCGGTGGCGCGAGCTCTCCATCGAGTTCTGCGGCGGCACGCACCTGCTGAGCACCGGCGAGGCGACCGCCGTCGCCGTCACCGAGGAAACCGCCGTCGCCAAGGGCGTCCGCCGAATCACCGCGCTCACGGGCGACGCGGCGCAAGACGCCATCAAGCGCGCCGAGCAGTACGACGCTCGCGTACAAAGTGCGAAGTCGCTCGAAGGCGACGCCCTCCAGCAGGAAGTGACCGACCTCGCCGAGCGCATCGAGACCGAGACTCTTCCCCTCACCTTCAAGCACCGCGCGCGCGCCGAGCTCGAATCCCTCTCCGAGCGCGTCAAGGCCGCGCGAAAGCAGGCCGCCGCGGCCGGCCGCGACGCCGCCGTCGCCGCGGCGCGCCAGATCGCCGAGACCGCCGAGGGCGAGATCGTCATCGCCGAGATCCCCGCCGGCTCCGATCGTCAGGCGCTCCTTGCCGCGATGGACGCCGTCCGCGCCAGGCACGAGGACGCCGCGATCATGCTGCTCTCAGCCGATCACGACGAGGGCAAGGTCTCGATCGCCGCGGCGGTGCCCAAGCCCCTCATCGACCGCGGGCTCAGGGCTGGCGACTGGGTCCGCGCGGCGGCGGGCGCCTGCGGCGGCAAGGGCGGCGGCAAGCCCGACAAGGCCCAGGGCGGCGGCACCGAGCCCGACAAGCTCGAGCACGCCATGGCCGCCGCGCGTGACGCCGCCGGCGAGGCGCTGAGCTCCGGGGCCGTCTGAGCGCGAGCATTGTGTAAGCTGGGCCGTTTGGTTGGAGCGCGCATGATCGAGTCACCCGACAGCTGGCACGGCATCCTCCTGCGATTCGCGGCCGCCGCGGGTCTCGCCGGGATCATCGGCCTCGAGCGCGAGCAGCGCGGCCACGACGCCGGGCTCCGCACGAACATGCTCGTGGCCCTCGGCGCCGCGCTCTTCGTGCTCATCGGTCTGCGGATGGTCGAGGAGCTGCGTGAGCTCGAGGGCGTGCGGATCGACGCGACGCGGGTGCTCACGGGGCTCGTGGGCGGCGTGGGCTTTCTCGGAGCCGGCGCGATCCTCCAAAGCCGCGGCGAGATTCGCGGCCTGACGACCGCCGCCGGAATCTGGGTGTGCGCCGCGATCGGCGCCTCGGCGGGGCTCGGGATGTACCTGCTCGCCGCCCTCGGCGCCGGCGCGGCGATCGTTGTCCTCGCCGTTCTCCGCTTCGTCGAACGCTACATCCCAGGCAAGGACCGCCGCCCTATCCCAGCGGCTGAATCAGACGAAACGAAAAACGAGCCGTGACCCGTCGCTCGCCCTCCCTGAGCTCGGTGAGCTCCACCGTCAGCGCATCGCCGACGCGCCGGTAGCTGAGTCTCGTCTCCTCGATCTCGTCGTCGCGCTCGGCGAAGACCGCGCTGGTCCCGTCGAGGCCCGTGAGGTCGAAGACGAGCGGCTCCTCCTCCCAGCGCGTCATGCCCGGGTTGAAGTGATGGAGCCGCATCTCCACGCCTGTCGGGGTTTCCTCGAGAAGAATGAACTCGTAGAAAACGGTCCGGTCGCCGCGAACAAGGCGGAAGGTCGCGGGCATCGCCGAGCCCTTCGCCGGCAGGAACACCTCTTCGATCTCGCCCCCGAGCCCTTCGCCCGCCCAGCGGCCGACGAGCCAATCAAGCCGGTCGAGACGCAGGGGCTCCGGCCCGCTGTCCTGCGCGTTCGCGAGGGAGAAGACGCCGCCGAGAAGCACGATCAGGGCGATCCGGATTGCTCGTTGCATTATGCAGCTCCATGTCATAGTGAGAGAGGGCCCGCCCCGAGCGTCCGACGAAGGCCAGCGAGGCGGCGCGCGCGGCGCTCGATCAGGATACACCGGGCGAGGGCGGGTTCACCCGCCGATAGACGCCCCCGCCCGTGAGGTTCTCGTTCTCGCGCCCGCGAGCGCTGGTTTTCGGAC
>CAZXGT010000088.1:2946-9568 GCA_964639935.1 uncultured Phycisphaeraceae bacterium
ACGCCCCCGCCCGTGAGGTTCTCGTTCTCGCGCCCGCGAGCGCTGGTTTTCGGACGTCTCGCGGGCGTTCGAGGGCGGCGTCTTTTTCAGAACAGCTTCGTGACTCGGGGACGCCGGTGGTATTCTTTCAGCGGAGGGATCTGAGATGAAGATGCATGCGGCGGCGGCTTGCGCGGTCGGGTTGTCTCTTGGCGCCGGCGCGCACGCGGGCCCGGAGTGGATGGAGACGGGGGACGCGGGCAACCTCCCGGCGAGCGCTCAGGCGCCGGTGGGGGGAACGACGCTCGCGAAGATCTCGGGCGAGCTCGAGGGCGCGGTCCCGCGCGGCGGGTCGGCGGGCGACTTTCAGGACATGTACGAGATCGTCATCAAGGACGTCGATGCGTTCAGCGCCGTCGTGACGGCCGACACGGGCGGCCCGACGTTCGACACGCAGCTCTGGCTCTTTGACGCGACGGGCCGCGGCGTGCTCGGGAACAACGACAGCTCGATCTCGCCGGTCGCCGGCGGCTCGGGCTTTGAGAGCATGGCGACGGATGCGACGAACGCGCGGGTCATGGGGCCGGGCCGATATTTCCTGGCGATCTCGGGGCTCGGGAGCGTCCCGCTTGACGGCCTGGGCAACCCGATCTTTGACTTCGCGTCCGCGACCGAGGTGTCGGGGCCAGACGGGAGCCCGATGCCGATCGCGGGCTGGTCGGGCCCCGGGGCGACCGGGGTGTACACGATCACGCTGACGGGGTCGTCGTTCGTTCCGTCTCCGGGCGCGGCGGGTCTTTTTATGGTCGCGGGCGCGGCGGGTCTTCGACGTCGGCGCTGACGCGGGCGAGCCGCGCGCGGAGCGGGTCATCCGGTTCGAGGTCGAACTCGCGGGTGAGGATGGCGCGGGCGCGCTCGAGCCGCTCGCGTGCGATCTCGAGGCGATCGAGCTGATTGAGCGCCTCGGCTTCGATGAGCAGCGTCTCGGCGAGGAGCCAGCCGTCGGGGTCACGCGCCTCAGCGATCGAGGCGGCGCGGCGCGCCGCCTCGATCGCGGCGTCCGGCTCCCGGGCTTCGACCAGCGCGCGAGCGAGGGCGGCGTCGGCCTCGGCGACGAAGGCGTGGCGTTCGCCGAGCCGGAGGCTGATCGTCTCGCAGATCGAGGCGATCTCGCTCGGATCGTTCTCGATCTTGGCGAGCCAGAGGCGGGTTCTGAGAACCCGAGGGTCGTCGGGGGGCCACCACGATTGGTCGGTCGCGAGCGATCGCTCGAGCAGCTCGCGGGCGTCGTCGGTCTCGCCGAGCTCGGCGAGGACGCGGGCGAGGTTGGCGGCGGCGCTCGCGGTGCGCCAGTCGTTCTCCCCCGCCGCCGCGGAGACGATGCGGTGGCTGTCGCGGAAGCGCTGGAGGGCCTGGGAGAGTCGGCGGTTGTCGAAGTACGTTTGGCCGAGTCCGTGGAGCGTGTTGGCGACCGCGGGGGCGTCGGGCCCGAGGGCCGCGCGTCGGGCGGCGAGCGCCTCTTCATAAAGCGCGACGGCCTCGTCAAACCGCCCGAGGCGTTGCACGGTTGAAGCGAGGTGGTGAGCCGTTCGCGCCGTCTCGAGGTCGCCCGCTGGGAGCGCGCGCCGGCGGATAGCGAGCGCCTCGCGATAGAGCGGCTCGGCGGCGTCGTAGTCGCTGGCTTTCCAGTGCATCCGGGCGAGATCGTGCAGGGCCTGGGCCGCTTCCGGAGAGCCGGGGCCCTTGGCGGAGCGCCATAGCGCCAGAGCGCGGGCGAGCTCGGCTTCGGCGTCCTCGAAGGCGGACTCGCGTGTGAGGGCGATGCCGAGGCTCGATCGGACCTTCGCCTCAAACTCGGGCGCCTCGGGGATCTCCTGAGCGAGCACGGTCGCCATGTTCTTGAGGTAGTCGTTGAGGGTGACGACGCGCTCGTTGGAGAGCTCGGTGTCGAGAGCGCGGAGCGGGATGGTGACGAGCTCGCCGGCGGCGTCGCGGATGGAGCGCTCGTTGGCGGCTCGGATCGCGAGGGCGGCGGTGATCGCGAGGGCGAGCAGGGCCGCGCCGGCGAAGGCGAGTCGCTTGCGCCGGCGCACGGCCCACTTGCGGAAGCGGTAGAGCGAGTCCGGCCCGCGCGCGAGCACGGCCTCGCCCGCGAGAAAGCGCTCGAGATCCTCGCGCAGCGCGCCGGCGGTCTGGTAGCGGCGGGCCGGGTCCTTCTCGAGCGCCTCGAGGGCGATCGCGGAGAGATCGCGCGGAACGAGGGGGGCGATCGCGCTCGGCGGGGCGGGCGGCTCTTCGCGGATATGCCTGATGCAGGCGGTGAGCGACCCCTCGAGGTTCACGGGTCGCTCGGCCGTGAGTCCCTCGTAGAGCAGCGCTCCAAGGGCGTAGACGTCCGCGCGGATGTCGACGGCGTCCGGTTCGCCCGCGACCTGCTCGGGTGCGGCGTAGGCGAGCGTTCCGACGAACTCGCCCGCCTGGGTCTGCGACGCGGCGTCGTCACGCAGCGCCTTGGCGATGCCGAAGTCGACGAGCTTGGGTTCATCGGAGGCGTCGACGAGGATGTTGGAGGGCTTGAGATCGCGATGGATGACGCCCTTTCGGTGGGCGGCCTCGACGGCGCCGGCGATCGCGGCCATGACGCGGGCGACGCGCTCGGGATCGCGCCGGCGGGACTCGAACCAGCGGTCGAGCGGGCGCCCCTCGACGAACTCCATGGCCATGTAGCGTCCGCCCGAGGGCGTGGCGCCCGACTCGTAGACGGTGACGACGGCGGGGTGCTTAATCGAGGCGGCGAGCTCCACCTCGCGGTCGAAGCGGGCGCGCTGGCGGGCGCTCGCGAAGGCGCCGCGGAGGGTGAGTTTGACGGCGACGCGCCGCTTGGCCGAGAGCTGCTCGGCGAGGTACACGACGCCCTGGGCGCCGCGGTGGATCTCCTCGATGAACCGGTAGCCCTCCGGGGCGTCGCGCTCGGGGGGCGTGTCGCGGGCAGGGGACGTCAGCGCCGAGGAGACGCCGGCGAGCAGATCGTTCTCGTCGCGGGCCGCCTCGAGGGCGGCGCGGCAGGTCTTGCAGCGATCGAGATGGACGGCCTCGTCCGCCTCGGCGGTCTCGCCGGCGGCCAGCGCGCCGAGGCGCCAGTCGGGCAGGCAGTCGCCCGCCGCCGCGTCGCGAGGGGGTTCTGCGCCCGGGTCAGGATGAATCATCGTTCGCTTCCGGACCGGCGCCGGGGTCCGGTTCGGTTTCGGTGTAGAGCCGCTGGATCTCCTCGACGATCGCGCGGAGGCGCTGGGCGACGCGGCTCTTGGCGCGATAGGCGTCCTCGACGGAGACGCCGAGCTCACCGGCGACCTGCTGGGGGGACATCTGCCTCTCGACAAGCAGCTCGAAGGCTCGGAGCGTGGTCGGGTCGGTGCGCGAGGTCTCCTTGAGCCGCTCGACGGCGCGGCGGTAGATCTCGGCCTCGTGCTCGCGTTCCCAAAGCCGCGTGAGTTCACTCTCGTCCTCGAGGTCCGCCGCGCGGGTGACGCCGTGGGCCTCGCGGCGGATGGCGCGCTTGCGCCGGAGCTCGAGCACGCGATAGCGGACGATCCCGATGAGCCAGGAGCGGAGGCGGCCGCGGTCGCGGTCGTACTTGCCCGCGCGGAACTCGACGACGAATCGCGTGAGAGCTTCCTGCGCGACATCGGCGGCGTCGTCGGCCGGAAGACCAAGCGAGCGGGCGAAGCCGATGAGAATGGGTCGGTAGCGCTCGTCGAACTGCGTCCAGACGGCGTCGTTGCGCTCGTCGGCGAGCCCGTCGAGCATCTGCGTGGTGGTCCGGTCGGCGTCCAGCTTCCTGCCCTCCCAGATGCAATCGTACCCGGAGCGGGGGCGGGAGCGAAAAAGACAACGCCGCCGCCCGCGCGCGAGGGGTCGCGGGGCGCCGGCGTTGGGGGAGCCAATCACGCTCCAAACGGCATTGCCATTGCCAACGGGGCTGCGGGATCAACCCGGAGCCATTGTGAATCGGTGTCGATCGACTCAGTCGCGATCGCGATATCGGTCGTCGCGTCGCTGGGTCTGGTCGCGGTCTTGGCGGTCGCTCGCCATCGCGGTCGCGAAGCCGTTGAAATCGTGGTCGCGCGTGTAGGCGATCTCGTAGATCTTCCTCTCAGTCTCGAAGAATCCACCATCGGCGTACATCGTCAGCTTCTGACGATCGGGCGACGTGATCTCGAGAACGCTCCGGGTCTGGTATCGCTCCCCGGACTCCGGCTCGATGTACTCGCTTGTGAGGACGAGCCGTCCATCATCATCGAGTTCGCCCTTGTCAAAGCGCACGGCGCTGGAGTTGGAGCCGGACCAGGCGACGGTGTACTCCTCGGCGCCGGGGTCGAACCCCCAGAGAACGACGCCCTTGCGCGGGCCCTTCTCGAGGCTGGCTTTGCGCCGTAGCTCCCAAGCTCTCGCGTCGCTCTTCTGGCGGGCAAGCGGCGAGTCATGCGTGAGCGGGAGCGCGTCGGGCCCGCCCTCGAAGGTGTAGCGTTCCACCACCACCGCGCCGCCGAGCCCGGCGCGGCGCTCGGCAAAGCCGGTGGTCCGCATCGGCTCGTCGACTTCCTCGCCGGGTCCGCCGTAGAACGTCGCCTCGATCTTGAAGGGGCCGGTGAGCTGGAGCAGTCCGCTCATCGGCGTGCTCTCCTCGAGGTCGCCGCCGAAATAGTCGTGCCAGTAACGCTTCTCGTCTTCGGCGGTGCGCTTGGGCCGCATCCGGTCGCGCTGCTGATCGGGCTCTTTCTCGCGGTCCTGCACCCGGTCGCTTTGGCGTTCTGCCTGATCGCTTGGATCAGCGGTGGAAAAGCTTTGGGCGGCGAGCGCCGTTGTGAGGCTTGTGACGGCGATGAGCTTCGTTGCGTTGATAATCATGTCAATCTCCTCGCGGCGGGGCTTGGTGAGCGCGTCTTGCGCCAGCTGCCACGTGAGCTGAGCATCTCACGGCGACAAGCCGGAGCGATGAAGACGGAGTGCAACTGGTTTCATGTTGCGAAGCCGTCTTGATGCGGGACGAACGGGCGATTCACGGCGCGTTCACCGGCGGCTCACCGCAGAGCGCAGACTTGAACTCAGCGGCGGGCGCCAGGGGGCGCTTCTTGTCCGCCAATTTCAATCTGATCTTGCCACCTGAAGGAGCCCTTGTAATGACCATTTTTCGATGTGGAAATCTCTTGCGTCCGCGCGGCGTCGCCGCGGTGTTCGCCGCGCTCGCGGGACTCTCGCTCGGTGTCCCCGCGTTCGCGCAGACCGATTCCGAGGAACATTCCGAGTGGGAGGCCGATGAGGGGTACCACGAGGAGGAGTGGTACGACCCCTCTGACTGGTGGGACGACGATTTCGATGAGGGCCGGGTCGACTACGAAGCGGACTGGTACGAGTGGGGCTGGGGAGATGATCTGCCGGAGCGTTCCGGGATGGATCGTGATGATTACGCGTGGGACGAGGACGACGAGTTCGCCGAGCGGACGTCCCCACGCGGGTATGAGTCCGAAGAGGGCTGGGTCTGGGAGACGGATCGGTACGATCCAACCCAGACGCGCAACTACGAGGACTACTGGGGCGAGGACGCGTGGGACAGCCCGTATGAGTATCGGACGAAGCGCGGGGTGCTGCGGCAGGAAGCGGCGAGCGACCGCAACGGGCAACGCGCCCAGCGCGGCGATTCACCCAACGTGCAGCTTCGCGGGAAGGTCGACGACTGGACCCGCGTCCAGCTTCGCGGGCAGCGCGATGCGCACACGCTCCTTCGTCTCGAACTCGATGACGGCGAAGAGGCGACCGTGAATCTCGGGCCGAACGTGTCGCTCTCGCGGCTCGGCCTCGACGAAGACGCCCGGATCGCGGTGATGGGTCCGATGGGCGCGATCAACGACCGCGACGTCGTGATGGCTCAGCGGGTGCGCGTGGGCGACCGGACGATCCGGATGAACAACTGGTCGCCGGATCAGCGGGCGCAGCGCGAGCGGTCGGCGGAGCTTCGCGGAGAGCTGACGGGCTGGTCTCGCGTCTCTCTTGATGGACACCGGGATTCACACACGCTCGTGAAGATGAAGCTCGAAGACGACCGCGAGGCGGTCGTGAATCTGGGACCGAACGTCTCGGTTTCGAAGCTGGACCTCTCGAAGGGCGACCGCGTGGCGGTCTACGGTCCGGTCGGCTCGATCAACGATCGCGACGTCGTAATGGCGCAACGCGTGCGCGTGGGCGACCGGACGATCCGGATGGACAACTGGTCGCCGGAGTCTCAGGAGCGGAACACGAAGCAGGAGCAACGAGCCAGCCGTCAGGGGGACGATCGGCGTCGCGCGACGCTCGCGAGCGAGCGGGACGACCAGAGGCAGCGGCGGATCGTCGAGCGCGTGATGAGCGACTGGCCTGAGACGTCCAAGAAGGCCGCGCGGGCGATGCTCAAGGAGTACGGTCTGCCTTCTGGCGTGACGGGGGAGATGATGATCTGGCGGGAGTCCGGCCCGTTCGTCAAGACAATCGTGTATTCGGATCCGGTGCAGCACAACTTCCCCGTGCCGCACGAGGACGTGCTCGAGCAGTACGTGAACTTCGAGGTCCCGCCCGAGAAGATGGACGAACTGGCGCGGTACGACGGATC
>CAZXGT010000089.1:0-9531 GCA_964639935.1 uncultured Phycisphaeraceae bacterium
AAAAAGAGAAAACGCCGGGGTCCGGTGTTTCACGGGCCGCGGCGTGACTCCTCCGTGTGGCAGGCTGTCGAGCGGCGAGGCCGCCCTTGAAACCACACCGATCCCACTTTCTGAGCCCGGTGTGGTGGGTAGGAGTTGGTCGCCCTGTGCTTACGACCAACCTCTGTCACAACGATAACGAAACGTGGACCGCCACGTCAAGACATCAGCGCATAAAAACAAGCGGTTTCGCTTCCCTCTTGGCGAAAAACCGTCTCAGGCCCTCAAAGGGGCCTCTTTGCTTCCGGCGAGGCCTCAACATGCCTCGCCTTGGGGCCGCGAATCTGACGATCCGCGGCGCGGGAACCGCTTCACCCGAGCGTTAGCGCAGGTGAAGCGGGCACAGGGAATCCGTGGATCTTTGTCGCTGGGTTCACGAGCGTTGCGCCCGGATGGCCACAGCAGACCACGGAGGAGTCAACCGGTGGAAGGCGAGCTCCGCTCGCGTCTTGATTTGTCGAGGAGTTCTTCCCTCTCCTCGTGCAGCTTGAGCCCTTTGCGGACTCGCACTACTCAACGCTGTTGAGAGTAGCAACACGCTCTTTTCAGTCAACCCTCATCATCCGAACAGGCGGAATTAATGGCCGAGATGGCGATCCGCCGTAAAAAAGTGCCATTTGGACGGGGAAATGGTCTTTTTTTCGGACGCCTCAGGCATTTTCCGGGCGGCGCCAGAGCATCGCCCGCCGATCGAGCCACGCCGGGAACGACTCCCGCCATGATCGGACGTCCTCCGGATCGATCTCGGCGGTGAGCACGCGCTCCCGCTCGTCGGCCTCGGCGACGGGAACGCCCCGGGGGTCGAGCGCGATCGAGCCCCCGGCGTAGTCCAGATGCGGATCGGCGCCGGTCCGGTTCACCGCGAGGACCGCGGCCTGGTTCTCGATCGCCCGCGCGACGTTGAGCGCTCGCCAGTGCGCCTGTCGGGCGGCCGGCCAGTTCGCGATGACGACGAACGCCTCGGCGCCGGCGTCGAGCCCGGCGCGAAAGAGCTCCGGGAAGCGCAGGTCGTAGCAGATCGCCGGCATGACTTTCAGGCCGTTCCACTCGAAGAGGGCGATGCGCTCCCCTCCCGTGAAGACCTCGTGCTCGCGGCCGAAGCTGAAGGGGTGGATCTTGTCGTAGCGCGCGAGCCGCTCGCCCGAGGGCCCGTACACCAACGCTCGGTTGAGCGCCCTGGTCTCGCTGCGAACGGTGATCCCCCCCACCACCGTCGCGTCAAACTCTCTGGCGAGCGATGCCAGGAACGCGGCGTCCTCGTTGTCATCGTCGGCGGTGACGTCGACGTTCAGCGAGAACCCGGAGGCGTACATCTCAGGCAGTGCGATCAGATCGCCCGGCTCGATCGCGGCCGAACCGATCAGCTCACCGATCCGCTCGCGGTTGGCCGCCGGATCCTCCCAGGCGATATCGAGCTGGACGAGGTGAGCGCGCACGGCGGGGGCTCAGCCCTTGCTCCACCCGGCGCCGTAGACCCCCGCGGGTCCGAGCTCCTCGGCGATGCGGATGAGCTGGTTGTACTTGGCGTTGCGATCGCTCCGGCACGGGGCGCCGGTCTTGATCTGGCCGCAGTTTGTCGCGACGGCGAGATCGGCGATGGTCGCGTCCTCGGTCTCGCCCGAGCGATGAGAGAGGACGGCGGTCCACCCGTGGCGGATGGCGAGGTTGACGGCCTCGAAGGTCTCCGAGAGCGTCCCGATCTGGTTGACCTTCACGAGCACGGAGTTGGCGGCGCTCTCGTCGATCCCGCGGCGGACGAAGCGCGGGTTCGTGACGAAGAGATCGTCGCCGACGAGCTGGACGCGTTCGCCGAGCTTGCTCGTGAGCCTGGCCCATCCGTCCCAGTCGGTTTCGGCGAGTCCGTCCTCGATGGAACGGATGGGGTGCGCGTCGCACCACCGGCTCCACATGGCGATCATGTCGTCGGTGCTCAGGATCTCGCCGGAGCTCTTGAAGAGCTTGTAGCCCTCCTTCCCGTCCTTCCTGGCCTCGTTCCAGCACTCGCTGGTTGCGGGATCGAGGGCGAGGAAGATCTGCTCGCCCCACGAGTAGCCGGCGCTTGCCACGGCCTCCTCGATGAGGGTGATCGCCTCTTCGTTGCTCTTGAGGTCGGGAGCGAAGCCGCCCTCGTCGCCGACGGCGGTGGAGAGCCCGCGGGCGGCGAGCACCTTCTTGAGGGCGTGGTAGATCTCGACGCCGGCGCGGAGGGCGTCGTCGAAGACCTCGAAGCCCCAAGGCTGGATCATGAATTCCTGGAAGTCGACGGTGTTGTCGGCGTGCTTCCCGCCATTGAGGATGTTGAACATGGGGACGGGGAGGGTGCGGGCGCCCGTGCCGCCCAGATAGCGGTAGAGGGGGAGGCCGGTGGCGTCGGCGGCGGCCTTGGCGACGGCGAGAGAGACGCCGAGGATCGCGTTGGCGCCGAGGGCGCCCTTGTTTTCGGTCCCGTCGAGCTCGACCAGGCGGGCGTCGACGAGTTCCTGCTCGCGGGCGTCGACGCCGAAGAGCTCGGGGGCGATCGTCTCGTTGACGTTCTTGACGGCCTTGTGGACGGCCTTGCCCGCGTAGGCCTCGCCGCCGTCGCGGAGCTCGACCGCCTCGCTCTCGCCGGTGGAGGCGCCGGAGGGGACGGCGGCGCGGCCGAAGCCCCCGCCATCGAGCATGACATCGACCTCGACGGTGGGGTTGCCGCGGGAGTCGAGAACCTGGCGGGCGTGGACGTGCTCGATCTCGAAGGCCATGGGATGCTCCAATCGGTTTCGTGGGCCGGGGATGATACAGCGCGGTCTGGCGCCGCTCGGATGCCCGCGGGCGCGGTTGCTCGGCTCGCGCCGGCGTGTATCGTGCTCGCTGACCCTGTGCGAGGAGCCTCGGCACGTGACCAGCGAGCCCGTGAAACACGAAGACTTCGTCCGCCGGATCGATCGCTTGCGCGCCGATCTTTTCGAGCAGGGGCGGCGCGTGGGCACGATGCTCGAGCAGTCGGTGGAGGCGGTGTTCGATCGCGACGAGGCGAAGGGGCGGCGGGTGATCGAGGCGGACGAGGTGATCGACCGCGTGGACGTGGAGGTCGAGCGTGCGGCGGTGCGTCTGCTCAAGGACGTGGCGTCGCAGGTGGCGGCGCTGGACGACGGCCAGCTGCGGATGATCCTGACGATCGTAAAGATCAACAACGAGCTGGAGCGGATCGCGGACGCGGCGGTGGATATCGCGGAGATGAGCTCGACGGTCGACGGCGCGGCGCCTCCCGGCGCGTTCCGGGTGATGGCCAACTCGGTGATCGGGCTGCTTCGCGACACGGCCAACTGCTTCGAGCGCCTGGACACCGAGCTGGCCAAGCGCGTGCTCGCGAGCGATGAGACGATCGAAGAGTTCGAGCGGATGATCCTGCGGGATACGCAGCGGGGCCTCGCGGAGGGGCGGATCGACGTGGACGCGGCGTTCGCGCTGCACGCGATGGCGGCGCGTCTTGAGATCATCAACGATCACTGCTCGAACATCGCCGAGCAGGTGATCTACGTGGCGACGGGGGCGATCGTGCGGCATCAGAGCGGGCAGTGGTCCGAGCCGCGCGTGCCGGACTGAACCGTTCTTTGAAGACCGAGAGAGACGTTGGAGTTGCTGTGACCGCGACGAACGCGAGCGAGCCGAGTGTGGAGGAGATCCGCGAGCGCCTGGAGGCGGCGGGTCAGGAGCATCTGCTTCGCTTCTATGACGATCTGGACGAGGCGGGCCGCCGGAACCTGCTTCGGCGGCTGGCGGGGATCGACTGGTCCCGCGTGCCGGGTTGGGTGGAGGAGTACGTTCGGAACGAGCCGTCGTTTGCGCCGCAGGGCGAGCTGGCCCCGGCGCCGTACTACCCGCGGGATCCTGAATCGAGCCGGCGGCGCTGGGATCGCGAGCGGTTCCGGTCGGCGGGCGAGGAGCTGCTGCGAGCGGGGAAAGTGGCGGCGTTCACGGTCGCGGGCGGACAGGGCACGCGGCTGGGTTTCGATGGGCCGAAAGGGTGCTACCCGGGCGGCGCGGTGAGCGAGCAGCCTCTCTTTGCGTGTCTTGCGGAGTGGATCCTCGCGGCGCGGAAGCGGTACGGCGCGGCGATCCCGTGGTGCGTCATGACGAGCCCGCTGAACCACGACGCCACGATCGAGTTCTTTCGGGAGCACGACTGGCTCGGGCTGGGCGAGGACGAGGTCATCGTTTTCAACCAGGGCGTGATGCCGAGCTTCGAGAAGGAAACGGGCAGGGTGCTGCTGGCGGCGCCGGACGAGCCGGCGACCAACCCGGACGGGCACGGCGGCTCGCTCAAGGCGCTCTCTGAGAGCGGCGCGATCGACGAGCTGGCTCGGCGCGGCGTCGAGCACATCAGCTACACGCAGATCGACAACCCCATCGTGCGGGTGATCGACCCGGTGTTTCTCGGGCTGCACGCGACGGCGGAGGACTCGTCGGCGGAGATGTCCTCGAAGATGCTGGCCAAGGCCGAGCCGGGGGAGAAGGTCGGCGTCTTCTGCGTGCAGGGCGGGAAGCTCGGGATGATCGAGTACTCGGATCTGCCCGAGGAGCTCGCGGAGCAGCGGGACAAGTCGGGCGATCTGCGGTTCAACGCGGGGAACCCGGCGATTCACGTTCTGGGGGTCGAGTTCGTCCGCGGGCTCAATGAGTCCGGCGGCGGATTTGCGCTCCCGTTCCATCGGGCGGTGAAGAAGGTCGCGCACGTCGACCTGGAGTCGGGTGAGCGCGTCGAGCCGAAGGAGCCCAACGCCGTGAAGCTCGAGACGTTCGTCTTTGACGCGCTGCCGCTCGCCGAGAGGCCGCTCGTGCTCGAGACGGACCGGATCGATGAGTTCGCGCCGATCAAGAACGCGTCGGGCAATGACTCGGCGGCGACGAGCGCGGCGATCCAGACGGAGCGCGCAGCGCGGTGGCTCGAGCGGCGCGGCGTGCGCGTGCCGCGATCCGAGGACGGCTCGCCCGAGTGCGTGCTCGAGATCAGCCCGCTGACGGCGACTCGCCCGGAGGAGCTCGACGAGGCGGAGCTGCCGGACGAGATCAAGCCCGGCGAGGAGCGGCGGATCTGATCGCTCAGACGGAGCTGGTCTCGCGCTCCCAGAGCAACGACCGCCCGGATTCCCCGATGGCGGCGAGCCGGAGCATGCCCAGAGCGGCCATCGCCGAGCGAGCGCGGACATTGTGGCGATCGCCCGGGAAGCGGAAGCGGCGCGCCTCGGTCTCGCCGCCGGCGTGCGCTCGGGCGATCCAGACGGTTCCCACCGGCTTCTCCCGGGAGCCGCCGCCGGGCCCGGCGACGCCGGTGATGGCCAGCGCGTGATCGGCGCCGCTCCGGGCGAGTCCGCCCTGGGCCATGGCGATCGCGACCTCGGGGCTCACGGCGCCGTGCGTGCTCAGAGCGGATTCGTCGACGCCCACGAGCTCACGCTTGAAGCGGTTGGAGTAGGTGAGCCAGCCGCCGAGGAAGACGTCTGAGGCCCCGGGCGCCTCGGTGACGGCGGCGCCGAGGCCCCCGCCGGTGCAGGACTCGACGACGACGAGCGTCTGCTCGCGGCGGCGGAGCTCGTCGACGACGGCGCCGGCGAGGGTCTGCTGGCCCTCGCCGAAGATCGCGCTCCCGAGGATCTCTCGCGCGCGGCGCTCGATGCGCTGCAGCTCGCCGCGCTGCGAGGCGGGCGCGCGCAGGCGAACGGTGACGACGCCCTCGCTCGCGGTGGTGCCGACGAGCGGGCCGTCGGTGCGATCGAGGAGCTCGCCGAGGCGACGCGCGACGTCGGATTCCCCGAGAGCGAAGGTGTGCAGGGCGAGGGACGTCCAGCCCTCGGCGCCCGAAGCGATGCGCGGCGCGACGATCGACTCGAACATCGGTCGCATCTCGCGGGGCGGGCCGGGCAGGCAGAAGGTCATGACGCCGCCGACCGCCCCGGCGAGCCCGGGCGCCGTGCCGCGGTGGTTCTCGAGCGACTCGGCCGACTCGGGCCGATTGGCCTGGATCAGGTTCATCTCGCGCAGCTCGCGTCCCTGCTCGCGGAACCAGCGTTCGATCTGCTCCGCGGCGCCCTCATCGCGCAGGAGCCTCTCGCCCATCGCTCTGGCGAGGGCGGCGCGGGTGAGGTCGTCGGGCGTCGGGCCGAGACCGCCCGTGGAGATCACCACGTCCGCTTCGGCGGCGAGGTCGGTGATCGCGCGAGCGATCCGGCGCTCGTCGTCCGGCGCGGTGCGGCGCTCGAGCACGCGGATCCCGAGATCAAGAAGCCGCCCGGAGAGCCACGCGGCGTTGGTGTCGATGGAGTCGCCGGCGATGAGCTCGTCGCCGATCGAGAGGACCGCCGCGGTTTCGATCGGTTCGCTCGCGGTCATCGGAGCGCCCCGAGCCGAACGCCGTGCGCCGCGAGGTGATGCTCGATCTGGGGCGCCGTCTCTTCGGCGGGGTCGACGACCTCGGCCCGCCAGCCGACGGCGCGGGCGGTCTCGGCGTTCTCCGGCGTGTCCTCGAAGAAGAGGATCTCGCGGCCGCGCGCGCCGGCGGCCTCCTCGAAGGCGCGATAGATGCGCTCGTCCGGCTTGAGGAGGCGCATCTGGTGCGAGGCGTACCGAGCGCCGAGGGCGGCGACCGCGGGCCACTCGCGGAGCCGTCGCCAGTGGCCCGGGTTCGTGTTGCTCAGGCAGGCGGTGGCGAGCCGGGCGCTGTGAAGGCGGGCGACGAGATCCCCCACGCCCTCGTACTCACGGATGATCCACGCGTCGTGAACGCGCCGAACCTCCTCGGGCGCGTAGACGCCGTTGAAGGTGTCGGCGACGGCGGCGAAGAAGGCGTCGCACTCGAGCTCGCCGCGCTGGTAGGCGTCGACCGCCGCGCGGCGGCGCTCCTCCTGCTCGGGCGTGCGGCGACGGTCGCGGATCTCCACGCCCGCGGCGAGGCATCCCTCGTCCCAGCTTCGGCAGAGGCGCACCACGACGCCGCCGAGATCGAAGCAGACGAGCCTGACGTTCACGGCGTCGCCTCCTGGGCCGTCTGCTCCGCGGGGGACATGATCTCGTCCATCACAACTGTGGCGAAGGAGCCCGAGGGGAGGCGGAACGCGCAGAGGACGTAGGGCCCGTGCTCGTCGGCCCCGCCCTCGACGGTCGCCTCTGTGAGCGGGATGCGGAGCTCCCGGCGGGATCCGCGAATGAGATCGTCGCCGTGGATGGCGTCGTAGCGCTCAAGATCAGCGGGGGTCAGGCCCATCTCCTCGAGCGCTCGGACCTCGGCCTCATCGACGGGCCCGCTCGCGCGCGCCATGCCGGGCCCCCACATCGGCCCGCTCGGGCTGAGCTCGAAGCTGGCGAGGCGATCGCCGAGATCGGGATCGGCGAGCGATTCGGCGTCGATCCTCACCGGCTCGCGGCGCCCGCGATCGGCGGTGTGCCGCAGCGCGAGATCGCCCGGGACGAGGCGGTCGAACGTGCCTTCGCGGATGCGGTCGTCGAGCACGCGGTTGAAGATCGCCGACTGGAGCGCCGAGAGCCAGAAGCGTCGCTGGGTCTCGCTCACCCAGTCGATGGCCTCCTCGGGCGAGCCGCTCTCGAGAAGCCCCTGGAGGACTTGCCGCTCGGCGCGGGACTGGCGCGGCATCGCCTTGAGGGCGCCTCGGAGGTCTCCTGCGGCGAAGCGCTCGCGGGCGTCGTGATCAGCGAGGCGCCGGCCCTTCTGGTAGGGCGCGACGATGTGGTCGATGGCGCCGGGGAGATCGTTGAGCGCGAGGCGCCGGCCGATCTCGTGGTTGTTCATGCGGGCGCCGAAGCGCTGGGGGCCGAAGCGGTTGGGGACGCCCCTTCGCTCGAGCTCGCGGAGGGCGGCCCAGGCGCGCGGTGCGGCGGAGGCGTCGACGCCGCGGATGCGGATGGCGAAGCGGTTGCCCGCGAGCTGCCCGCGGCGGAGCTTCTCGTCGTGGCGATCGACCCAGAGCACGCGGATGCGATCGTCGCGAAGGGCCCGCGCCTTCTCCGGATCCTCGAAGGGCGCGTGGATGGAGAACGTCTGGCGGGTGACGGCCCGCTTGTCCTTCATCCCGGCGAATCCGATGTCGCGTTTGTGGACGCCGAAGTGCGCGCTGAGCAGGTCGAGCGTCTCGCTCGTGGAGAGGCGGATCTTCTCGAGAGCGACGAAGATGTGCTCGCCGTCGCCGCTTGGCTCAAAGAGCGGGATCTCCTCGACGAAGAAATCCTCCGGCCGCTCCTTGATGCGTCCGCCGAGCGCGGGAGGTTCGGCGAGAACCCTGGCGCCGGTCTCGGCGCGGGGGTCGATCGGGCGCGAGAGCGCGCCGGTTCGTCCCGGGATCGGCTCAGACATCGCCGCGCTGCGCTTCCTCGAGGACGTGCTCTTCGGCGTAGATCGGGACGTTGGTGGCGACGCCGAGGGCGATGGCGTCGCTCGGGCGGGAGTCGATCTCCTTGATCTCGCCGGACTCGAGCTCGATCGTGAGGTTCGCGAAGAAGGTGTGGTCGTTGAGATCGGCGATGGTGATGGAGCGGAGGACGCCGCCGAGGGCGTCGATCACGTTGGCGAGGAGTTCGTGGGTCTGCGGCCGCTTGACCTCGAGGCCTTTGAGACGGCGCTCGATCGCCTGCGCTTCGGCGAGGCCGATGACGATGGGGAAGGTCCGCTCGCCGTCGACCTCGCGAAGCTCGATCAGCTGGTAGTCGTTGAGCTCCCGGATCAGAATCCGGCTGAGCTCCATCTGCACGGCCATGTCGCCACGCCTCCGTTCCGAGGCATGGTTGACGCCCCGGAGCGGCAGGTCAAACGGGATCAGTCGTCGGAGGCGCCCAGACGGGCGAGAAGCGCGGCGAGATCGGAGGCGTCGATGCGGCTGTCGGCGTTGAGGTCGTAGCGTTCGTTGACCGCTTGGCTCGGATCAGCGCCGGCGCCCCAGGCGTCGAGAAGTCCCTGAACATCGTCCTGCGTATAGGGGGCGGGCTTCTCGGTTGAAGCCTCGGGCTTGGCGCGGCCGAGCTGGGCGATGAGATGTGCGAGGTCGGTCGCGTCGACGCGGCCGTCTCCGTTGGAATCGTGCGGGGAGCTGGGCTTGGCGGCGCCCCAGTCGGCGGTGAGGCTCGTCACGTCGGCGCGCGAGTAGGTCGCGGGCGGCGGATCCTGCGCGGCGGGGGTGGTCTTGGGCGCTGAATCTGCGCCGGGCGCCGCGGCCGAGAGCGCGGCCTTGGCCGTGCGGCTGATCTGGACGAAATCAGCGCTCAATGCCTTGTGCGGCTGCGGCTTGGAGTCGACAGGGGGCTGCGGGAGGGCGGGCGTCGCGCCGGGCGCGCGGCCGATTCGGCCGCTTTGGGGGAGCGAGTAGACACCTGAATTCGGATCGATGAGCGTCATGAGAGACCTCCTTCGATCCTCGTCTCGCAAGTTCCGGACCAAAAAAACGCAACGCGACGCCGGGGGTGTAGGCGGGGCCCGGCGCCGCGCGCGATTAATTGCTTTGTCGAGCT
>CAZXGT010000090.1:0-9448 GCA_964639935.1 uncultured Phycisphaeraceae bacterium
GCCGTGACGAGCTCCTCGGCGTCGCCCGCATCCCAGGGGAAGGTGGCCATCCCGCCTGAGATCGTCAGCGTCCGCTTCGCGTCTCCGGCCAGCGCCGGGAAGCGGTGCTCGCACACCTGACGCTGAAACCGCCGGGCCAGCTCGGCGATCGAGAGCGGGTGCTGATGCCCTCGGCCTCTTAAGCCGTCCTCGCCCCGGTCGCGGTCGGCTCGCGGGTCGTCGAAGATCACCGCGAACTCGTCCCCGCCGATCCGGCACACCAGGTCCGTCGGGCGGACGACCGAGCGCAGCAGCTTCACGGTCTCGCGGAGGATCTCGTCGCCCGCGCCGTGCCCGAACTCGTCGTTGTACTGTTTGAAGTCGTCGATGTCGTAGATCATGAGCGTCACGTCGCGACGCCCTTCGCGCGCCGCCTCGAGCGCCCGCGGCAGCCGCCGGCGGAAGAATCCGCGGTTCCACGCGCCCGTCAGATCGTCGACGAACGCCGCCGCGCGGAGCTGGGAGAGCTGCTCGTCGATCGCCAGCACGCACGCGAGCTTCGCCGCCTCAGCGCGGAGCGCCGACGGGTCGGCCCCCGGCGCCGAGAGAACCCCGTATCGTCGCCCGCGGCGCTCAACCGCCTCGCCGCTGCCTGAATCAACGGAACGACGAAACACCGCCCGCGCCCGAAGCCGAGAGCTCGCCGCCGCGAGCGCCTCATCGAGGTTCACCCGCCCGCGCAGGATGGATTCGAGAAGACGCCGCTCGGGGTCCACGTCGCGATCCTCGCCCGCTCTCTCGCCCGCGCTCCTCGGCTGATCCGTCGCCTCGGGCGCCGGTCGCGATCGCCCGGGATCCGTTTCGGGAGGAGACTCGCTCGCGCCGGTCTGCCGCCTCCCGCCGTTCTCGAAGGCCGCGAGGATCTCCCGCGCCCCGCTCTCACGCCCGAAGCTCCCGTCAAAGCGGGGGTCCGCCGGCCCGTCGCCCTCGCGGAGCAGCATCACCCCCGGCGCCGCCTCTCGCGCAGCTCGGGCGAAGGCGTCGCGCTCGCTTTCGGGCGCGTGCGCGTCGTCGAGCACCACGGCCGTCCGCGTCGGCCCGTCGATCGCCATCGGGCGCGCGAGCTCCGCGATCGTCTCGAGCGGGTCGCTCGTGCGAACGATCTCCACCTCGGGCGAGCGGCGCAGGCGCTGCGCCGCCTCCGGCGCGCCCAGCGTCACCACCCGGAGCCGCGTCTCGGAGAGCCCCTCGCTCACGCTCGCCCCTCCCCGCGGGTCCCGCTCGAGGCGTCCTCGTCCGAGTCGTCGAGCAGCATCGCGATCTCCTCTCGCGTCAGCAGATCCTCGAGCGATTCGGGAATCTCGGGCGTTCGCTCGTCCTCCTCGCGCCGCTCCCCGCCGTCATCGAGACCCGCCAGCCGAAGCCGCGGGCCGACCACCGGCGAGGACACGGGGCTCGCCGCCTCCTGAGCGGGCGCGATCGGTTGCGTCCCCGCATCGCGATTGGCGTGGTCCGTCGCATCGCGAATCTCAAACGGCCGAAGATCCGCCTTCCCCTCGCGTTCGTCGTAGCGCCAGAGAGCGAGCCGATCGACGTGCTGCGCCGCGACCTTTGCCAGCCGGTGCGCCTGAGAATCCGGGAAGAGATCGGGGTCGACAAGAATCAGCGCCGCGGCGCCCTCGCCCTCGAGCGTCAGGATCGCCAGGAGCGCGTCGTAGACCGACCGGTGACAGATCACCGGAAGCCCGCGCCGCGCCATCGCCGCGATCAGCGAGCGAGGCTCCTCGCGGTGGGGGGGCAGCGCCGCGATGCAGGTCACCGCGGGCGTCGCCCGACGCCTCGCGCTGTCCTGCGGCTCCGCCGCCCCGATCTCGGCCTCAGGCCTCGGGTCGTTCATCTCGGCAGTGTATCACGCCCGACCGGGGATCATCCGGCGGGCTCACACCCTCTCAGGTGTACCGGATCCACTTGAAAAGCCCGATGAGCGACGGCGGCTTGCCGTACATCAGCACGCCCACGCGGAAGATCTTCGCCGCGAGCCAGATGAGCGCCACGACGGTCGCGATCCCAATCGCCAGCGACGCCCAGACCTCCCACGCCGGGATCTCCACCGCCGGGTTCGCCACTCGCATCGGCATCACGAAGGGCGCCGAGAGCGGAACCAAACCGAGCACGCGCGAGAGCGTGTTGTTCGGATCGTTGATCGCCGCGAACATCCCGGCGTAGATGAACAGGAACATCACGCCAAAGAGCGGCCCCTGCAGCGCCTGCGCCTCGCGCATGTCGCTCACCGCCGAGCCGACCGCCGCAAAGAGCGCCGCGTACATGAAGTAGCCGATCAGGAAGTACGCCACGAGCAGCACGAGCGTCATGGGCGAGATGAACTGGAAGACGCCGAACTGAATCGCCGCGAAGATCCCGAGCGCCGAATACACGAGGAACGTCGTCAGCCCCACCAGCCCCTGCCCGATGAGCTTGCCCGTCATGAGCTGGATCGGGCTGATCGCGCTGAGCAGCACCTCCATCACGCGCGAGGACTTCTCCTCGACCGTGCTCGTGAGCAGATACCCCGCGCCCGTGAAGATCGCGATGATGCTGATGAGCACCGACGCCACCGGGATGATGAACTCGATCGCCTCGCCCCGCTCGGTCGTCTCGCCCGTCTTGGAGACCGTCATGTCCTCCGATCGCGGCGTCGCGCGAAGCTCGTTGACCCGCGCGAGATCGAGATCCGCCCGAACGAAACGCTCGGAGATCACCGACTGCTCCACCGCGCTCTCGATCTTCCGCGCCACCCGGGCCTTCACGCCCTGACTCTTGAGAAGCGTGTACTGCCCGGGCGATTCCTCGATGGTCGCTTCATCGATCGCGATGACCGCGATCAGCTCGCCCGCCGCAAGGGCCCCCGTCTGGCTCTCGGGTTCCGTCTCGTCGGGGAGCGCCTCGATTGTCACCTCGGGGATCGGCCCGACCGCGGCCTCGGCCGCCTGACGCAGCTGATCATCGCTCATGGGCAGGCTCTCGCCCGCCTCCTCGCGGAGGCGCGTGATCGCCGCGTCCACGTCCTTCTGGTAGTCCTCCGCGATCCGCTCGGGATCGAAACGCTCCTCAAGGCGCGTCAGAACCACATCGCCCCGCGTCCGGTCGATCACGCCGATCGAGCCCTGAATGGGCGACGGCGTGGCGTCAAAGAGCCCGAACACCGCGAGCGCCCCGAGCACAACCCACATCAGCACGGGCAGCACGAACGTCGCGAAGATGAACCCCTTGGTCAGCGCCGTCGCCTTGTACTCCCGCGCCGCTGTCGACAGAATCTTCCGGATCATCGATCGTCCTCCGCCCGCAGCGCCATCCGCAGCGAGTCCTCCGAATCATCCGTGCTCACGAGCGACAGGAAGATGTCCTCGAGCGTCGCCTGACGGAGCTCCACCCGGCGGCACGCCGTCCGCTCGAGCAGCGACCGCATCACCGCCTGCGGATCTGCGCCCGCGTCCAGGTGCGCCTCGTAGGCTCGCCCGGACTCGAGCACGCTCTGAATCCCCGGCGTCCCCTCCACAATGCCCCGCCCGTTCTCGCCCGCGGGCTCGACCATCAGCGTCCGCGGGTCGAACTTCGCCTTCACGCTCTCGATCGGCCCGTCGAGCACCTTCTGCCCCTGATTGATCATGAACACCCGATCGCACACCTGTTCGGCGGAGCTCAGCACGTGCGTCGAGAAGATGATCGTCTTGCCCTCCGCGTGCTGCTCGTTGATGAGCGTGCGAAGCAGCCTCGCGTTGGCCGGATCGAGCCCCGAGAACGGCTCGTCGAGAATGATCAACTCCGGGTCGTGCAGGATGGCGCAGAGAAACTGCACCTTCTGCTGCATGCCCTTGGAGAGCTCCTCGCACTTTTTCTTCTCGACGCCCGGGAGCTCCACCCGCTCGAGCCAGTCCGAGATGCGCTTCTTGAGCGGCCCGCGGTCGATCCCCTTGAGCGTGCCCATGTAGGTCAGGAACTCGCCGACCTTCATCTTGCGGTAGACGCCCCGTTCCTCGGGGAGATAGCCGATGCGGTCCTTGCTCTCGATCGCGCTCTTGCGCCCGAGAACCTCCACCTGCCCGGCGTCCGGGTAGATGATCGACATGATCATCCGGATCGTCGTGGTCTTCCCGGCCCCGTTCGGGCCCAGGTACCCGCAGACCGAGCCGGTCGGCACATCGAGATCCAGGTCCCGAACCGCCCGCTTGCTGCCGAAGGTCTTGCTGACCGACCGAAGCCGGATCGCCGCGTCGCTCATGGGTTCCCCCTCGAATCAACAGCACCGCCCGCCGCTGATGGGATGCACTATACCGATCGTCCTCGGCGCGGTTGCCGCGCCGGACGATGGGATCCGTGGGGAAACGGACGTGCGAGTTTCAGGAAAGAGGTCGCCGCTACTCGGCGAGGATGATCCGCAGGTCGTCCGCCGCGCGTCCGGTCGCCGGATCGAAGGCCCCAACGCGAACGAACGTCGAGCCGCCCGCGAGCATCGTGCGGGCGAGCGACGTCAGCAGCTCCTCGCGCGATTCGACGCGCTTGCCGTTGATCTCGCGAACGACGAGCCCCTCCTCGAAGCCGAGCTGAGCCGCCGGGGAGCGCTCACGCACGCGCCGGATCTCAACGCCCTCGCCGCTTCTCGAATCGTCGAACTCCAGCAGCCCGAACCCCGCGAGACGCATCACGACGTGTGCAAACGCCGCTTCCTCCTCGCCGAGCTTGAGCGTCTGCTCGAGCGAGAGCGGCCGGAGCTGATTGCCGACGACCGCCGCCGCCGCGAGCGTCACCGGGATCTCGAGATCATTCCCCTCGCGCCACACGCGAACCCGGATCGTCTCCCCCGGCTCGCGGTTGCCGATCACCGATCGCAGCACGCTCAGGTTCGGCGTGAGCGTCTCGTTGACGCCCGTGATGATGTCAAACTCCTGAAGGCCCGAGGTCGCCGCCGGCGTGCCCGGCTGCAGCCCGGTGATCACCACGCCGCCGCGCTCCCGGAAGCCCGCCTCCTCGGCCGCCTGGAAGTTCAAACGGTCGAGGAACACGCCGAGATACCCCTTCAGCACGTACCCGCGCTCGATCGTCTGGTCGACGACCGACTGGATCGTGTCCAGCGGGATCGCGAAGCTCACGCCGCCCGAGACGCCCGTGTCCTGCCGATTCTCGCGCTGGATCAGCTCGTCGCGTGTGATGATCGCGGTGTTCATCCCGATCACCTCGCCGCGGACGTTCACAAGCGGTCCGCCCGAGTTCCCCGGGTTGATCGCGGCGTCGGTCTGGATGTAGTTCGTGTACCCGGTGGGCCCGGTGAGCGTGGTGCGGGCGTGCCGACCGAGACCCGAAACAATGCCCTCGCTCATTGAGAACTTGAAGCCGAAGGGCGAGCCAAACGCGAACACGTTCTGCCCCTGCGAGACCTCGGTCCCGGTCGCCAGCCGCATCGGGATGAGCCCCGACGCGCCCGGGTCGACCTTCAGCACCGCGATGTCGGTTGACTCGTCGAGCCCGACGACCACCGCGTCGCGAACGCGACCATCAAAGAACTGAACACGCACGTCGTCGCCGCCGAGCACCACGTGCGCGTTCGTGACGATGTACCCGTCCGCGGAATAGACCCACCCGGAACCGTTGCTCTGCCCGCGTCCGCCGCGCACGTCGGCCTCGATATAGACGACCGAAGGCTCGACCGCCGTCGCCACGTCCTGCTTGGCCCGGCTGATCTGCTCGAGGATGTTCTCCCCGTCCAGACGATCCTGAGCGAGGATCGCCATCGTCGCCGCTCGCTCGGTCAGAATCGATCGCGCCGCCATCGGCCCCGCCGCGAGCGTCAACACCACCGCAGCGAGAACCACAAGGCCCGGTCCAAACGCCTGAATTCGTCGCATCATTATCTCTCCCGGGGACCATCCGCCGCATCCTGCGTCGGCTCGCCCGTCAACTCACTCAAGCCCCGCTCGCGGACGCGGGCGGCGAATCGATCCTGCTCGCCCTCCCGCATCTCGTAGCGATGCTCGCTCGATTCGCGTCTGAGAACTTTCTCTCGCCACTTGACGGCCGTCTCCGCGATCTGTTCGCCCACCGAAGCCTCCGGTTTCGCAAAGCCCGGCTGCCAGTCGCTGAGCCCGAGAAGATCGTGCGCCACCAGGATCTGACCGTGGCACGACTGCCCCGCCCCGATCCCGATCACCGGCGCGCTCGTTCGCTCGAGGATCTCCCGCGTCACCGCCTCGGGCGTCGCTTCCACCAGAAGCAGCGCGGCCCCCGCGTCCTCCGCCGCCATCGCGTCGCGAACGATCCGCTCCGCGTCCGCCGCCGTCCGCCCCCGCGAGGCGTAACCGCCCGTCATCGCCGCGCGCTGCGGCAGAGAGCCCACGTGCGCGCAGACCGGAATCCCCGCTCGGCTCATCTTCGAAACAAGCCCCGCCTGTGATGCGTCCACTTCCACCTTGACGACGTCCGCGAGCCCCTCCGTCATGAATCGACCCGCGTTCCGCACGCCCTCCGCGTCGTCGGCCTGATAGCTCATGAACGGCATGTCGGCCATCACCACCGACCCCGGCGCCCCGCGCTTGACCGCCGCCGTGATCCGCACCGCGAAGTCCAGAGGCATATGGATCGTCCCCGGCAGCCCCAGCGCCATCTCCGCGCCCGAGTCGCCCGCGAGAAGCACGTGAATCCCCGCCTTCCCGAGCCACCGGGCCATCGTGAAGTCATAGCAGGCCAGGCACGCGAAGGCCTCCCCCGCATCGGCCATCTTGCGCAGCGTCCGAAGCGTCACCGGCTTCCCGCCAGCCGCCCTGTCCGATGCCGTCCGCGAAGGTCCGCTCATGCCTCGATTCTACGTCCGCTTGCCGGAGGCCGCGCCCGAAGCCCGCGAATCGCCCAGTCGCCGCCGCACGATCCCCTCGATCCGCGCCCCGCACCGCCGCGGGCTCTCCCGGACCTCAAAGTCCCAGAGACGCACCGCGCGCCAACCCATCTCGCGCAGCTCGCGGTTCACACGCTGATCACGCGCCCTGTTTCGCTCGATTTTTCGGACCCAGTACGCCCGATTGCTCTTCGGCCTCCGGCACCGCTCCGGATGCCCGTGCCAGAAGGCCCCGTCCACAAACACCGCCACCCGGGCCCGGCGAAACACCACGTCCGGCCTGCCCGGCAGGTCCGGCGCGTGAAGCCGGTACCGCAGCCCGCGCGCGTGCAGCTCCCGCCGGAGCAGGATCTCTTCGCTCGTATTCTTCGCGCGCACGCGGCGCATCGTCTCTGACCGCTGCTCGCGCGTCCGGTCATCCGCCACGAGCCATCGCCGCGCCGCTCGCCCGCGCCTCCGCCGCTGGGCGCTCCACGCTCACCCGCTCGACGCTCGGCCGGTCCGCCCCGCGTCGCCAGAGATCGTGCGCCCGGAACTCGTCCCGGGTCTGGGGGAAGTCCGCCCGCTCGTGACACCCGCGCGACTCCTCGCGCCACACCGCCGACCGCGCGACCAGCGCCGCCGCGAGCAGCATGTTCTGCGTCTCCCACCCCCGCCGATCGTCGAAGACCTTGTCGAGCGTGTATCGCGCCCAGAAGTCGATCATCTCGCCCACGTCGCGCAGCGCCGCCCCCGTTCGCCGAAGCCCAACGTGCCGCCACATCACCGAACGCAGGCTCGTCCGCACGTCCTCGACATCCAGCTCCCCGCGATCGGAGGTCGGGATCTCCGAGTTGATCCCGACCGGCGCCTGACGCGCCGCCACGCCCCACGCGTTGTCGCCGCTCCTCATCTCGACGCACGCCGCGCCCGCGCTCGCGCCCGTCGCCAATGACTCGAGCAGCGAGTTGCTCGCCAGCCGGTTCGCCCCGTGAAGCCCCGTTGCCGCCGCTTCTCCCGCGGCATAGAGCCCCGGCACGTCCGTCCGACCCTCGCGATCCGTTCGCACCCCGCCGATCATGTAGTGCGCCGCCGGCCGCACCGGGATCAGATCACGCGACGCGTCGAGCTCGAACCGCGCCAGCCGCTCGGCGATGTGCGGGAACCGCGAGCCGAAGTCGTCGATCTCGCGGGCGTCCAGGTACGCGCTCGTCTCGCCGCTCTCCGCGAGATGCCTCGCGATCGCCTTGCTCACCACGTCCCGGGGCGCCAGGTCACCCAGCTCATGCACGCCCGCCATGATGCGGCGCCCCGCGCGATCGACCAGCGACGCCCCCTCGCCGCGGACCGCCTCTGAGATCAGCGAGCGCGAGGCCCCGGCCAGGTACAGCGTCGTCGGGTGGAACTGCATGAACGCCATGTCCGCGAGGCTCGCCCCCGCGCGGTACGCCATCGCCAGACCGTCCCCCGCCGCGCCCGGGGGGTTGGTTGTCTCCCGCCACAGCTCGCCGCTCCCGCCGCTCGCGAGGATGGTCGCCCGCGCCCAGATCATCTGAAGCCCGTACCGCGGATGATGGGTGATCGCGCCCATGCACGGCGCGCCCGAGCCGTCGCCCGCCGTCAGAAGGTCGAGCGCGAAGCACTCCCCGAAAAAGCGAATCCCATCGGTCGAGCGGGCTTTCTTCCAGAGCGTGCGCTGGATCTCGCGCCCCGTCGCGTCGCCGTCGGCCCGCGCGATCCGCGCCGCCGAGTGCCCGCCCTCGCGCGCCAGCGCCAGCTCCCCCGATGCGTCACGGTCGAACGCGCAGCCCCAGTCGATCAACTCGCCAACCCGTTCGGGTCCGCTCTCGATGATCCGCCGCGCCGCCGGCTCGTCGCACAGCCCGGCCCCCGCCTCGAGCGTGTCCCGCAGATGCGCCGACGTCGAGTCATCCCCGGTGATCGCCCCCGCGATCCCACCCTGCGCCCACGCGCTCGCGCAGGCGGTCTCCTCCGACTTGCCCGTCACGATCACGTCCCCGTGCGCCGCCGCCGCGATCGCCGCCCGAAGCCCCGCCGAGCCCGCCCCGATCACCAGCGTATCCGTAAAGATCTGCGGAAGCAGCAGCCCGCGGAACGGAATCAAGTACCGGCGATCGCTCAGAAGCTCGTGCATCGTGAGAGTCTAGCACCCCCCACGCCGCATCAAGCCCGCCCGGCTAGCATCCGTCCCATGCCCAACGACCCCAACCAGCGCCCGCGCGCCGAACGCGACCTCGCCCTCAGAGTCGTCGCGATGCCGCGCGACACCAACCCCTACGGCGCCATCTTCGGCGGCGTCATCCTGAGCTATCTGGATCAGGCCGGGTTCGTCGAGGCCCGCAAGCACGGCGGCCACCGCTGGGTTACCGCCGCCGTCGACCGTGTCGAGTTCCACGCGCCCGTTCACGTCGGCGACGTCGTCAGCTACTACACCTCCACCGTTCGCACCGGCGTCACAAGCGTCACCGTCGAGGTCGGCGTCGAGGCCGAGCGATATCTCACCGGGGACGCCGTCGAGGTCACCAGCGCGACGATCACGCTCGTCTCCGTCAACGCCGCCGGCAAGCCGATCCCGTTCAACTCCCC
>CAZXGT010000091.1:0-3774 GCA_964639935.1 uncultured Phycisphaeraceae bacterium
ACCGAAACGCGGCGGGAGTGAGGATGTTCGGGATCCCTCCGCGATGCGGTGCGAATCATCGAATGAAGCGCCTCCGCGGCTCGATCGTGGGTTCACCAACTTCTGACGCGAACCTCCCGCGGCGCGGCGAGACGCCCCTCCCGGTTCCGCGGCGACGACCGCACGTACAATCAAGGCGGCCCACGTCATGTCAGACACACCGACGATCAACAAACGCGCCTCGGCGGAGGAGACGGCCCATCGGCTCGAGGCCGCGGCCTCGGGCGACCGCGGCGCCGCCGCCGAGCTCATGCCGCTCGTCTACGACGAGCTCCGCGGGCTCGCCGCCGCCTACCTCCGCCACGAGCGCCCGAACCACACGCTCCAGCCGACGGCCGTCGTCAACGAGGCGTTCCTGCGCATGGTCGATCAGCGCAAGACCGACTGGAAAAGCCGAGCGCACTTCATGGCCGTCGGCGCGAGCATGATCCGCCGCGTCCTGATCGACCACGCCCGGGCGACCAACGCCGCCAAGCGCGGCGGCTCGTGGACGCGCGTCGCGCTCGATCAGCCCCTCGCCGGGGCGCAGGATCACGTCGAGGTGATCGCCCTCGACGACGCCCTGCGCAAGCTCGAGGGCGTCGACCATCGCCAGGCCCGCGTGGTGGAGCTTCGCTTCTTCGGCGGGCTCGGAACCCAGGAGGTGGCCCACCTGCTCGAGGTCTCGCCGAGAACCGTCGAGAGCGACTGGGCCATGGCCAAGGCATGGCTGCGGCGGGAGCTCTCCCGTGAGATGAGCGCGGGCGAAAACGGGCGGCAGCCGCGCGGGGGCGGAGACGGTGGGGGATGACGCCCGGCACGAGGCGGTGAAGGCCGCGTTCGCTCAGGCGCTCGATCGCGCCGCGGACGAACGAACGGCCTTTCTCGAGTCGCTCCGCCGGCGCGAGCCGGAAATCGCCGCCGAGGTCGAGGAGCTCCTCGGCCATCACGATCCAAACGACTCCTTCCTCGAGTCCTCGATCGTCGAGCGCCTCGCCGACGAGACGCCGCGAGCCGAGACCCTCGTCGGTCGCCGCATCGGCCGGTACCGCCTCACGCGATTGATCGCCGCCGGGTCGATGGGCGCCGTCTACGAGGCCGAGCAAGAGGAGCCGAAGCGCGCCGTCGCCGTGAAGGTGCTGCGCGCCGGCTCGATGTCCCCGCGAACGCTCCGCCGCTTTCGGTACGAGGCCGAGGTGCTCGGGCGCCTGCGCCACCCCGGCGTGGCGGAGATCTACGAGGCGGGCACGCAGGCCGACGGCGCGCTCCTGACGCCGTACTTCGCGATGGAACTCGTGCCCGAGGCGCGCCCCATCACCGAGCACGCGCGCGAGCGATCGCTCTCTCTCGCCGAGTCGCTCGAGCTCTTCATGCAGGTCTGCCGCGCCGTGCACCACGGGCACCAAAAGGGCGTGATCCATCGGGATCTCAAGCCCGCGAACATCCTCGTCGGTTCGAGCGGGCAGGCGAAGGTGATCGACTTCGGCGTCGCGCGCGCCGTCGACGCGGACCCGGCCGCCACGGGCGGCACGCTCGGCGGACAGCTCGTCGGCACGCTCCAGTACATGAGCCCCGAGCAGCTCCGGCCCGGCGCCGACGATCTCGACGTGCGCACCGACGTCTACGCCCTCGGCGTCGTGCTCTTTGAGCTCGTCACGGGCGAGGCCCCGCACGATCTCGACGGCCTGAGCTTCGTCGAGGCCGCGGATCTTCTCCGGCGCCGTCCGATGCCGATGGCGGGCGCCCGCCGGCGCGAGGCCCGGGGCGATCTCGAGGCGATCATCTCCCAGGCCGCCGACGCCGACCGGCGCCGGCGCTACCAGTCCGCCGAGGCGCTCGCGGAGGACGTGGGGCGGTACCTGCGGAGCGAGCCCGTTCGCGCGTCGCGCCCAAGCCTCTGGCGGCAGTTCCAGCTCTTCGCCCGCCGGCGCGCGGGAACCGTCGCCGCGGCCGCCGCGATCGCCGCCGCGCTCGTCGGCGCCACCGTCGTCAGCGTCTGGTTCAGCTTCGAGGCGGACCGCGCCCGCGCCGCCGAGACGATCGCGCGGGTCGAGGCGCAGCGCTCGGCCGAGCGCGCCGAGCGCGTCGTCTCGCTCCTGCGCGACATGATCTCCCTCGGTGAATCCGGCGCCGACGCGAGCGTCGCCGTCATGCTCGAGGAGGCCGTCTCGCGCCTCGACGCCGGGCTCGAGGAAGACCCGCTCGTCGAGGCCTCGCTCCGCGAAGCCATCGGGCAGACCCTCCACGGCCTCGGGCGCCTCCAGGCCGCCGAGACGCAGCTCCGCGCCGCGCTCGGACTCCACGAGCAGACGCTCGGTCCCGCCGCGCCGGAATCTCTCCGCGGCGCCAGCGCCCTGGCGATGACGCTCGCCGAGCGCGGAAAGCTCGGCGAGGCGATCGCCCTGGCCGAGCGCTCCGCCGCAGCGCTCGAGCCCGCCTCGTCGCCCCGGCTCGTGGGGGAGTCCCTGGTGGCTCGCGCCGAGGTGGCGCGACGCATCGGACGCCCCGCCGACGCCGACGAGCTCTTCGGGCGCGCCCTGCGCGTCCTCGACCGCCAGAGCCCGATGTGGGTGCAGGCGGGTCTCGCCCGGGCCGAGACCCGGCTCGAGGCCGAGCGATGGTCCGCGGCGTCCGAGACGGTGCGCGATCTGCTCCGCTTCATGGACGATCAGTCGCTGAGCGATCGCCGCCGCGCCGCGCGAATCCTCGCGATCGCCTCCCGCGGGCTCGGCCGGCTCGAGATCGCCGAGCAGCAGCTCGCGAACCTTTCGATCCGCAACCGCGCCGACCTCGGCCCCGCTCACCCCGAAACCCTCCGCACCGTCGCCGCCTGGCACGAGACGCGCGCGATCATCGGCCCTCAAGGGGCCGCGAGCGCCGCGGCCGACGCCATCGGGACCCTCACCGAGAGCGCCGCGGCCACGCTCGAGCCCGGGCGGCCGGTCCTCGCCGAGCTCCGCACCGCGAGCGCTCGAGCTCTGGAACTCGCCGGACGCGACGCCGAGGCGGAGAACGTGCTCCGCCGCCGAGCGACGAGCCTCGCGATGGCCGACACGGCCGACCGCCCGAGCGTCGTCTCCGCCGTGCTCGACCTCGCGGAGCTGATGTCGCGCCGCGGGGCCCACGCCCCCGCCGCCGCGCTCGCCTCGGAGATCAGGCGCACGAACCGCTCGATGTTCCCCGAGGGGTGCGTCCCGAGAGCCCGCGCGGTGGTCCTCCTCGCCGAGGCGGGCGGCCCCGCCGGGCGAACGCCGGCGCCTTACGACGAACTCGCCGAGGCCAGGCGGACGCTCGAGACGCAACTGGGCCCCGACCACGCGCTGACGCGCCGCGCCGCCGCGCTTCTCGCGAGCGGGTGACCCCCGATCGGCAGAACGAAAAAAGGCCTCGTCCGGCGTCAGCCTGGGACGAGGCCTCTCTCCTCGCTCGGCCCAAAGACTACCGGGGCGAGCCCACTTGTCGCACGCCAAAAGCGCAAGGGACGCGCGTGAACACGTTGAACCTCATGTAAACGCCGCGGGACATGTCCACATCCCGAGAAACGGCGGATCGGCCTCAGCCGCGATCGCCGGTGGCCGATGGACATGGCGGACGCGGCCCCGGGTCGCGTCCGGTAACGCTCAGGGGCGGTTTCCACGAATGCTGAACGCACGATGCGCGCCGATGCACCGCCCGACGGACTCGATTGCACTCCAACCCATCAGGAGCCTCCTCCCATGACGATCCCGACCATGAACCCCACCAACGCCTTCTCCA
>CAZXGT010000091.1:3874-9256 GCA_964639935.1 uncultured Phycisphaeraceae bacterium
GGCTTCCAGAACGGTTTCCAGCCGGGCTTCCAGAACGCCATCGGAGGCGGCTTCAACACCGTCCCCGGCTTCACCGGCCCGACCAACGCCCCCAACTTCAATACCCACTCCAACACCAACTTCAACCCGAACTTCACCGGCTCCGGCTCCGGCTTCAACCCCGGCGTGAACTCCGGATTCGGCCAGGGCTTCATCCCCGGCTTCTTCGGCTTCAACCCGAACGGCGGCTTCTCACGCGAGAACAACGCCCAAAGCATGGGGCAGAACACCGGGCAGAACCCCAACGGCCAGACCTGCTTCGGGTTCACCGGGAACTCCCAGTTTTCCGGCGAGGCCGCGGCCTGATTCGCTCGCCCGTTTCCTTCTGAACGCTTCGCGGCTCGGCCTCTCTCGGCCGGGCCGCTTTTTTATTGCGCGCCGCTCCGCCTTGACTCGCCCCGCCGCATGGGGAAGATACTCACATGCTCAAGCGGGCGATGATCCTGCTCGGCCTGGCGGCCTTCGCACTCTCGACGAGCGGCGCTGCGTCTGCGCTGCACCACGCGATCGAGCACGCCGAGCCTGAGCATCGCTGCCACACGAGCCACACGAGCCACACAAGCCACGAGCAGCCCGCGCCCGACCGCGACGACGCCCCGGACGAACCCGAGGAGTGCGACCTCTGTCTCACGCTCGGCGCCACCCGCCACGCGCTCGCTGATATCGAGGCGCCCGCCATGATCGCCCCCGCGGCGTGGACCTTCGCGGCCCCGCCGCTTGAAGGGATATTCATCCCGGGCGTGAGCTTCACCACCGGCCCGCCCCGCGCGCCGCCTGTTGCAGCCTGATTTTCGCTTCGTGCTGAACGTCATCGTTCACCGGCGCCCACGGGCGCCGGGCCTATCACGCTGCAAAGGACTCTCAATGCGCACGCGCGCGTTCACGCTCGTCGAGCTTCTCGTCGTCGTCTCGGTCATCGCGATTCTCATCGGCCTGCTGCTCCCGGCGCTGGGCAACGCCCGCACGTCGGCGCGGTCGGTCGTCTGCCTGAGCAACATCCGCCAGCTGCAGATCGCGAGCCTGATGTACGCGGAGGATCACCGAGGTCGCCTCATCGAGCCCGGTCTGCCCGAGGGCGGCATCGGGCCTCGCGAGGAGCTCTCGTGGGTCAACATCCTCCGTGACTACGTCGACGAGGGCATCGACAACATCTCGCCCGGCGACGAGAGTCCGCACTGGTCTCTCGAGAAGGGCGGGCAGGGCGTGCCCGTGATCGGAACCGAGAACCGCTTCCGGGCCTCGAGCTACGGCGTCAACGACATGGTGACGTCCCTTCGACAGATCGAGGTCGAGCCCGGCGACAATCCCGGAGATCTCGCGAACCGGTACTTCACCCGGATGCAGAAGATCAATGCGCCGTCGCTCACGATCCAGTTCCTTCTGATGGCCGAGTTCGGCGCCTTCGCGGGCGCCGATCACGTCCACGTTCAGAGCTGGAACCCGGGCTACTCGCCCGGGCCCGAGTATCAGGCCTTCTTCGCCAGTCAACAGATGGCGATCGGAACCTACGGGGGCTCGCCCTCGGGCTTCGAGCAGGTCGTGGATTTCTACTCGGGCCAGGAGCGAGCCGCGGTGCTCGGCAACAGCGCCGACGCCGGGTGGGAGACCCGCAGCAACTACGCGTTCCTCGACGGGCACGCGGAGACGATGACTTTCAGCGATGTCTACGAGAGCGAGGAGATCAATCTCTTCGACCCTCAACTGTACCGCTGAACCCATTCACTCCACCTTTTTTCGGAAGAGAAAGAGATAGACACATGAACACCAGAATCATCGTTTCCACGATCGCCGGTCTCGCCGTTTCGGGCGCCGCCTTCGCTCACGGGGAGGGCGTCGACGCCCTTCTGCAGATCGAAGACGGCGGCATCGTCATCGGCTCCTTCGACGACGACACCGAGTCGGTCGTCGAGCTGCGCGAGCGCGTCTTCGCTTTCGAGTGGGGCGAGAACCCGGGGGCGCCGAACATCGCCGACGATCCCGGCTTCCGCGCCCTCCCTGGCACCCTCGCCGGGCTCAACTGGGGCGTCAACTTCGTCGACGCGGCCCGCGTCTGGGACGGCTCCGACTTCGATACCGTCTCGCCCAACACCGTGACCTTCGAGTTCCTCGGCGGCGAGCAGGAGACGCCCTCGACCGCCGGCGGAACGACCGCCGGCTTCGGGATCCCCGTCGGTCCGGGCGGGTTCGACGACCACTACGACATCATCCTCAACGCTCCGACCGACGGCAGCGTGAGCGGCGTCTACCTCATCTCCCTCCGCGCCTTCGCCGAGGGCGCCGGCGCGCCGGACGAGTCGGACACCTTCTGGTTCGTCGGCAACTTCGGCGCCAGCGAGTTGGATCACGAGGCGGCGATCGAGTACGTGGAGGATGTGCTCGTTCCCGCCCCCGGGGCGGGCGCTCTGCTCGCGATGGGCGGCGCGGCGCTCCTGCGTCGCCGACGCGCCTGAGCCCGCTTCATCCCACGCGCGGCGCCGGTGAAAGCCGGCCCCGCGCTTTTCATCTCTTGCAGAGTCGCACCTATTGGAGATCCGCCATGAGCTTCTCACGAACCGCCGCCGCCGCGAGCGCCGCCGCCTTCGCGTCACTCACCCTCGCCGGCACGCTTCACGACATCGACGTCATCCTCGAACACGGGCCCGAGGGCATCACCACCCACCGCGTCCTGTCGGGAAACATTACCGCCCCCGAGCGCGTCTTCGACGCCGACATGATCAGCTTCTTCGGGAACATCGCCACCGAAGACCCCGGCTTCAACTCCCGCCTCGGCGAGTTCCCGCCCTTCGCGGTCATGAGCCTCGACATCGCCGATCAGCTCAGGGTCTGGAACGGCGCCGGTTTCGATCCGGTCGACCCCGCGTTCTTCCTCGAGATCGATTTCCTCGGTCAGCAAGCGGTCTCCCCGACCACCCCGGGCGAGCTTGTTCCCGGCCCTCTCTTCAACGCCACCGAGTTCGGCGATCTCCACAACCACCCCGATCACTTCCTCGTCGTCAACGAGATCCCGGGCATCTACCTCGGCGCGTTCAAGCTCTCAAGCGACGACCTGGGCGACTCGGAGATCTTCTACTTCGTCTACCGGTGGGAGCCGGTCAGCGGGGACATCACCGCGGCCGAGGCCGAGCAGCAGGTCGCCATCCAGTGGGTCCGCGACAACCTGCTCGCGCCGCCCTGCTCGGCGGACCTCTCGGGCGACGGCGTCGTGGACGCGTCGGACCTCGCCTCGCTCATCGCCGCGTGGGGTACGGACGCCGCGGATCTCGACGGCGACGGCGCTACGTCCGCGAGCGACCTCGCCGCCCTCATCGCCGCGTGGGGCTCCTGCGACTGACGCGGCCCTCCGCCAGGATTCGCGCACAGAAAAGGCCGCCCTCGCAAGGGCGGCCTTTTTCATAACGCGTCGATCGCGGCGGTCTATTTTCCGGAGAAGAACTTCTTGACCTTGTGAACCGTCACCGCGCGGCCCATCTTGGCGATCGACTTGGTCAGCGGAATCTCCTTCGGGCAGACCTTCACGCAGTTCTGCGAGTTGCCGCAGTCGGATACGCCGCCCTTTCGCGAGAGCTCGTCGAGCCGCTTCTCCTTGAGCCGGCCCCCGGTCTCGTGCGAGTTGAAGAGGTCGACCTGGCCGATCGCCGACGCGCCGACGAAAGACTCGGACCACTTCTCCGGATCCGTTTCCTTCTCGTACTGAGGGCACGCCTCGAGGCAGCACCCGCAGGTCATGCAGGTGGACAGAACATAGCGCTCCTGCTGCTTCTCCGGATCCTCGGTCGGCCCCTTGCCGAGGTCGTAGAGCCCGTCGATCGGCACCCACGCCTCGAGACGCCGGAGCGTGGCGAACATCCGCTCGCGATCGACGAAGAGGTCGCGGTTGACCGGGAACTTGCTCATCGGCTCGAGCGTCACGACGTCGCCGTCCACCGGGGCGTAGTTGTCAAGCAGCGCCGAGCACGACTGCCGCACGTGCCCGTTGATGAGCATCGTGCACGAGCCGCAAACCTCTTCGAGGCAGCCCGAGTCCCAGACGACCGGTTGCACCCGCTCGCCGTCGACCGTGGTCGGATGGGCCGCGATGTATTGCAGCGCGCTGATGATGTTGGCGCCTTCGCCAGCCGTCACGGGCACATCGAAGGACTGCCAGTAGGACGCCTTGCCGGGGCCGTCGCAGCGCTTGATGCGAAGGCGGACGGTCCGCTTGGCGCCGGGGGTGAGCTTTTTCGCGTTGGCGTTTGATTCTCGAACCATGGAAGCGTGTTCCTCGGGAGTGGAAGGCGTTTACGAGGCGGGAGTGGGGGGCTGGCGGACCTCTTCGGACGCGCCCTTCTCGGGAGTCCGCGGGTCGGAGTACGGGTTGTTGGAGTCGGGCGGCGTCTCCGCTTTCTGCTCGATCTTGCCGTAGGTCCGCGCCCGCGGCTCGACGAGCCCGCCGATCACGTCGCGGTAGCTGATGTCGGGCTTGCCCGTCTCGCGGTTGTAGCTGGCGATGGTCGTCTTCATGAAGCGCTCGTCGTCGCGCTCGAGGAAGTCCGTCCGGTAGTGCGAGCCGCGCGACTCCTCGCGCTTCTCGCCCGCCAGCGCGATCGCCTCGGCGATCGCGAGCATGTCGCCCACGTTCCGCGAGAAGCTCAGGTTCTGATTCGTCCACATGCCCGCGTCGACCAGCCGGACCCCGCGGTAGCGCTCCTTGAGCTCCTCGATCTTCTCGAGGCACTTGCGCAGACGCGGGCCGGTCTTGACCACGGTCGACGCCGCCGTCATCTCGATCCCGAGCTCGCGAGCGATCTTGTAGGCGTTGTCGTCCGGGTCGCCCTCTGGCCGATCCTCGCCCACGAGCTCCTTGACGAGCGACTCTTCGCTCTCGACGGCCCGGTCGTACACGCCCTGGTGCAGATCCGTCACGGCCGGCGCCTCGTCGGCGACGTAGTTCGCGATGCCCATCCCCGCGAACAAACCGTCGAAGATGCACGAGAGCAGCGCGTTGGCCCCCAGACGCGTCGCGCCGTGGAAGGCGAAGTTCACCTCGCCCAGCGCGTAGAGCCCGGGGATGTTGGTCGACATCGTGTCGGGCGCCCCGAACTTCATGCCGGTCACGCGATCCCGGCCCGACGCGCTGTCCGCGACGGCATCAGCGTCGCGCTCCTCGGGCGTGAACGTCGTCCACAGACCGCCCATCGAGTAGTGCACCGCCGGGAAGATCTTCATCGGCATCACGCGCGGGTCCTCGCCGGCGAACTTCTCGTAGATCTCGAGGATGCCGCCCAGCTTGCGGTCGAGCTCCTCCTTGGATTTGTGCGTCAGGTCCAGGTACACCTGGTTCTCCCCCGCGACGCCCATGCCCTC
>CAZXGT010000092.1:0-4976 GCA_964639935.1 uncultured Phycisphaeraceae bacterium
ACTGGCTCACCGACGTCCACGTCGACTACCTCCCCGATCTCGTCGAGGCCAGCGCCCAGGGCCGCCGCGACGACCTCGTCGCCTTCGCCAACTTCGGCACCTACTTCTGGAGCTTCAACTGCACGCCGACCCTCACCGACGGACGGCCCAACCCCCTCGTCGACCCACGCGTGCGACGGGCCCTCGCCATGGCCGTCGACAAGAACGCCATCGTCGAGCGCGTCCGCCGCGTCGGAGAGCCCGTCGCCCACACGCTCATCCCGCCCGCAAGCATCCCGGGCTTCGATGAGAACCGAGAGATCATCGGCCTCCGCCACGACCCCGAAGCCGCCCGCCGGCTCCTCGCCGAGGCCGGGTGGCGCGACCGCGACGGCGACGGCGTCGTCGAGAACGAGGCCGGCGTCAGGTTCCCCGTCATCGAGCTCCTCTGCACCTCCGGCTCCTACCACGACAAGGTCGCCCAGGCCATGCAGTCCATGTGGGAATCAACCCTCGGCGTCCGCTCCGGCATCCGCATCAAGGAAACCAAGACCTACCGCGACGACCTCAAACGCCGCGACTACATGATGGCCCGCGGCGGATGGTTCGGCGACTACGGCGACCCAACCACCTTCCTCGCCCTTCACCGCACCGGCGACGGCAACAACGACCGCGGCTACTCGGATCCGCGGTTCGACGAGCTCCTCGACGCCGCCGCCCGCGAAACCGATCCCGACAAGCGCTACCGACTCCTCGAGCAGGCCGAGCGCTACACCATGGAAGAGACGCTCCCCGTCCTCCCTATCTTCAACTACGTCCAGTTCTTCCTCGCCGACCCCAACCTCCGCGGCCTCTCCACCCACCCGCGCAAGCAGCAGTACCTCTTCGAGCTCCACATCCCGCGAGGCGAGGGCTGATGCGTTTCGCCCTCCGCCGGCTTCTCCAGCTCCCGCTGATCGTTCTCGCGGTCTACACCATCACCTTCCTGCTCGCCTGGGCGCTCCCCGGGTCGGCCGTCATCAACGACGAGGGCCGGGCGCCCCCGCCCGCCGTCCTCGAGGCGATGGAGCGCCAGTACAACCTCGACAACCCCGTCGTCTTCTACACCGAGTACCTCGCCGGCGCGACCGGCGCCCGCTGGCTTCTCGGGCGGATCGGCCTCGCCGAGCCCCGCCCCCCCGGCTCGCCCGTCTTCGATCTCGGACCCTCCCTCCGCTACGAGGACTGGACCGTCAACGAGATCATCGCCGGAACCCTCCCCGTCTCGATCGTCCTCGGGCTCGCCGCGATCCTCATCGCCACCGTCCTGGGCGTCGCCGCGGGCGTGCTCGGCGCCCTCAGGCCCGGCTCGCCGCTCGACCTCGCCACGCTCGCCCTCGCCATGATCGGCGTCTCAATCCCCACCTTCGTCATCGGGGCCGTGCTCCTGATCGTCTTCCCCGTCTGGCTCGGCATCGGCGCCGTCGGCGCGTGGGGATCCCCGGGCGACGTCATCCTCCCCGCCGTCACCCTCTCGCTCCCCTTCGCCGCCTACATCGCCCGCCTCACCCGCCTCGGGATGATCGAGCAGCTCCAGGCCGACTACGTCCGCACCGCCCGCGCCAAGGGCCTCAGCGAGCGTTCGGTTGTCCTCCGCCACGCCCTGCGCAACGCCATCCTCCCCGTCGTCAGCTATCTCGGCCCCGCCGCCGCCTTCGCCATGACCGGCTCCTTCGTCGTCGAGCAGGTCTTCAACGTCCCCGGCATCGGCCAGCACTTCGTCTCCGCCGTCCGCAACAAGGACCTCTTCCTCATCATGGGCATCGTGCTCATCTACTCCACCATGCTCACCGTCTTCAACCTGCTCGTCGACGTCTTCTACTCCTTCGTCGACCCGCGCATCCGCCAGTGAGTGCAGCGGCCGCCCCCGCGAATCCGATACCTCGGTAAGGTTTCCTTTCACCTCCCGGAGCTTGGCATGCGCCGTTGTCTGGTTTTCCTGAGTCTCGCCGTCGCGACGCCGGCGTTCGCCGAACATGTCGGCTCCGCCGATCTCCACCTCCAGCCCGACGCTCTCGAGCCGCCCATCACCGACGCGAACGGCCCGACCTACGGCGACATCGACTCCGGCTGGTGGTGGACCGTCGGCGCCGGCGGCGGCGCTTCGCTCAACAACGGCGAGGCCGGCGCCTCCGCTTTCGTCGGCGCCTCCACGTTCATCGCCGAGAACCTCGAGTTCTCCGCCGACCTCACGCTCTGGTATCTCACCGAGGACCACGCCGACGGCGACGACGCCCTCGCCTTCAACCTCAACCCCAAGCTCCGCTGGCACTTCGTCGCCGAAGAGAGCCACACGCTCTTCATCGAGGCGGGCGTCGGGCTCCTCATCGCCACCGAGGAGGTCCCCGAAGGCGGGAGCGAGTTCAACTTCACCCCGCAGGCCGGCCTCGGCGCCACCTTCCCGCTCTCGGGCGGGCCCGACCGCCTTATCGTCGGCGTCAACTGGCGTCACTTCTCCAACGCCAACTCCTTCGGCTCCGACCGCAACCCCGGCCGCGACGACGTCTACGCCTACGTCGGCGTCGCGTTTCCGTTCTAATCAGAGCCGAATCGCGCTCAGTCGCTCTCGCCGGGCTCGCCCTCAAAGAGCTCGTTCACCCGCCCGCGCAGTCGCGCCGCGCTCGAGGTCTTGAGCCCCTCGCGCATCTTCCGAAGCCGCGAGGACACCGACGCGTCCACCAGCTCATCGCCGATCCGCAGGCGGAGCCCGCCGATCATCGACTCGTCCACGTACGCGTGAAGCACCGGCTCCTTCCCGAGCGTCTCGCGAAGCCGGCTCGTGAGCGAATCGAGCAGCCCCTCCTCCGCGGGCGAGGCCGTGTAGACGTCCACCTCCACGCGGCCGAAGTGCCTCTGCAGAAGCTCGTCGTAGGCCGCGACGATCGCCGCCAGATGACCGAGCCGGCCCTTGTCGCTGAGCACCTTCAGAAAGTCCACCACGCGATCGCTCGCGCGACCGCGGAAGATCGCCTCGAGCGACCGCTTCCGGTCCTCGTGCGACAGAATCTGCGACGCGAGAAACTCGCCGAACGATCGGTCCCGGCGGGACAGCTCGAGGATCTCCTCAAGCTCGCTCTGCGTCTCCTCGATCGCCTCCCGGCCGCCCTTGGCCTCCGCGATCTCAAAGAGCGACGAGGCGTACACACGGGCGACGGCGTCGGGCTGAGCGTTGCGTGAGGCGGGCATATCGAGCGAACCTTTCAGACGTCGCGGTTTTGACCAGTCGGTTGACGAACCAGTTGACGAAATCAGTTGACGAGCCGAACGGAAGGGATCAGTTGGAGGCGGCAAGCTCGCTCAGCGAATCATCCACGAGAGACTGCTGATCCTCGGCCGAGAGCTCGCGACGCAGGATCTTCGCGGCGATGTCCGTCGAGAGCTCCGCCACGTGCGAGTGCAGCTCCGCGATCGCCGCGGACTTCGCCGCCGCGATCTCGCGCTTGGCCGACTCGCGCATCTGCCCCAGCTCCGCCTCGGTCTTCGCCTTGAGCTCCGCCGCCAGCTTCTGCTGGTTCGTCCGAGCCTCGTCGACGATCGACGCCGCCTCCGACCGCGCGTCGGCCAGCGCCCGTTCGTACTGCTCAAGCGACGCCTGCGCCTGCTCGCGCGCCCGCTCGGCCTCCGCCAGATCGCCCTTGATCTTCCCCTCGCGAGCCTCCAGCCCGCTCATGATCTTGGGCCACGCCGTCTTGCTCAAAATGAAGAACGCGACCCCGAAGACCACGATCGCCATGAAGAACTGGAACAGATCGAACGCCATCACCGATCCCTCGCCTTCGGCGGCCATCGCCGTCGTCGCCGGGATCAGGAGCGATGAAACGAGCGTCGGGTACGTCATCAGCTTGCGCATAGGTCGCCTCGCAATCGCGCGGAGGGTTCAATCCGGCGCGGGGGCGCAGGCTCGGGAAAAGCCCGCGCCCTCACGCCGATGGGGGTGAGGGGTGGTGGTCCGATCGGCTCAGCCGATGAGGGCCAGGAAGCCGCCGAGAACGGCAAAGAGCGTGGCGCCCTCGATCAGCGCCGCCGCGATCAGCATGTTCGTGCCGATCGTGCCCGACGCCTCCGGCTGGCGCGCCATGGCCTCGACGGCCGAGGAGCCCACGCGGCCGATGCCCATCCCGCCGCCGATCACCGCGAGACCCGCGGCAAGGCCCGCGCCGATCTTCGCCAGACCCGAGGCCGACGCCTCCGCAACAGCGGCCGCCGTGTCGGCGTCCTGGGCCAGGGTGGGCTCGGCGATGACAAGCGCCCCGACCGTGGCGGCGGCGGCGATACCGAGAAGCTTCGTGGTCTTCATGAGTCGTGAACTCCAGTCTCTGTCGCCCTCTCGGGGCCGACGTCAGCGAGTGAACTCTCTCGAGGGATCAAATCCGTCCGACGGGGAACGCCCCCGTGCGGGCAGTGGTCAGAAGGTTAAGCCGTCACGGGCGCCGCCGGATCGCTCTCGGCCGGGTGGTCCTCGTCGTAGGACTCCCCGTGCGCCTCGTCGTCGTGATGATGGTGCGCCAGCTGCGCGATGAAGAGCGTCGTCAGGAACATGAAGATGAACGCCTGAAGCAGCGCCACGAACACCTCCAGGAAGAAGATCAGCACACCGCCCACCGCGGCCACCACCGTGATCGGCGCGCCGAGCCAGCCCAGCGCCGCAGGCGCCGAAGCTGTGAACCCGATGACCACCGCTAAAAGAATGTGGCCCGCCGTCATGTTCGCAAAGAGACGAAGCGCCAGCGCCGCCGGTTTCACGATCGTGCCCATGACCTCTACCGGGATCATCACAGGAGCCATATAAAGCGGCGCGCCGCCGAGAAAGTGCTTGAAATAGCTCCCGACGCCGCCCGTCCGAATCCCGTGAATGTTCCAGATGATGAACGCGGTCAGCGCCAGGCCCCCCGTCACCGCGAGCCGCCCCGTCGCCGTCCCGCCGATCCACGCCGTCGGCTCGCCCCCCGCCAGACCCA
>CAZXGT010000092.1:5076-9245 GCA_964639935.1 uncultured Phycisphaeraceae bacterium
CGCCCCGTCGCCGTCCCGCCGATCCACGCCGTCGGCTCGCCCCCCGCCAGACCCACGATCAGGTACTGCAGGTCCATCAGCGGGATCAGCCCGAACAGGTTGTTGAACAGGATGAAGAAGAACAGCGTGAGAAGGAACGGCGCAAACCGCTTCGCGTCCGGCCCCAGCTGCGGACGGATCACGTTGTCCATCAGGTACACAACGATCACCTCGATCACGTGCGCGAACGGGTTCTTCGTCACGTACCGATCCCGGCCCTGCTCCTCGGGGCCGACCGCGATCGCCTTCGCGACCACCGTCATCGCCCAGATCAGCAGCGCCGTCACCACCAGCAGCGTGATCGAGTTCATCGACAGCGGGCCGAGCTTGTTCGGCTTGTCCAGAACGTGCCCGAGCGGATCGCTGCCCGCGGCGAGAAGGGAGGGGATGTGCAGCGGGAGGGTCATCGCCGAAGCGCCCTTCCTGAGAGGTCCGGCCGCGTCCAGAGCGGGCGGATCGTGCGTCGTTGTTCAGGGCGCAGAGCCCACGGTCGCCGGACGTGAGAGCGTCGGAGCCAGCGCCAGCTTCGCCTGAGCGATCATCGCGATCGGGAACGGGAGCACGGCGGAGACCACGAACGCCACGGCGTCCGGTTGGGCCGCGGAGTATAGCAACCCCGCCGAGGCAAGCAGGGCCGCCATCGAGATTCCGTGACTCGCCAGAACAAGCGTCGGCCACACCGCCCTCGCGCGTGGCTTCCACGGCGCGATCGCCAGCGCCCCAACCGCCACGCCGATCGCCGCCGACCCCGCGCCCAGGCCGATCGAGCCCAGCCACGCCGGCCTCGCCAGCGCCGCCCCCGCCGCCAGCGCGCACCCGATGATCGCCGCCGCCGCCACAGGCGCCGCCACGAACCGCTTCACCGGCATCGACACCGGCGCGTCGGAATCGCCCGCCGCCTCATCGGCCCCGGGCGTCATCCTCCCGCTCGCGCTCGCCCCGCTCGGCGGGAGGTTCTGGTCGGGTTCCGGTCGGTCTGCGGGAGTAGTCACGCCGATAAGCCTCCGTCGCGGCGCGGTTCATCTTCTGCGCCTGCTTGAAGAAGTTGTACCCGCCCCCGACGATCCCCATCGCCGCGCCGACGATCATCCCCCACGGCGCCGAGTTCAACCCCCGGTCCACAAGCCAACCCAGCGCGATCATCCCCACGATCCCCGCCGAAAACTCCACGCCCATCCCCGAAGCCCGCCAAAGCCCCGCGGTGGGGGACTCCTCCGCTTCCGGCTTCCGCGATGACCCCTTTTCATCAACCATCAATCCCGCGAATCTACGCTCCGCAAACGCCCGACTCAACCAACGGGCGAGTTGTACTCTTCTCATATGGCGGTGACCGCGTGATCATCCTCTCCATCTACGCCATGGTCGTCTGGTCTCTCGCGGCCGCCTTCCGCCGCACGTGGAAGGGGTACGCCTTCGTCGCCGCCGGCGCCGCCTTCGTCCTCCCCCTCGTCGATCCTCTCGTCTACCTCGTCTGGTGGTGGCTCGGCGAGAAGCCCACCTGGGTCTTCCCGTTCCTCTACGCCTACGCCGCGCTGCTCGCGGTCATGGGAACCTTCCTCGCCACTCTCCCGAAGAAGAACGCCGCGCAGCGCTGCGTCCGCTGCGGCTACGACCTCGCCGGGAACGTCACCGGCGCCTGCCCCGAGTGCGGCCGCGAGATCGACCGCCCCCGCCGCGTTTCCCCCCGCGCTCTCCACCGCTCCGTCACCGAAACCCGCTGACCGCGATCACCCCTCGAGCGACCGCCTCTCTTTACGCGCCCACGGACGCCGCCCCGTCCCGCGACCGTGTCCGGTGATCCCACACCGTCAGCCCCGTCACCAGCGCGGCCCCGATCACCCCCGTCAGGAGCACCACGCCCCAGCCCTCGCCGGTCTCCGCCCCCGTCGCCGCGAGCACCTCTGAGCCGGGCAGACGCAGCGCGCCGAGCATCAGCCCCGTCAGCGCCGCCATCGTCACGTCGTGGTAGTGCTCAAAGAGCCACCTCACGATCCGGGAGAAGGTCCCGAGCCCGATCGCCACCCCCGCCAAAAACGCGCCCAGAAGCAGCCCGTCCTCCACCGGCCCGTGCCCGCTGAGCCGCGCCAGGGGCGCCGCCTCGCTCCCGAGCAGCCCCTTCGCGTGGTCGATCGACCGGCTGATCGTCGAGAGCACCACGTAGTACTGCCCGAGCAGCAAGAGCAGGAACGACCCCGAAAGCCCCGGCAAAATCATTGCGCTGATCGCGATGAACCCGCAGAAGAAGATGTACCCGTAGGACGCCCGCGGCGCGTCGAGCAGCCCCGCGTCCTTCGCCGTCTCCGCCCACGCCGAGAGCGCCTCCTCGCTCTCGATCACCCGCACGCGCTCCGGCGTCTCGACCCCCGCCAGCACCGCCTTCGGATCGAACGCCACCAGCCGCGCCGTCTCCGGGATCGCCGCCAGAAGCCGATCGAGATCCCCCGCGTCACGCAGCTTCGCCGGGTACACCCACGTGCTCGCCGCCGCCGGATCGCTCGTCGGCGCCACGTTGAGCCCCTCCGGCTGAAGCCCCGCGACCCACCACGCGAAACCCGCCGCCAGAACCGCCGCCGCCGCGTGCCTCCACCGGCGCCGACGCATCCGAAGAAACGGCGCCATCGCGCTCGCCAGAATCAGCCCGAAGAAGAACGCGTACGTCGCCCCGGGATGCTCCGTCATCAGCCCCGTGATGAGCCGGCTCGCCAGGAGAATCGCGCTGACGATCCCAAGCCCGAGCGGGATCAGAAACGCCCAGTGCGTTCGCATCAGCTCGCGCCTCGCCCCCCGCACGTCGCCCCGCGCCAGAGGCGCCAAAAACGCCGGCGAGAGCGACCCAAGCGCCGCCACGAACCGCTCGTAGATCCCCGTCACCAGCGCGATCGTCCCCCCCGAGACGCCCGGCACAATGTCCGCCGCCCCCATCGCCGCTCCGCGCACGTACAGCCCCGCCGCATCGCCCGCCCGCAGCGCAGGCGGCTCGCCATGGGGCTGATCCTTCGCCGGAAGCTCGGTCGCGTCGGTCGTCGTCGTCATCAATGCCGTGTTCCAGTAGGCGCCGGTGCTTGACGCGAAGCGTACCACCCGGTCCGATCCGCACATGAACGACCAGACCGTCCCCGAGACAGTCGCCGTCACCGGCGCCGCCGGATACATCGGCTCACACGCCGCCAGGATCCTCCTCGAATCCGGGCGATCCGTCCTCGCCATCGACAATCTCGACCGCGGCGTCATCTCCGCCATCGACGCCCTCCGCGGCCTCGCCCCCGACCGCTTCACCTTCATCCGGGCCGACATCGCCGACCGCGCGACCATCGAGCCCGCCCTCCGCGAGCAATCCGTCGCCGCCGTCATGCACTTCGCCGCCCTCGCCTACGTCCGCGAAAGCGTCGACCGCGCCTTGGACTACCACGCCAACAACACCGCCGCCGCCATCGGCCTGCTCCAGGCCTGCGAGGCCGCTGGCGTCCACCGCTTCGTCTTCAGCTCCACCTGCGCCGTCTACGGAACCGTCCCGCCCGAGCGCATCCCCATCGCCGAGGACGAGCCGCCGAGCCCCATCAACCCCTACGGCTGGTCCAAGCTCGCCTTCGAGCGCGCCCTCGCCGACCACGCCGCCGCCAGGAAGCGCGCCGGCCGACCCTTCGCCTTCACCGCGCTCCGCTACTTCAACGTCGCCGGCGCCGACCCCGCCGGACTCCTCGGCGAGAACCACGACCCCGAGACCCACCTCATCCCAAACGCCATCCGCGCCGCCCTCGAGCTCGGCCCGCCCCTGACCGTCTTCGGCGACGACCACCCGACACCCGACGGAACCGCCGTTCGCGACTACATCCACGTCGCCGACCTCGCCCGCGCCCATCTCCTCGCCCTCGAGCGCCTCGACCCGGCCGCCGAGAATCGCGCCCACGTCTACAACCTCGGGTCCGCCCGCGGCGTCTCGATCCGCCAGATCCTCGAGGCCGTCCACCGCGTCACCGGCCGACCCGTCCCCGTCGCGTGGGCCGACCGCCACCCCGCCGACCCGCCCACCCTCACCGCCGACCCCTCGCGCGCCGCGCGCGAGCTCGGCTGGACACCCGAGTTCACCGACCTCGACGAGATCGTCCGCCACGCCGCGAGCTGGATCGAAC
>CAZXGT010000093.1:0-9115 GCA_964639935.1 uncultured Phycisphaeraceae bacterium
GCTCATCATCGAAACGAGCAACCCCGGCGCCTCCGGCGCGGGCGAGGTCGGGCTTGCGCACGGGAGCGAGCTGACCGCGGTTCGCGCGCTCGATCCGAAGGGCCGTCACGACGACGCGCTGATGCCGGCGATCGCGGCGCTCTGCGCCGAAGCGGGCGTAGGCCCCGCGGAGCTCGGGCTGGTCGCGGCGTCGGTCGGGCCGGGCGGGTACAGCTCGGTGCGGATCGCGATCGCGACGGCGAAGATGATCGCGATGAGCACGGGCGCCGGGTGCGTGCCCGTGCCGTCGGACGCCTCGGCCGCGCTCGGCGCGGGCGTGCGTGGCGATGTGCTCGTGGCGATGGCGAGCAAGTCGCGCGGCGGCGGGAGCGCGTGGGTTCGCCGGCGCCGGGTGGACAGTGAGAGCGCTCCGGCGCTCGGTCCGGGCGAGGTCGTCGACGCCGAGGGCCTGCGGGCGCTCCACGAGCGCGACGGCTTCGGGGCGATCGTCGCCGATGCGCACCTGCCCGACGAGATGCGAGCCTGGGCGAGCGACGCCGGGGTGACGATCGCGCCCCCGGCGCTGACGGCCGAGTCGTGCCTTGCCGCGAGCGCGGGGATCGCCCCCGTGCCGCCGATCATGCTCGAGGCGGTCTATCCGCGCGAGCCCGAGGCGGTGCGCCAGTGGCGCGAACTCGGGCGGTGAGGTTCAGCCGCTGACCATTTCGGTCGTGTGCATCTTGGGCGGGGTCTCGGGCGTTCCGGCGTTCTGGTCGCTCAGCGGCGTCTTGGCGATCTTCTCGATCGTGTCCATGCCCTCGATCACCTTGCCGAAGGCGGTGTACTGGCCGTCGAGGTGCTGGCAGTGCTCGCGGGTGAGGCAGACGAAGAACTGGGAGCCGGCGGAGTTGGGATCGGCGGATCGCGCCATCGAGAGGACGCCGGGCTCGTGGCGGCGGTCGTTGAACTCGGCGTCGACGTTCCAGCCCGGGCCGCCCGTGCCGTCGCCCTTGGGGCACCCGCCCTGGATGACGAACCCTGGGATGATGCGGTGGAACGTGAGCCCGTCGTAGAAGTCGCTCTCGACGAGCTTCTTGAAGTTCTCGGCGTGCTTCGGGGCCACGTCGTCCCAGAGCTCGACGGTGAAGTCGCCCTCAGAGGTCTGAATTTTCGCGGTGGGGTAGTCGGACATGGCGTCTCCAAGCAAATGGGAACGGAAGGAACGGATCGGTGCTGGTCAGCGGGTCTGATCGACGCCGGCGGGCGCGGGGCGACGGATGCGGTCGGGCCACCGGTTGATGGGCGGCGCCGGGATCGCGCGGGCCGACTCGACGACGGGCTTGGGCTCGGCGGGGACGCCCCGCTCGAGATCGGCGATCTCCGCGTCCTCGAGGGCGAGGATCGTCTCGACGCCGCCGACGATCTCGGCGAAGGCGGTGTAGTTCCCGTCGAGGTGGCGCGTCCCGGCGCGGCTCAGCGCGATGAAGAGCTGGGAGCCGTTGGAGTCGGGGTTGTCGCCCTGGCGCGCCATGGAGACGACGCCGAAGCCGTGCTCGAGCTCGGAGGGCTCGAGATCGATGTAAGAGCCGGGGCCCCCGAGGCCGAAGCCGCGCGGGTCGCCGAACTGGATGACGAAGGGATCGCCGTTGGCGTTGGCGGGGATAATGCGGTGGACGACGATGTCCGAGTAGAAGCCGCCCTCGACGAGCTCGAGGATGTGTCTGGCCGTGTTGGGCGCCTGATCAGGGCGGAGCTTCATCGTGAAGGCGCCCTCGGAGGTCTCGAACACCAGGAGCCGCATCGGGTAGGTCCGCAGCCCGGTGTAGGGTCGCCGGCGCTGGCTCGTGTCCCACACGATCTGGTTCGTGCGCGGGTCGATCGTCTTGGTCATCGGCGGGCGGAGCGCTTCGAGGAACACGGGCGGTCCGTAGGGCTCGCCCGCGACGAGCAGCTGCAGGTAGAGGTGCGGGGTGTCGGTGCGGTTCCAGAGGATCGGGAAGACCTCAAAGAGGTCGACCGCGCCGCGATCGACATCCGCCCGGGCGATGATGCTGTCGGCGGTCGGACCGTAGAGCGCGAGCTGGAGCCGCTCCGCGTCCTCGGGGGCCTCGACGGTGAATGGGATCGGACGGTTGATGCCGTGGTAGAGACGGTCGGGCGTCGCCTGACCGGCCGCGGGAGCGGCGAGCATCGTGCAGAGGGCAAGCGGAAGAGCGATCAGGAGCGAGCGCATCGGGCGGGTCTCCTTCAAGCCGATCGAGTGAGCGGAGAGACGGCCGCGAGTGTACGTCAGGGGCGCTGATCTGGCAGGATTTCCGCAGGAGATGTCCGCGGCGACGGCGGGCGCTCGCGGTCCCCGTCAGCGAGGGTTTACCGCGGGAAGAGCGAGAAGCTCTCGAGGCCGGGCTGCTCGAAGTCGGTCGGCGCGATCTCGCGGTCAAGGATCGACCAGGCCTGCTCGGTCTGCTGAACGCTCGTGAGCAGGGCGCTTCGGAGGGTGCCGTTCGCGTCGGAGAGCCACGCCACGGAGAGACCGAGGTTGAGCGTGTTGAAGCCGTTGTCGTGGTTGAAGTCCGCCGAGGTGGAGAAGCCGTCGGCAATGAGCACCGTCGCGGCGTCGGCGTCTCTCAAGGCCTCACTGCCGGCGTCAACGGGATCCATAAAGTGATGGTCCGGGGAGACACCGCGATAGGCGTAATTCGTTCGGATTGATTCGTCGAGCGTCATCCACTCGTCGGTGTAGGCGTCGGCCGTGTGCTCGCCCTGGTGCGCCGGGCAGTAAAAGATCTGCGGCGTCGAGAGGTAGCCTTCGGCGACGAGCCAGCCGAGGCCGCTCCACGCGTTGGGGTTCTCGCCCGTGTGCGCGAGCTGCGGATCGTCGCCCGAGCCGACCGACCCGATGCTCTGTGGGTAGCGGCCCTCGTGATCGTCGGCGTACATCGTGAGTCCGAGACCGATCTGACGGAGGTTCGAGGCGCAGACGATCTTGTCGGCCGCGTCCTTCACGTGGGCGAGCGTTGGAGTGATGATGCCGATGAGCAGGGCGATGACGGCGATGGAAACCAGCAGATCGACCATCGAGAAGCCGGAGCGATGTCGCACGGCTCGGATGCTCGGGTTGCCGGACTGGCTGCGGCGTCGATCCACCACGACCCCCTTCAGCGCCGTTGCGCTTCATGCAGTCTATCGGGGGGGCACGGGCTTTCCTAGTCTCAATCTCGCGCGATTCTCGCGTGATCCAAACAAAGTCCGTTCATGTGATGCGGCCGAAAAGATCGTGACTTTCTTCACCAGTCGTTTACACTACGGGGTGGCACGTGGTTGCGGGTGGGGGCGGCGTGCTCAAACGTCCAGCGGACGGATGGTGCGATGTCTGACGTCCGAAAAATCGACGACCCCGAGCTCATGCGCCGCGTGGCCGAGGACGACGAGGCCGCCATCGGCGAGCTGTATGACCGTTTCGGGGCTCTCGTATACCGGCTCGCCTACCAGATGTTGCCGAACTCCGGCGACGTCGAGGACGCGGTGCAGGAGGTGTTCGTCCGGCTTTGGAAGACGGCGGGGCGATACGACGCCTCTCGGGCGGCTCTCTCGACGTGGGTGGTGCTCATCACCCGGCGGTATCTGGTGGACCGTCTCCGGCGGATCCGGGCGCGCGTGAAAATGAACGTGACGCTTGAGGAAAAATGGGCGCCGGAGGATGGCGCCGAGCGCGCCTTTGTCGGTATCGAGAGGGACGAACGTTTCGAGGATCTGATGAAGAAGATGGAACGTCTCCCCGAGTTGCAGCGAACAGTCCTGACGAGGGCGTACCTCGGGGGGCAGACGCTTCGCCAGATTGGCGAGGAGCTCGATCGTCCGATAGGCACGATCAAGTCAACCCTGAGCCGGGCGGTCGCCCGGCTTCGTGAGATGAGCGTGGGCGAGGAGCCGACGGTATGACGACGCGAGAACTTCTGGAACTGGCCTCCCTGGATGCGATGGGTCTGCTCGACGAGCGGGAGCGTCTTGCGTTCGAACGGGCGTTCCGCGCCGCGGCGCCGGCGGTGCGCCGTCAGGTGCGCCGGGAGCAGGAGCGTCTGACCGGGGACGTGTCCACCCTTCCCGACATCGAGCCGCCCGCGGAGCTTCGCGGGCGGGTCATCTCGAGCGTGCGCGACGCCATCGCCACGGCCCGCCAGGACGTGGTGGGCCAGATCGTCCCGGAGAACTTCTCCCTTCGCGCCAACGTCAGCCCGCTCTGGCGCGCCGCGTGCATCGGCTTCGCCACCGCGACGCTCGTTCTCTTTGGCGTCGGCTACTCCCTGCAGAGTCAGTACAGCGAGACGCTCGCCATCGGGCAGAGCGGCGAGATCGCCGAGATCGCCCAGCAGCTCGGTCCCAAATTTGAGCAGGTGCTCCTGAGCCCGACCGCGCAGCGCGTCGCGTTCACCAGCTCCGCCAGCGACCCGAGCGAGACCCCGGGTGATCTCCGCGCCGCGCTCTACATCGATGAAGAGAGCAAGACGGCCTTCCTCGTCTGCCGAAACCTCCCCACCGTCGGGGACGGCAACGAGTTCCGGCTGGTGCTGGTCGACGAAACCGGCGGTCAGGGCCCGGTGCTCACCAAGTTCCGCTACACCGGCGGTCTCGTCGGCGCGTCGATCCCGGTCGATGTGCGTCTGACGAGCTCCCGTCTCGGCATCGTCCCGGTCGCCGACGGCGCTTCGCCCGTCATGACCAGCCTCTGATTCACCCGATCAAGCCGTCTGCTCACAGCCCCGCGGGCGGGTCCGGCGGGGCTTGTTTCTGTGCTCAGGAGCCGGGGAGGTCGCCCCAGCCGATGCCGGAGCCGTCGCGGGCCGCGTTGAGCATCGCTTCCTCGCTCCGGATTCTCTCGCGCGCCTTGCTCATGCCGATCGCGACGAGGATCAGGAAGCCCAGGACGACGACCGATGATCCGGCCCAGATCCCGGCGGCGTAGAGGGGCTGGGCGCCGCGGTCGACAGGCGACGGGTCGCTGGGCGCCTGCCTGACGGCGATCGTGGTGTTCTCGAGACGAGCGGCCGAGCGGTCGTTGGCGGCGCTGACGATCGCGGCGATGTAGGTCTCGAGCGTCCGCTTGGCGAGCAGGTCGCCCTTGTCGGTGTAGGCGATCTCCGCGGCGCCGATCTCGGGGAAGCTGACGTCGAGCTGGTCGCGCAGGGCGGCGGCGAGGGTCGCCGCATCCGCGTAGCTCTCGATCCCGCGGCGTTGCATGCGCTTGGCGGCCTGATCGACGAGCTGCGGGTCCTGCGCGAGGTCGGCGATGAGCATCTGGAATCGCTGGCGACTCTCGGCGGGAAGCGGACCGCCGTCGCGGGCGCGAAGCTCGATGACGGCGGTCGAGAGATGCGTGGCGGGCGCGAAGATGGTCGCCGCCTTCCACGCGAGGGGCGCGAGGGCGAGCATGGCGACGGCGGCGAGGATCGCGGCGACGCCGGCTCCGCTCTTGGCGCTGGTCTTCGCCAGATCATCCTTCTCGCGCTTCAGGGCTTCGCGGCTGGCGGCGAGCTCCGAGCGCAGCTTGAGGATCTGCTCGCACTCGCTTTGGCGCTGCTCGATGATCTCCTTGGCCTGCGAGAGGCGCGACGCCTTGTCGCGGAGCGAGTTGCGGATGGCCCGCAGCCGCTCGCGCCGGCGGCGCTCCCACTCGTGTTCGCCGCCGCTTGAGGCTTTCTTCTGCGAAAGCTCCGCCCGGGCGGTCTCGCTCTCCTTGAGCTGCTCGGTGAGCTGCGCGATCGCCCGGTCGCGCCGGGCGATCTGCTCGCGCGCCGCCTCGTCGTCGGGCGCCTGACGGGTCCGCTCGAGCTCCTCCATCCGCGCCATCGCCTCTTCGAGCCTCTGGCGGAGCTCCTCGGCGTCCTCGCGGGCCGCGTCCGCCCGCGCCCGCTGGGCCTCCACCTCGCCCGCGAGCTTCTCCGACGCCTCGGGGCTCAGGTCCTGCGCGCTGATGAGTTCCTGAAGTCTCGCCAGGCCGGCGCCTGCGGCGCTGATCGCCTCGGCCTGCTCCGCCGCGCCAGAGAGGCTCTCGCGCAGCTTCGCGAGCTCGCCGCTCGTGGCCTCGCGGTCCGGCTCGCCCTCGAGCCGCTCGCGCAGGCTCGCGTGCTCGGCGCGAAGCCGCTCGAGCTCCTCGCGGCTCCTGATCGACTCGGCGACCTGCTTCCGCAGGGATTCGAGCTCCTCGTGGGCCTCGGCGAGGCGCTGGTCGCGCGAGGAGGCATCGGGAAGCGACTCGCGGAACCGCGCCGCCTCCGCGCGGGCGTCCTCGAGCCGCTCGAGCAGACCGCTGATCCGCTCATCGCGCTTCTCGAGCGATTCCTTGAGCGAGCGAATCGCCTCGTCCGTGGCTTCGGCGCCCTCGGCGGAGGCTGAAGCGGCCTCCAGCTCCCCGCGAAGGCGCGCGTTGTCTGATTCCAGCACGCCGCGCTCGTCAAGCGCCGTCTGCAGGTCCGCCTCGAGCCGCTCCAGCCGCTCGCGCAGGCGCGAGGTCTCGGCCTCGAGCTCCGCCCTGGCCCGGGTGAACTCCGCGCGGTCGCTCTTGAAGGCCTGAGCCTGCTCGAGGATCTCGGCGAACTGATGCTCGAAGGCCTGCTGCTGCTCGATCGCCTCGCGCTCGCGCACCGCGAGCGATTCCTCGCGCTCCGCGAGGCTCCGGCTCTGCTCGGCGATCTCCTGCTCGGCGCCGCTGAGCTCTCCCGCCCGGCGATCCAGCGACGCGGCGCGCTCGGCCGCCTTCGCCTCCGCGTCCTCGACCGCCCTCTCCCGCTCCTCGAGCCGGCTCGCCCGGTCGATAAGCTGGTGATCCTGCTGCTCGAGGTCGCTCTGCTGGTGCAAGAGCGTCTGGAGCATCCGCTCCTGATCGTTCTTCGCCTGCTTGAGCTGATCGAGCTGGGATTCGACGTTGCGGATGATCGCGAGGATGTCCTCGCCGCCGGACTCGCGTGACTGATCGCGCGGCTGACCGGCCGGCTGATTCTGGCTCGTCTCCTCGGGCATCGCGATCTCCAGCGGCGGTTGCGGGAGGCGCGCGGGCGTCTCCCGGGTCGCTATCGGCCCGCCGCGGGGCGGCCTGAACCGATGAATCCGCGTGCGTAAACTCCCCTGACGCCTGTGCCGGCTGGCTCCGATCGCTCGGCGCCGGCGAAGACCCTCCCGGAGGTTCCCCGATGACCACGCTCGACCGCTCACAGACCGATTTTCGGACCGTCGACCTCGCCCCCATCCGCAGGAAGGTGGAGCGCGGCGAGCGCCTGACGCTCGACGACGGGATGGCGCTCTACGAGACGCCCGATGTGTGGAGCGTCTTCGAGATGGCCGAGATGGTGCGCACGCGTTTGCACGGGGACGTGACGTACTACAACATCAACAAGCACCTGAACTACTCGAACGTGTGCGCGCTCTCGTGCAAGTTCTGCGAGTTCGCGCGCAAGCGCGGCGATGAGGGCGCCTACGAGTTTTCCCTCGAGGAGATCGCCGCCGAGGCGCGGAAGGCCGTCGAGGCGGGCGCCACCGAGATGCACATCGTGGGCGGGCTGCACCCCTATCACCCGTTCGAGTTCTACACGGACATGCTGCGGACGCTCAAGCAGGCGACGCCGGACCTGCACCTCAAGGCCTTCACCGCCGTCGAGATCGTGCACCTGGCCAAGATCGCCAAGCAGCACTCGCGGAAGGATCCCGAGAGCGGCATCCGCTGGGTGCTCGAGCAGCTCAAGGCCGCGGGGCTCGATTCGATGCCGGGCGGTGGGGCGGAGGTCTTCGACGACCGCGTCCACGACGAGGCCTACAAGGGCAAGATCCGCTCGGACGTGTGGCTCACGGTGCATCGAGTGGCGCACGAGCTGGGGCTCAACACGAACGCGACGATCCTGTACGGGCACATCGAGGGGCGGCGCGAACGGCTCTGGCACATGGACATGCTGCGGCGGGCGCAGGACGAGGCGCTCGTGCGGCTTGGGTATGACGGTGACGGCGGGGTCGTGACGCTGACGCGCGAGGGCGTCGATCTGCCGACGCCGGCGATGAATGACAAGGGCGGGTACTTCCAGACGATCATCCCGCTGCCGTTTTTCCCGGATGGGTCGGAGCTGGAGCATCTGCCCGGGCCGACGGGGCTCGAGAACCTGCGGACGCTGGCGATCGCGCGGCTGATGCTCGACAACTTCCCGCACGTCAAGGCGTTCTGGATCATGCAGACGCTGGCGATGGCGGAGCTGGAGCTGCGGGCGGGCGCCGACGACATCGACGGCACGGTGGTGTGGTACGACATCACGAAGCTCTCGGGCTCGGGCACGCACCAGGAGACGACGGTCGCCGACCTCGAGCGGGCGATCCGCGAGGCGGGCTTCACGCCGGTGGAGCGGGACACGCTGTACCGGCGGGTGGAGCGGGAGGGGAAGCGGTGGCGGGTGGTTCCCGTCTCAATCTGAACTAATCTTCAGTTGATCGTGGACGTTCTTCATCATCTCTTTTGCAGTGGGCCCAAGTCGATCGTCCCGATGCTGCACAAACTGCTGCACTTTCTTTCCGAATTTCCCGCCTTGGCGGTTGAGAGGTGGTTCGGCCGCGTGAATCAATATCGCTTCGATATGATTCAACACATTTATCAGTGTCGGCTTCACCTCCTTCCGAATTACTGAAAGAGAGCCCGACGAATTCACTCGCCTAACCCCGTACCAAGAAAACTGGTTCCAGCGTCCGGCTAGATCGTCAACAAGGTGATCTTTGAGCCGCTTAAGTAAGTCTTGATTTAGATTCTGTCCCACATACACAAGGTCGTAGTCGGCATAGAGTGCGTAGACGCCCCGTTGAGTACGAAAATCCACACAAGGATTTTTCTTTGCCCGAACTTGGCGCCCCCAGAGCGCACCTGAGTTGCGGGGGCGACCCCAGAAAACGTGCTTCTCTTCCCAGAAGAGCCCGTAGCTCTGAATCAGCGTCTATGACATTAAGATCTCCAGTTGGCCGGTTTATCCTCGCTAAACCTCGCGATATCTCGCTTAGGTGAGTTTCACCTTCAGCATCTCCTGCACCGCCTTCGCGTCCGCCGCTCCGCCGGATTTCTTCATCACGCCGCCGATGAGGCGGCCGATGGCGCTCATCTTGCCGCCTCGGA
>CAZXGT010000094.1:0-9096 GCA_964639935.1 uncultured Phycisphaeraceae bacterium
TGCCAAAATGCATGCAAAGTGCCGCTATATCGACATCGCTCTGATTCTGGCGGAGGACTGGCTCCTTTCTAGGATCTGTAGCATCGATCCGCGGACGGTGAGTGAGCTGGCATCGCTGCCAATGGAGTCTGAAAGCCCGCTGGGGAAGGTTTGCGAGACCTTCTCGCAGATCGCAGGGGGAAACGTGCGGGAGTGGTGGAACTGGCTGCTCCTTGAGGCGGTCACGACTGGCGATGGCCAAGCCGCGCTCCGCGTTACTCTCGCCTTGCGGTTGCAAGAAATGGCCGTCTGTGAACCGACGCAGAGCGCGCAAGACATCCTTGAGCAGCTCATCAGCGAAAACCCCGCGGATCAAGGCTCTGCCAAGGGTCGAGCAAAAAGGGCGACGGCGCGTATCGACGAGCGGCGATTTCGCGTTCTTCGGCGTTACGACACGGACGGAGAGTTTTCGAGCTTCACCGATCAGGCTTGGCAACTACCGTTGAGCGACGAGAGCCGGGCGCGGCTCGACAAGTACGTCTTCGAGGACCAGCTTGAGCAGCACGATGCCTGTTGCGTAAGCGACGTCGACTCGCAATCCCAAGCCGTCGTGAACTCGGCCCCAGCTCTCCGCGATCGTGAGCGCGAGGTGCTCAAGGCCTTCGTCATCTCTCCACGTGGCGTCGCGCTGACCGTGGAGACGCTCTGCGCCGACAAAGGTATTCGATGCTCGCGAAGCACGATCAAGCGCAGCCTCAAAGAATTATGTGAGCAAAAGCTCGTCGAGCACCGTGGCCGTGGGAGGGGCTACGGCCTCACGACTCTGGGAATTGAGCGGGCCAAGAAATTGGACCTGAGCTGATCCCAAGCTGAACTTTAGCTCGATTCCCTCGCTCCATGCTCTCGGGCATGAAACACCTCAACACAGTTCATCGACATTCGCCGCAGTTGCCTGCGGCCCGAGGCCCGATCTTGCGGGCGGGTGGGTTCCGCAGCCAGATCGACGGCAGGCATGCACCTCCCCGCGTGCGGACGCGACGAGAGGTCCGCACCGCCTCACGCCCGAAGGGCATGGGGGAGGTGTCGCGTGGCTGACCACCCGTTCGCGGATCCGAGACCCCGTCGTCCTCTGCCCGAGCCGGTCCTGCTGGATCCGATCCAGGCCGCCGCCATGATCAATATCGGGGAGCGCAAGCTCTGGGAGCTCACAAAGAGCGGCGACATCCCTTCCCGCAAGATCGGGCGACTCGTTCGCTACAGCGTGGCGGAACTCGAGGATTGGATCGCACGAGGCTGCCCGTGCGGCAACGCCTCCGACCCGGATGGTGGGAAGGGGGCGCGTCGTGGATCCTCTTGAACTCGTCCTGGATCGGCTTCGAACCGCGGGAAAGCACGTGAAACGCTCGGGCCATGGCTACAGCTGCCAATGCCCTGGTCACAACGATCGCCATTCGAGCCTCAGCGTTACAGGCGGTCAAGGCGGCGCTGCGCTCCTGTATTGTCACGCGGGCTGTTCGATAGAAGAGGTTCTTGAAGGGCTCGGACTTGAGAAGTCGGATCTCTTCCCCAAGACCTCCGACGGGCCATTCCGAGCCTCGCAGGATCCCGCAGGTTCTCGCTCGAGCCCTCGCGAGCGAGGCTCTCGGGAGCGGCCCAAATCCAAGGCTCGAACGTTCGTCACAGTGAACGACGCCGAAGCGTGGCTGGCGAAGAAAAACCAGAGGCATGCGGATCATCGCTACGACTATCTCTCCGCAGACGGCGAGCTCGTTCAGAGAATCCTTCGTTGGGATATCGACGGCAAAAAAAACATCCTGCCGGTCTCACGCAGCGATGAAGGCTGGGCGATCCGGGGGCTCAAGACGCCTTGCCCGCTTTACCGTCTGCCCGAGTTTCGGGCTGAAGAACCGATCTATGTGTTCGAGGGCGAGAAGGCTGCCGACGCAGCTGCCGCAATCGGCCTCAACGCGACAACGAGCTGCGGTGGGGCGAAACGAGCGAGAAAGAGCGACTGGAGCATTTGCCGCGGCCGTGATGTCATCGTCGTGCCGGATCATGACGAACCTGGAGACGACTACGCAGACGACGTGTGCGAGCTCGCTCAAGCCGCCGGCGCGTCATCGACGAGGATCATTCGGCTCGCAGAACGCTTCGGAGACCTTCGCGAGCACGATGACATCGTCGACGCGCTCGAGGTACACGAGGATGCTGAAGTTCGCGCAGCGATCGATGATCTCGCTCGTGCTGCTGCTGAGGTCGAGATTGTCGCAGACACCGATGAGCCTGAAGCGGGTGCTGCGAGAGCGTACGAAAAGTTTGAGCCTTTCCCAACGCAGCTTCTCCCGGATCCATTCCGCTCGTTTGTGTCCGCCGGCGCCGCGGCCATCGGTTGCGATGAGAGCATGATCGCGCTGCCGCTCCTGAGCTCGGCAGCCGGGGCTGTCGGCAACTCCAGGCAACTCCATCTCAAGCACTCCTGGAGTGAGCCACCGATCGTCTGGACAATAATTGTCGCCGAGTCCGGCGCGCAGAAGAGCCCAGCGTTTGACCTTGTGCTTTCGCCAATCCGGAGATTCGAGCAGACGCTGGTGCAGGAGTTCAAGGAAGAGCACGAGCGCTACCTTGTCGAGGCTCAGAAGCACGCAGTGAAGTACAAGGCGTGGCAAGCGGAAGCGAAAAAGGCGGCAAAGAACGGCGACGAAGATCTTCCGGAGCCCCCAGAACCGCCCGAACAGCCGATCCGCCGTCGTGTCATGTCGAGCGATCCGACGATCGAAGCGCTCACCAAGATGCTGCACGGAAATCCGCGAGGCCTTCTGGTGGCGCGTGACGAGTTGAGCGGCTGGTTCGGCGGATTCGATCGCTACACAGGCGCTGCCGGCAGCGACGTTGCCAAGTACCTCGAAATGTTCGGCGGGCGCCCGCTGCTGATAGATCGGAAGACCAGTGGCTCGGACTATATCGAGCGAGCGACGGTTTCAATCACGGGGGGCATCCAGCCTGGAGTGTTGCGTCGCGCGTTAGCTAGTAGCGAGCATCGAGAGAACGGTTTGCTCCCTCGCTTCCTGATTGCGAAGCCTCCGCGATACACGAAGCAATGGTCCGAGGATGATGTCGACCTGGATCTGAAGCGACGGGTCCAAGACGCCTTCGACCACCTCTTTGCGCTCGAAGGCGCTGATCCTCAGTCGCCCAGCGCTCCAGTCGCGCTTAAACTCGATGACGAGGCGAAGAGTCTCTGGATCGAGACCTACAACACGCACAATCAAGGGCTCGATGCCCGCAGCGGGCACTACGCGGCGGCCTGGTCGAAGCTTGAGGCCTATGCAGCTCGACTCGCGCTGGTGATTCATCTGATGAAGGCAGCGGCGCGAGAGCCGGGAGTTTCCGGCGTCGGGCTCATTTCGCAGGAAACACTCTCAGCAGCCATTCGCCTCCGAGATTGGTTCGTTCGCGAGACCGAGCGGGTCTACCGGTGGCTCGACGCGACCGAGCATGAGGCGCGCCTCACCGAGTTTGTTGAGTGGATCAATGCACGCGGCGGTGCGATCTCGGTCCGGGACCTGCAACAGACGCGTCGCAAGGAGTTCCCAAGGGCCAAAGACGCGGAGGCCGCGCTCAATGAACTCGTTGACGGCGGTTTCGGGGAATGGGAGCGTCCAGCGCCGGGTCCGCAGGGTGGGCGACCGTCCAAGATCTTCCGGGTCCTGAGCGACGAGGCATCGCAGGAGCACAAAACGAGCCACGACGAGACGTTGGGCAAGGGTTTCGTGAACGGCCACGGGGAAGAAGCGCGATCCAGCGACGAATCGACGGGAGACGCGGCATGAACGAATCCGGCTACGCAACGCGTCAACTCGCCGAGGCGCTCGTCACGCTCGGGCGAACCGGTGCAACGCTGCGACCCCTCAGCGAGACGGCGGTCGAAATCCGAAGCCCTCGGGCGGTTCAGCCGGAGGCACGCCAGGTCATCGAGACGCTCCAAGAGGAAGTCGCTGCGCTCCTCGCCAGCGAGAGCAACATGTTGGCGCTGCTGAGCGTCGAGGCAAGGGAGGTGTTCATTGAGCGGATCGGGATCGCGATGGATCAAGAACTCTCGGCGAAGCCCGGTTCACCGGCATGGCTCACGGCCGCCGGGGAAGCTCTGCAGCACGACGCAGATGAAGCTGCTCTGTCGCACCCTCTTGCGCCGGCTCGCACCGGGTCGCATAATGACGACACACGAAAGGCAGGCTGATCATGGCCAGCGTGATCCGAGATCCGAACGGGCGCAAGCGCATCCAGTGGCGCGACGGTGATGGCACACGGCGGACCCTGCGTCTGGGCAAGTGCGCCGTGAAGCAGGCGGAGACCGTGCGGCTCAAGATCGAGGCGATCCTCGCGTACCGAGCGACCGGATCGTCGATCGACCCGGACACCGCCCGGTGGGTTTCAAGCCTTCCTGATGAGATTCACGGGCGGATGGCGTCCGCCGGCCTGCTGGCGCCGCGCGAGCGGCCGGCGGCGCGGACGCTCCGTGCGCTCCTCGCGGCCTACTTCGACGCCGCCGAGGTGAAGCAGAGCTCCCGCGTCAAGATGGAGCAGGCGCGGAAGCTGTTGCTCCAGCACTTCGAGCCTGAGTGTGATCCGGCCCGAATCTCCGTCCCAGACGCCCAGGGGTGGCGGGCGGCGCTGCAGAGAGCAGGCTACGCGGAGGCGACCATCGCTCGTTTCGTCCGGTACGGACGGCAGTTCTTCCACTGGGGCGTCCGCCAAAGGCTCGTGGAGAACAACCCCTTCACCGAGGTTCGGGCCGGGTCTCAGCAGAACGCCGAACGCCTGCGGTTCATCGACCGGGAGACCATCCGTCGGGTCAGCGAGGCGGCGCCGAACGCGGAGTGGCGGCTCCTGATCGCGCTCTCCCGCTTCGGCGGCCTGCGCGTTCCCAGCGAGGCCCTCGCGCTGCGGTGGGGCGACGTGGACTGGGCGAACCGGCGCCTGACGATCCGCTCGCCGAAGACGGCGCGGCATGAGGGCAAGGCGTCGCGGGTCATCCCGATCTTCCCGGAGCTCGAGGCGCCGCTGCAGGAGGTCTTCGAGCTCGCGGCCGAGGGAGCGGAGCACGTGATCGCGTCCTACCGCGCCGGCAGCAACCTGAACCCCCAGCTTCGCCGGATCATCGAACGGGCCGGGCTCACGCCGTGGCCGCGGACGTGGCACAACCTCCGCGCCAGTCGCCAGACCGAGCTCGCGAGCGAGTACCCGCTGCACACGGTGTGCGCCTGGATCGGCAACTCGAAGCTGATCGCCTCGGGTCACTACCTGCAGGTGACGGACCCCGACTGGCAGCGGGCGGTCGGCGGCGATCCGGAAGGCGGCGCGAAATGCGGCGCGAAAAGCGGCGCACGGGCGGCGCAAAACGCGGCGCAGCGCCCGTCCGCGCCGGATCGCACGGATCCGCGCGAGGGCTCAGAAGGCGCTGGCAGTGATGGGTTTATGCGATCCGGCGCGGAGATGTGCAACTCGGCGCGATCGGCTTCAATGGGCGTAACTGGACTTGAACCAGTGACCTCTGCGGTGTGAACACAGCGCTCTAGCCAGCTGAGCTATACGCCCGATGCAGGAGGAGTATAGCGAGCGTCGCACGGTTGTCGCGGCGGTCGCGGGGGGAGGCGATCATGGTTGCACCACCAGGCGAGCTGCTGGAGACGTTTTCGCGGGCGCCGACGGCCCACGCGGCCGTGGTGCACGGGCCGGTGGCGCTCGGGGTGGTCGTGGCGGTCGTCGGCTTCGCCTCCGCCGCGGCCATGGCGAAGAATCGCACCCTCCGGTGGGCGACACTCCTGGCCGCGCTCGCGCTCGCGGGGACGGCCTGGGCCGCGACCTGGACCGGCGAGCGCGCGTTCGAGGCGATGGGCGACCCTCCCCCGGCCGCGAGAGCGATCGCCGAGGAGCACGAGGAGATGGGCGAACGGGCGTTCCTCGCCTCGCTTGCGATTCTCGGGCTCGCGGGGCTCGCCTGGGCGCCGAGGAATTCACTCGCGGCGGGTGCGGCGTGGGCCGTCTTCGCCGGCGCGGGCGGGCTGGCCTACTGGATCGTCTCCACCGCGCATCTTGGCGGGACGCTCGTCTACGACTTCGGCGTGGGCACGCCCAAACCCGTGACCGAGCGGGATCTGTCGCCCGACGCCGGCGCCCTCGAGTGGGATCCGCGCGCAGAGTTCTTCCGCGCCGAGGTGCGACCGGCGCTCGCCAGGTACTGCTTCTCCTGTCACGGATCGGTCCCGAACCCGGCGGGCGGTCTGCGCATGACGACCGCCGCGGGGCTGCTCAAGGGCGGCGACACAGGACCGGCGATCGTTCCCGGCGACCCCGGCGCGAGCCTGCTCTACCGAGCGATCTCGGGAGAGCACCCCGAACTCGCCATGCCGCCGGGACCGCGGAAACCAAGCGCCGCGGACATCGACGCGATCCGCCGATGGATCGAGACGGGCGCTGTGTGGGCCCCGCCCGAGGACGGGACAGAGGGGCGGTAGCTCAGCCGCCGTTGTCGTCGTTGCTCTTGCCGCCGAGGATGTTCCCGATGCCCTTGGCCGCGTCCTCGATGGATTTGCCGGCGTCTTCGAGGTTCTTTCCGGCCCCCTCGATGGCTTCCTGCGCGCCGCGTGCGCCCTCCTCGAGCTGCCGCCCGAGCTCCTCCGCGGACTTGAAAACGCCCTCTGAGATGTCAGACGCGAGGTTCCCGAGGTCGGCGGCAACGCCATCGATCTCCGCGAACACCCCGACGCCCATGTCTGAGAGCGAGGTCAGGCCCGAGAGGCCCGACTGGAGCTCCTGCACCAGCGCCCCGGGAAGCTGGCCGCCGGCCTGCACCGCGGCGAGCATCACGGCCTTCGTGACGACGCCAAAGACCCCCGCGAGCTCGAGCGTGTCGCCGCCCTCGGAGCCGACGTCGGTCAGGACGATCTCGTCGATCACCACGTCCACCGGGTCGCCGCCAAGGACCTCGGCGTGCACAACGATGTCGCGGATCTCGAGCCGGCGGATGACGATGTTCTGCTTGGCCACGTCCGAATCGGGCTCGGGCGCCTCCGCGTCGCCCGTCTCGAAGCGCTTGAGGTTGTCGAGGATGCGCTGGTAGTTGCTCGATCCCTCGTCCTTGTCGAGATGGACGTCAAGCCCCGTCAGCGTCAGCGTGGGGAGCACGATCGTCTCGGCGGTGAGCGAGCCGTAGTCGAACGACACCCCGCCGCGGTCAAGGCGAAGGAAGTGGGGGGTGCTGAAGCCCTCGGGGTTGGCGACGAGGAGGTCGCTCATGTCGAACTCGCCGCTGAGGATGCCGACGTCGGCGGCGCCGACGGTCGTCCGGACGCCAAGGGCGTAGGTCCCGCTCTGCTCAATGCCGAAGCGGGCGGCCCGGTCGAGGTTGGTCGCCACGAGAACCGCGAACACGACGATCAGCGCGACAAGGCCGAGGAGAACAACGCCGAGAATCTTGAGAGCTTTCATGAGGCGGCTCCAGCTGGGTTGAAGTCCCGGGATGCTACCGCGCGATGGGATGATCGGACCGCGAAGCGAGGCTTGCCGCCCGCAACCGGTTCGTCGCGCGCCGCCCCCGGAGCGTTCGTTCCTCGGACGCGAACCTTGGGAATCAAGCCCCGATGAAGTAGTCTCGCTCCAGGAGGTGAGAGACATGCGCAACTGGTTCCTGCTCGTCGCTTTGACCGTCGTGACCACCGGACCGCCCGCCGCCGGAGCGCTGAGAGTGATCGAATCTGTGCCAAGCCCCGACTTCGATGTGGATCAAAGCGGGACCGTCCGCGCCGTCGAGTTCGCGTCGAGCGCGATCGGCGGCGTCGGCCTCGAGGCCAGGTGGACCGCCGTCGTCGCCGATAACGCCAACGGCACGGCGCCCTGGTCGATCGACCTCGGCGTCGATGTCGCCGCTCCCTCCGGCGCCGTCACAACATGGACGCCGATCGGCGGCGAGATCTCCATCGCCGACTATCCCCTTCAAGACGCCCAGGCTCTTGCAGCGCCGGGCGCAAGCGGGACCTACGACTTCGCGTTCACCTCAATCAGCGGGCCGTGGGTGGCCGGGCTGCGGGACGTCGCGTTCTACGCGCTCGAGCAGGTCCCGGACGTCACGGAGATCCGCCAGGGCACGACCGAGGGCGGCCCCATGTGGAACCGCCCCTTCTCGATCGCCGGCGTCTCCGGCCTCGGCCCCGTCAGCTACGACGCGCTCGAGTTCACCGTGAGCGAGAGCGGGCTCTACGTCCTCGAGAGCGTGCTCGACTCCGGGCAGGACCACTGGACGTCGCTCTATGAGGGCGGGTTCGACCCCGACGCGCCGCTCGTCAACCAGCTCGACTACGGCCTCGGCAACGGCTTCGCGCAGAACGGCTCGCCGCGCGGGACGGCCCTCATCGAGTCCCTGCTGATCGAGGGTCGGACCTACACGCTCGTGACGAGCCAGTGGGCGAGCTTCCGCACACCGGGCCCGTGGACGCTCACGATCACAGGCCCGGCGGCGATCGTCGAAGCCGGGGCCTGCCCGAGTGACCTCGACGGCGACGGCGTCACCGGCGCGAGCGACCTCGCCGCCCTCCTCGCCCAGTGGGGCGCAAGCGGGCCCGCGGATCTCGACGCGAGCGGGACCGTCGGCCCCGCCGACCTCGCCGCCCTGATCGCCGCCTGGGGCCCCTGCACCGGCTGAGCCAGCGCCGATCCTGCGCGTTGACGCACGCGGCTGATTGTTGGAGCATCCGTTGATCGGCGTGCGCGACATGCCGATGGAGGTGGCGTGTTGAGGCCTCGGGATGTCATTGTGGCCGTGGTCGTCTGCGTCGCCTCGGTGGCGGGGCTCCACCTCGCCGGCGAGCTCCTCGCGCGGGCCCCGGCGCCCCCGACGAGCTACGACGCGCCGCGCAACCCCTACTTCAGGCGAGGCTGGGTCGACTGGACCAGGGCGCCGGACCCGCTCCCGGGCGATCGGCGGATCGTCGTAATCTCCAACTCGCAGGGCTTCCTGCGCGAGCGGCCGGAAGGCGAGTGGTCCTACCCGGCGGCGCTCGAGGAGCTCCTGAGCGAGCGTTCGGGCGAGGACGTGCAGGTCCTCAACTGGTCGGTCCCGGG
>CAZXGT010000095.1:0-8880 GCA_964639935.1 uncultured Phycisphaeraceae bacterium
CCGGGGCGGTCTTCCTCGGCTCGCGATCGGCGGAAGTCATGGGCGACTACGGCGCTGGCCCCAATCACACGCTCCCGACAGGGGGAACCGCGCGCTTCGAGGCCGGGCTCTCGGTGATGCACTTTCTGCGTCTGCGAACGTGGCTCGAGCTCGACCGGACGGACCAGGCGCTCCTGGCCGACACGGTGCGACTCGCGCGGATCGAGGGCCTCAGCGCCCACGCCGCGGCCGCCGAACGCCGCCGGGATCTCTAGCCGCGACGCCCGCCCCGGCGGTGGTATGGTGCGGGCATGACTTCCATGACCCCCGCGACCGAGCAGCTCGTCCGCACGTTTGAATCCGGCCAGATCGGGCAGGCGTTCCAGCAGGCGTCGATGATCGTCCAGCAGGACCCGCAGAACATCGTCGCCTGGCGGATCCTCGGGCACATCAAGCAGTTTCAGGGGCTCTGGATCGAAGCGCGGCAGTGCGCGATCCACGCCCTGAGGGTCGATCCCAAGGACGCCGAGGCGCTCCTGCTTATGGCCGGCGTCCTCGGAGCGCTCGGACAAACCGACAAGGCGGTCGAGCACTGCGACGTCGTCCTCAGGGATGATCCAGCGAACCAGCAGGCGATGGCGTCAAGGGCGGGCTTCCTCGAGCGGGCCGGACGCATCGACGAGGCGCTTGCGGATGTCGCCAGGCTCGACGACCCGATCGCGGCTCAGGCCGAGGTCGTCCGCGTGCGGGCGCTGCTCCGCCAGGACATGCACGAGGAGGCGCTCTCGGCCGCGGATCAGGCGCTCGCTCGCGAGGACGTGCCCCCGCGGCGGAAGTACCAGCTTTTCATGCTCAAGGCCAGAGCGCTCGATCGTCTCGGCCGGTACGACGAGGCGTTCTCCGCCGCCGAAGAGGGGAACCGCCTCGTCGCCCCCAAGGAGCTCGACCCCGATCACTACGCCAAGCGCGCCCGGCTCGTGATGGAGACGTACACCGCGGAGAAGTGGCCGGCGTTTCCGAAAAATCAGAAGAATCTGGCCGAGCACGTCTTCATCGCCGGGTTCCCGCGCTCGGGGACGACGCTCGTCGAGCAGATCCTCGACGCCCACCCGAGGGCCGCGGGCGTGGGCGAGGCGAAGGAGATCGACATCTTCACCCGGAGCCTCCAGCAGCGCACCGGCGCCTTCGTCGGGTTCCCTCAGTGCGCCGAGTTCGCCGAGGCGCCGCTGCTCGAGCAGATGGCCGCGGCCTATGAGAGCGCCATGGAGGCGCACGGCTTCGGCTCGCCCTCGAGCGTCGTCTACGTCAACAAGAACCTGCAGAACCTCCTTCTGCTCGGCTTCATCGCGCAGCTCTTCCCCAAAGCCCGGTTCATCCTCACGGAGCGCGACCCCCGCGACGTGGCCGTCTCGTGCTTCCTCGGGCAGTTTCGCGCCGAGGCGATGCCGCACCTCTTTGACATGAACCACATCGCCGCTTCGATCGACGCGGCGCAGAAGCTCACGGCGCACTGGATGGAGCTCTTCCCCGAGCGAACGACGCTTGTTCGGTACGAAGAGCTCGTGCAGAACCACGACGCCGAGGCCCGGCGCGTCGTCGCCGCCGCCGGGCTCCCCTGGGACGACCGCTGCCTGAAGTTCTACGAGAGCGAGCGCACCGTCATGACGCTCGCCTACGACCAGGTCACGCGACCGATCTACGACACCTCGATCGGGCGTCACCGCCATTACGAGAGCCGACTCGGCTCGGTCCGCGATCTGGCCCCCACGGACTGACCGCTCAGCGGGGCGAGCCGAGCGCGCGCTGGAAGAAGCTCGCGATCCGCTGGTGCATCGGGATGACGACCCCCGGCTCGCGCACCGCGTGCGTCTGCCCGGCCAGCGGCAGGAACTCGAACTCGCGACCGGCCCGGAAGAGCGCATCGGCGAGCTTCGTCGAGTGGGTGAAGTAGACGTTGTCGTCGGCCGTCCCGTGAATGAGCAGTAGCGGGATGTCGAGCTGCTCGGCGCCGGTGAGCACCGACGACGGCCCGTAGTCGACGCCCGGTTCGCCCGGAACGCCCAGGTACCGCTCGGTGTAGTGCGTGTCGTAGTCGAGCCAGTCGGTGACCGGGGCGCCCGCGACCGCGGCGGCGAACGTCTCCGGCGCGCGGACCGCGGCCATCGCGGCGAAATAGCCGCCCCACGACCATCCCGTCACGCCGACGCGATCCGGGTCCATCTCCGGGTAGCGGGCCAGGAGCTGCGCGACGGCGTCCTCCAGGTCCGCGAGCGGGACGCTGATGAAATCGCCCTTGACCGTGCGCAGCCACTCGGATCCCCGGCCCGGCGTGCCGCGACCGTCCACGCGGGCGACGATGAACCCCTGGTCGGCGTACCACCGATCGAGCGCGTTGGCCGTCGCGGTGGGCCGCACGATGACCGACGTCGGCCCCCCGTAGACGCGGACGATCACCGGGTAGCGCCGCGCCGCGTCGAAATCAGCGGGGCGGAGCACCGACGCGCGATACGCCCGCGGTCCGGCGAGCGTCGTGAACTCGGCGTCCACGTCCCGAAGCGGCGTCTCGCGAGCGTCGGGCAGCGCGGCCACGCGCGAGCCGTGGGCGGTCTTTACTGCGCTGATGCGCTCGCCGGTCGCCAGCTCGCCGCGGTGCGCCCAGAGCCTGGCGTCGTCCGAGAACACGCCCGTGTGGAGGCCGAGCCCCTTCGTGAGGTCGGTCGTCCGGCCGGCCGCGGGATCGAGCGGCGCGCGTGCGATGTGCGTCTCGATCTGGTTTCGCCGCGCGCGGAAGAAGGCGTAGCCGCGGTCCTCATCGACGCCGAGAAGCTCCTCGTAGCCGTCGGCGGGGGTGGTCAGCGCCGTGCGGAGCGATCCGTCGGAGTTGCGCAGCTCGAGCTGCCAGGCGCCGTTTCGCTCCGTGGACCACAAAAAGCCGGATCCGTCCGAGAGCCAGTGGGGGGTCGACTGATCGAGATCGATCCAGTCGGGATCCGTCTCGGTCAGCAGCGTGGCGGTCTCGCCCGTGGCCTCGTCGACGGCGAGCAGCCGGAGCTCTGTCTGCGCGCGGTTCTGCACGGCGATCGTCAGCGGCGCCTCATCCGGCCACACGACCGAGGCGAGATAAGGGAAGCGCTCGCGATCCCACTGGACGTCGATCGTCTCATCCGTCTCGAGGTCGCGGATATGGAGCGTGACCACGGCGTTGTTGGTCCCGGCTCGCGGATAGGGCCACTCGCGCGGGGCCTTGCCCGGGTCCGCGGGGTCGGCGATGCGGAAGGTGACCACGTCGCTCGTATCGGTCCGCTGATAGGCGATCATGGAGGACCCGGGCGCCCACCAATAGCCCCGGCGGCGGCGCATCTCCTCCTGGGCGATGAAGTCGGCGTCGCCGAAGCTGATGCGCGGGTCGTCGCTGCCCGCCAGAAGCCGCTCGGCGCCGGTGGCGACGCTCTGGATGTAGAGATCGCCGTCGCGGACGGAGGCGACGTGCTCGGCGCTGGGCGAGAAGCGGGCGTCGATGGGGAAGCCGGCGTCTGATTCGAGCTCGCCGATCTCGCCGGTCGAGCGGTCGAAGAGGAAGAGCCGCCCCGAGAGCGGGAGCAGCAGCGTGCGCCCGTCGGGCGAGAGTGAGAAGCTCGAGAGCCCTCGCCCGGCGTCGCGCGTGCGCTCGCGACGCGCGAGCTCCTCGGCGGTGAGTTCCTCTTGTCCGCCTCCGAGGAGGCGATCGGCGGTGACGAGCCGCGTCTCCTCGCCCGTCTCAAGGTCGAGCGAATACAGGTCGCGAACGGCGTCGCGCGGGCCCGAGCGGAGATAGAGCAGGGCGTCCGCGTCCGGGGTGAAGGTGAGGGAGGAGGGGGCGCCGAAGCGGAACCCGCCGGTCTCGGCGTACTGCTCGAGGAGCGTCTCGCCCCGGCGGGCGGATACGAGGGGGACGCTCGGGCCGGACGGCTCGCGCGTCGCGCCGGCGCGATCGGGGGCGCGGTCGGGCTCGGCGGCGCAGGCGGCGAGAAGCACAAGGGGCGAGAGCAGCATCGCGATGGCAAACGTTCGCATGGGCGGACCTCCGTGGCTCCTTTATAGGAGATGCCTCGGAGGCGGTCGCGGGTTGGCGCGTGAGCGCGGGCGGGCGGTCGGGTAGGCTGTCGCGATCCCTCCGCTTCAGCCTCGCCACTGGCGCCGCGCCCGGTCGCGGCGGAAAGGTCCGTGATGCCCGACGAAGAGAAGCCCGCCGGCCCGAACCCGGATCCGAGCCCGCACGACGGCGAGGCGGAGGTGGGGCGCGCCCCCGCCGACGTGGAGCAGATGCAGTACGGCAAGGGACCGGGCTCGCCCGAGATCCGCGGCCCGGGCGATTTCGCGGGGCACCCCAAGGGGCTCTGGGCCCTGTTCATCACGGAGATGTGGGAGCGGTTCAGCTATTACGGCATGCGGGCCCTGCTCGTGCTCTATCTCATCGCGGGCACGGCGGAGATGGTCGGCGGCGAGCCGAACACCAACCCCGGCTTCGGCTGGACGGAGAACAACGCGTACGTCCTTTACGGCGTGTACATCTTCATGGTGTATCTGACGTCGATCTTCGGCGGGCTGATCGCCGACCGGCTGCTCGGGACGCACCGGTCGCTCATCATCGGCGGCTGGATCATCGCGATCGGGCACGTCACGCTGGCTCTCACGGAGCTCTTCCACACCGAGCCGGGGCTTCCGGTGACCATGGAGACGGGGCCGGGGGCGCTGCTGACGTTCCTCCTCGGGCTCGCGCTGATCATCATCGGGACGGGGTTCTTCAAGCCGTGCGTGTCGGTGATGGTGGGCCAGCTCTACCCCGAGGGCGACCCGCGGCGCGACTCGGGATTCACGATCTTCTATATGGGCATCAACCTCGGCGCGATGCTCTCGCCGCTCGTGGCGGGGACGCTCGGCGAGGTTGTCGGGTGGCACTGGGGCTTCGGCGCCGCGGCGGTGGGCATGCTCGCCGGGATCTTCAGCTATCAGTTCCTGCGCCCGCGGTACCTGCGGGGGATCGGCGATCCGCCGGAGGGGAAGATGTCCCCGCGTGACCGGAAGCTGGTGTCGGTGTCGCTCGTCACGCTGCTCGGGATCCCGCTGGTTCCGCTCCTGATCCTGGCGGCGGGCGGTCTTGACGAGGTCATCGGCGTCTGGGATCGGTTCTTCGGGTCCGTGGGCACGGCCGGGGTGACGGCGATCCTGACGGTGATCCTCGTCGCGTCGGTGATGTGGTTCCTCTCGATCCAGCCGAAGGAGTACCGCAGCCGTCTCGCGGCGATCTTCGTGCTGGCGATCATCGGGAACCTCGGGTTCTGGACGGCGTTCGAGCAGGCGGGCTCGTCGCTCAACGTCTTCGCGAAGGACAGCACCGACCGGACGCTGGGCGGGATGCTCGAGAAGCCCTTCCCGGCGACGTGGTATCAGTCGGTCAACGCCCTGACGATCCTGCTCTTTGCGCCGGTGTTCGGGTGGCTGTGGGTGTGGCTCGAGAAGAAGCGGGCGAACCCGTCGAGCCCGATGAAGTTCGCGATCGGCCTCTGGCTGCTCGGGCTCGCGTTCATCGCGATGGTCTTCGGCGCGCTCGACGCCCAGCAGGGCGGGCTCGCAGCGCCCTACTGGCTCCTGATCACCTACGTCGTGGTCACGTGGGGCGAGCTGTGCCTCTCGCCGGTGGGCCTGAGCATGGTGACCAAGCTGGCGCCGAAGCATCTCCAGAGCCTCATGATGGGCGTGTGGTTCTTCTCCTTCGCCGTCTCGAACCTGCTCTCGGGGCTGGTGGCGGCGATCTCGACGGAGTTCCTGCCCGACCCGCAAACGGGCGAGCCGGCGGAGCGGACGTTCATTCTCGAGGGGCTGCCCGGGTTCTTCCTGATGCTCGTGGTGTTCCCGATCGCGGTGGGCGTGGTGATCGCGGTGATGACGCCGATGCTCAAGAAGATGATGCGCGGGGTGAAGTGATGCGATGGATCGCGATGGCGGCGCTCGGGCTCGCGCTCGTCGGGTGCGCCTCGACCGGCGGGGAGGCGCCGGCGACGCCGGACCCGGTTTTGGACTCGACGCCGAGATACGGGTTCGAGGCGGTGTCGCTCTTTGGGACCGAGCTTGAGAGGCCGGACCTCCCGGCGGAGTTCGCCCAGCGCCAGCGGGAGCTGCTGGATCGCGCGCTCGATCGGCGACGTCGCCAACCGGAAGACGTGGACGCGCCCATCTGGGTCGGTCGGCGCCTGGCGTACCTCGGGCGGTATCGCGAGGCGGTGGACGCGTACTCGGCGGCGCTGAAGACGTGGCCGGAGTCGTCGCGGCTCCTGCGGCATCGCGGGCATCGGAACATCACGCTGCGCCGGCTCGGGGCGGCGGTGGACGATCTCACGCGGGCGGCGGCGATCGCGCGGACGCAGCCGGATTTCTTCGAGGAAGATGGTCTGCCGAATGAGTGGGACATCCCGCGGAGCACGCACCGGTTCAACGTGTTCTATCACCTGGGTCTGGCGCACTACCTGCGGGGCGATTTCGCGAAGGCGATGGCCGCGTGGGAGGAGGGGCTCGACGCCGCGGTGGCGACCGACGACATGCTGGTCGCGAATCTCTACTGGATGAGCAACGCGGCGGCGAAGATGGGGGACGCCGATCGCGCGGTCGAGCTGGCGAGCCGGGCCGGCCCGGAGATGCAGATCCTCGAGAACCACGCGTATCACGCCCTGCTGATGGCCCGGGCGAGCGGCGCGAGCGAGGAGCTGCTCGGCGAGGCGAGCCGGGAGCTTCCCAACTCCCAGACGGCGACGCGCCCGCTTGACTGGATCACGATCGCCTACGGCGTGAGCGTGGCGCGGGAGATGGAGGGGGGCGAATCCAGCGCCCGCTCCCTCCGCGAAGTCATTCTTGAGAGCGCAAACTGGGCGGCGTTCGGGTACATCGCGGCGGAGGCCGACGAGGCGCGACGCGGGCTCGACGACGAGAAGGATGAGGCGCCGGCATGAGCGACGATCTGCTTCGGTTTCGAGATCGGTTCCCGATCCTGAGCGAGAAGACCTACCTGGCGAGCCACTCGCTCGGCGCGGTCCCGCGCGCGACCGAGGACGCCCTGCGCGAGTACTACCGCGAGTGGGCGAGCCTCGGCATCGAGGCGTGGAGCGGGCCCTGGTGGGAGGCGATGGAGGGCTTCGCGCGGGACATCGAGAGGGTTCTCGGAGCGCCCGGTGAAACCGTGGCGCCGATGCTCAACGTCACCCGCGCCATGGCGGCGGTGGCGAGCTGCTTCGACTGGCGAAGCGAGCGCAACAGAATCGTCACAACGGCGATGGAGTTCTCCACGACGCGGCCGTTTCTCGCGGCGCTCGAGCGGCTCGGGGCGGAGCTGGTGGTCGTGCCGAGCGAGGACCAGATGCGCGTGCGCGCCGAGCGCGTGGCCGAGCGCATCGACGAGCGGACGCGGCTGGTCGTCAGCTCGCACGTCTTCTTCCGGTCGGGCGCGATGATGGATCTCAAGGCGCTCGCGCAGGCGGCGCACGAGAAGGGCGCGCTCATTCTCGGCGACGGGTACCAGACCGCCGGGTGCGTGCCGATCGACGTGGCGGACCTCGACGTGGACTTCTACACGGGCGGGGCGCACAAGTGGCTCTGCGGCGGGCCGGGGGCCGGTTTCCTCTACGTCAAGAAGGAGTTGATCCCGGAGCTTCGCCCGGGGCTCACGGGGTGGTTCGGTCTGAAGGATCCCTTCGCCTACGACCCCGGCCCCGGCGGGTTCGAGCCGAGCGAAGGGATCCACCGCTTCCTCGCGGGCACGACGAACATCCCGGGCTTCTACGCGGCGCGCGAGGGCGTGCGGACGGTGCTCGAGGCGGGGATCGAGAACATCCGCGAGCGGTCCAAAGCGCTGACGTCAAAGATCGTCGAGATGGCGGTGGAGCGCGGGATCGAGGTCCGCTCGCCGATGGACCCCGAGGAACGCTCCGGCATGGTGTGCCTCCAGTTCGCGGGAAGCGAGGCGACGACCGAGAGGCTCGTCGAGAGCGGGGTCGTTGTGGACTGGCGGCCCGACTGCGGGCTCCGGGTCTCGCCTCACTTTTACAACACCGAGGACGAGCTCGGTCTCTTCTTCGAGCGGCTCGACGCGGTGCGCGAGAAGGCGCCCGCTTAGACTCGGCGCATGAGCGAGGCGCGGGACGCAGCGAGGTCGATCGTCGAAGCGCTGCGGGCGCGCGGCCGAGTGGCCTATTTCGCTGGCGGGTGCGTTCGCGACGAGCTTCTCGGCGAGCGTCCTGAGGACTACGACATCGCGACCGACGCGCGACCCGAGCAGGTGCGAGGGATCTTCCCGCGCGTCAGCGAGGTCGGCGCGTCCTTCGGCGTGATGCTCCTGAAGGAGCGCGGGCACACGGTCGAGGTCGCGACGTTCCGCGAGGAGGGGGAGTATTCCGATCGGCGGCGGCCCGATGAGGTGCGCTATTCCGACGCGGAGCACGACGCGCGCCGGCGGGATTTCACGATCAACGCGCTCTTTCTCGATCCCATCGCCCCGGCGCGGGAGCTGGCGATCCGGGGTGGGCGGGTGCGCGTCGAGGGCGAGGTGATCGATCTCGTCGGGGGCGTCGCGGATCTCGACGCGGGCGTCGTGCGGGCGGTGGGGGATCCGGAGCGACGCCTCGCGGAGGATCATCTGCGGGCGCTTCGGGCGGCGCGGTTCGCGGCTCGGCTCGGCTTTGCGATCGACACGCAAACGGCCCGCGCGATCACCGCGCACGCCCGGGAGCTTGAGGGCGTGAGCCACGAGCGCGTCGGGGACGAGCTGCGGCGGATGCTCTCGGCGCCCTCGCGCGGGCGGGCGGTCGAACTTATTGAAACGCTCGGGCTTGACGGTCCGGCGCTGCAGGACGGGCTCGCGGCGGCGGGCGGGTC
>CAZXGT010000096.1:0-8707 GCA_964639935.1 uncultured Phycisphaeraceae bacterium
CCCGCCCTCGAGCCCGCCCCCAAGCAGGCGCGCAAAGACCTCCGCGCGCGCAGGGGCGCGGTCGCGAGGAGCGATCTCGCTCCGGTCGCGCGTCGCCGGGGACCGACTCACGGCGGGAGTCTATGGCTCGATGACCACGTCCGGCGCGATCTTCAGCAGCGTCCGAGGCCCGATCCGCGGCACGCGGTCGAGATCATCGAGGGCGCCGAAGGCCCCGTGTGCCTCGCGGTCCCGAACGATCGCGGCCGAGAGCGTCGGGCCGATGCCCTCGAGCAACCGGAGCCGCTCCGCGGGCGCCGTGTTCACGCAGACGCGGTGCGCCGGGAGCGCTCCGCCCGGCGCCCCTCGCGAGCCGGCGAGCCCGAGCCCCCCGAGCGCGAGCATGACGCCCAGCATCGCGCCGGCCGAGGCGCGCCACGCTCGTTTCGATGGCGCCCGGTCGCTCACGCGCTGGCCTCCTGCGCCGCGTCGATGGGCTCGCCCGCCCGCAGACGCCTGCGGAGATCCGCCGCCGCCTGAAGGCCCGCCCTCGGCTGGCCCGCCTCGCTGATGAGCCCGCCCGAGGCGCACTGCCCGTCGCGCTTCGTGTCGTAGAGCTGGTTCCACGCCACGCTCGTGACGTACGGCTTGGAGAGCGAGATCTCCACCACCCGCCGCATCCACTCCGCCTGCGTTCTCTCGTCCCACCCGCCGCGCCAGCGCGGGCCGTCGCCGGCGCTGGGCGCCCCGATCGCGCTGACGCACACCGGCTTCTCGAAAACCGCGTACTGATCCAGCGCGTCAGAGAGCTGCAGGAGATCGCGCGTCGGATCGCCGCACCGCGCGTCGCCGACCTCCAGGCGGATCCCGAAGGCGTCGCACGCGATCCCCGACTGCGCCACCAGTTCCGCGTAGAGCTCCGGGTGCACCGCCTGCGGCCGCCCGCCCACCGGCTCCCCGAGCGGGTGATCGATCTCCACCACGATCACCGCCCTGGGGTGCAGCTTCCTCGCCACCAGCGAGCACAGCCGCGTGAGATCCACCGACTCCTCGAGGCTCAGGGGCAGCGTGTCGCCCACGTGAAGGCCCGAGCTGACCGTCCACTTCCACACCGCCCGCCGGTAGCGCGTCACCACCCGCTTGACGTGCTCGTAGGTCATCTCGCGGATCGTCTCGTAATCGTTCTCCCACACGAAGAACCACTCCGGCGTCGCGTCGCTCGTGAATTCCACAACCGGGCCCGCGGCCACCGGCTTCTTCGCCTGCCGAACCGCCCACTCGATCCACCGGTCCGCCTCCGCGAAGGTGTACCGCCCCTCCTCCGGCTCGAGCTCCTTCCAGCGCATCGGCGAGATGAGGTAGTCGAACGCGCCGGAGACGACCTTCCGCAGCGGCTCGGTGAACCGCTCGGGGTCCACCGCGCACCCGAAGACGGGGCCGCTCGTCGCGATCGGCGCCGTCGCCTGCCGCCGCGCCAGCTCCCGCGCCGCGTGCTCCCGCGTCATCCGTTCGCCCGCGTCGATCGCAAGCTCGAGCGCGCGCTGGGCCAGCTCGTCCTGCCTCGCGCGGTCTCCCGCGGCGTCAGCGGCCATCGCCAGAGCGTCCATGAACAGGCGCCTCGCCTCGGCCGCGTCGACCGAGACCGGGTCATCGGCCGGGCGGTCGAACTCCTGCCACTCCTCGAGCTTCACGAGGTAGAGCATGATGTGCCGGCGCGCCAGCTCGAGGGTCAGCGTGTAGGGCTCGTCCCGCGCCGGGAGCAGGCAGGTCTGCAGGAGCAACTCGCCCAGAGCCCCGCAATCCCACTCGAGCGCGAGCGCCGCAGAACCCTTCTGGTCCGTCTTGCAGACGACCGCCCCGTTCTCAACCTCCACCGACGCCGGGATGGTCGAGCCGTCGGGCGCCGTCATGTGGGCGTGACGGAGCTCGAAGGGCTCATCGCGAGCTGGCAGGCGGAACGTGAACATCAATGGACCTTCCCGCCATTGTGACGAGCCGCAAGCGCCCCGCAAGGACGGGCGTCGATCTTCTTCGGATTCCGGCTCGCCGCGTCTCGCGCCGCGCGCCCGCCAGTACGATGCCGCGTATGTCCGTTGTCGCCAGAACCGACCTCCCGCTCCCCAACCGCCGGGCGGGCAAGGTGCGCGACATCTACGACATCCCGCCCGTCGGCGGCGCCCCGAGGCGCATCGCGATCGTCGCCACCGACCGCCTCTCGGCCTTCGACGTCGTCCTGCCCACGCCCATCCCCGGCAAGGGCGAGCTGCTCACCCGCATGAGCCGCGACTGGATGGTCTGGATCGAACAGCAGGGCATCTGCCGCACGCACCTGACGGGCGAGACGCTCCGCGAAGCCGCGCCGGACCTGCCGGTCGAGCTCGCCGAGGAGCTCGAGCCGCGCACGGCCGTCGCGCGCGCCGCCGAGGTGGTTCCCATCGAGTGCGTCGTCCGCGGGTATCTCGAGGGCTCAGGCTGGCGCGACTACCAGGCGACCGGCGCCGTCTGCGGCGTCGAGCTGCCCGCCGGTCTCAGCCGGTGCGAGCGGCTCCCGGCGCCCATCTTCACCCCCGCGACCAAAGCCGAGCTCGGGCAGCACGACGAGAACATCACCTTCGACCGCGCTTCGGAGATGGTCGGCGCCCTGCTCATGCGCCGCCTCCGCGATCTCTCTCTTGCGATCTACGCCCGCGCCGCCGAGCGCGCCCGCGAGCGCGGCGTCATCATCGCCGACACCAAGTTCGAGTTCGGCCTCCTCCCCCGCGCCGAGGCGCCACGGAGCTCGAGCGGCGGCGATCCGCAGGCGAACCCCATTCTCATCGACGAAGCGCTCACCCCGGACTCCTCGCGCTTCTGGCCCGCCGAGAGCTACGAGCCGGGCCGCGCCCAGCCCAGCTTCGACAAGCAGTTCGTCCGCGAGCACCTCGAGGCGCTCGTCGAGAGCGGAGCCTGGGACAGGGCAGACCCCGGCCCCGAGCTGCCCGAGAGCGTGGTCCGGGCGACGCGGCAGCGCTATGAGGAGGCGCACCGACGGCTCTTCGGCGAGCCGGCGCGGAAGTGAAGGCCAGACCCGGCCCCCGCCGATACCCTTGAGGCCGCCGGGACAGCGCAACGGAGGCGGCGATGGACGAACACCGCGAGCGAGAGGACAGGAGCCGCATGATCGCCACGCGCCAGACGCTGCCGCCGACCCGCCACTCCATCACTCACAAGTTCTCCGTCGCCGGGCACGAGGGGTACCTCACCATCGGCCTGCACGAGGACGGCCGCCCGGGCGAGATCTTCCTGAAGATCTCCAAGGAGGGCTCGACGGTCAGCGGGCTCTGTCAGGCCTTCTGCCGGGCGTTCAGCCTCGCGATGCAGTACGGCCTGAGCGTCGAGGACGCGGTGAGCCGCTTCAAGGGCATGCGCTTTGACCCGCAGGGTCCGACCTCCAACCCCGAGATCCCCGAGGCGGCGAGCCTGATCGATTACATCGCCCGCTACCTCGAATCCCAGTTTGTGCACAAGCCGCGCGACTGATTCTCAGGCCGCGTGCGCCACGAGCGACCAGAAATCGAGCAGCTTCCCCGCCGCCTCGAAGGGGTCCCGCGAGAGCGCCGACTTGGGCACGAAGGCGTTGGCGCCCGCCGCGAGGCACTTGCGCACGTCCCCGTCCTGCTCGGATCCGCTGAGCACCAGCACCGGCGTCGTCAGGAGCGAGGCGGTCGCGCGCATGAAGCGCACGAGCTTCTCCCCGCTGTGCTCGGGCATCTTGAGGTCGGTGATGACCAGATCAGGCCTGATCGGGCCCTCCTCGGGCCGCTCGCCGAAGTGCAGCAGCTTGACCGCCTCGGAGACCGACGCCGCGAGCGTCACATCCGCGCGCCCCGTCTTCTCAAGCGCCGTTGAAAACAGCTTCTGGTGCATCGGATCGTCGTCGACGAGCAGGATGCGGAGCGTCTGGCCGGCGGCCGCATCGCGGGACGGTTCCTCGGTGTTCTCGCCCGCCGTCGGCTCTCCCGCCTCGTGGAGAACGGTGCGGTTCCGCCCCGCCTTCTTCGCGCGGTACACCGCCTCGTCGGCCGCCTTCACAACGAGCGACGGCTCGGTGAAGACCGCCCGCGTCGCGTTGTCGTAGACCGCCACGCCGATGCTCACCGTGACCGACAGCTCGTCGACGTCCGCCGTTCCATCGAGATCAAAGGGCGAGGCCGCGATCGCCTCCCGCAGCCGCTCGGCGATGTCCGCGCCCTCCGAGGCGCTCGTCTCGGGCATGAGGATGGCGAACTCCTCGCCGCCGTAGCGGAAGACCTCGCCGCTCTCGCCGAGCGTCTTCCTGAGGCGGCGCGCCAGTTCCATGAGGATCACGTCGCCCGCCTGATGGCCGTGCGTGTCGTTCACCGACTTGAAGTGATCGGCGTCGAGGAAGCCGACCGCCATCTCGCCGCCGGCCTCCCGGGTCGCGTCAAAGAGCTTGTGGAGATGCTGGTCGAAGCCGGCCCGGTTCTTGACGCTCGTGAGTCCGTCGATGAAGCGCTCGCGCGTGAGCTGGTCGTGGCTCTCGCGCAGCTCCTGGGCCTCGCGATCCTGCTGGAGCTGGATGAAGAGCTGCTGCTCCTCCGCCTCGGCGAGGATCGCCGTCACATCGGGGGGATCGCCCATGTCAAGCTCGAAGAGGCGCGCCAGCGAGAGCGTGTTCGGCTTGAGCTCTTCGAGGAAGCGCTCCACGCCAGAGGCGTCCATCCGAAGCCACTCGCGCCCGAGCCTCGAGAGCGTGGACAGGCCGTGCGCGCGCTCCGTCTCGTGCGGTGAGAGAGCGTCGGCCGCGGCCGAACCGATGAGGACAGACCGCAGCAGCGTGTCGCCCGAGGTCTCGTCGCGATGGTGGTGACGGAGGATGGCCTCGACGAGCTCCGACGGGATCTTCCACCGCTTCGCCAGCTCCGCGCCGACCGCGGCGTGGTCTTCGCCGAGCGCCTCGCGTTCCGCCTCGCAAAGTTCATGGTGCGCCCCCGCGGCGCCCTCAACGATTCGCTCGTATTCCTCCTCAAGCGAGATCGCCATCGCGAGCGAGCCGACGTCGCGCAGGAGCGCGGCCAGGAACGCCTCGTCCGGGTCGCAATCGCGCAGGCGCGACGCCGCGAGCCGCGCCGCCGCCCCGCCGTACATCGCCCGACGCCAGTGCTCGATCAGCTCGAACCCGCCCTCGGCCCCGCTGTCCTTGAAACAGTCGATCAGGCTGAAGCTGAGCACCAGCGACCGCACCGAGTTCATCCCGAGGTAGTTGATCGCGCGCCCGATGCTCCGGCACGGCGAGCTCAGCCCGTAGAAGCTCGAGTTGATCGTCCGCAGGATCTTCGCGGACAGCGCCTGGTCGAGCTCGACGGCCTCGGCGATCTCCGAGAGCGGGGCGCTGTCGTCGCGGGTCAGCTCGAGGATGCGCGTCGCGACCGTCGGCAGCGTCGGGAGGCGGCTGCTCGCCGCCACGCGATCGATCAGCTGGTCCCGGTGTTCGGTGTCCGTCGTCATCGTCGCCCTTGATCCACCGAAGAGCTCGCAACCCCCTCGCGATGATTCGCCAGAGGCGACCATCTCACCAACGAGGTTCGTTAATCGTCATGCTCCGGCGGCGAATCCATCATGAATCCCGCCGTGCCTCCGGAAGGGGTTTTGCCCGGTTGCCGCCCCGGACGGTCGTGACGGCTACGTCGGTTGTCTCGTCTGAGGCGTCTGGCGAAACCCGCGACGCGTCGGGCGAATCCGGCGAATCCGCGCCCACGAAACCCGAGGGGAGCGCGACCGGCCGGTCTTCCCGCTCTTTCTTTACTCACCTGTACCAACACACACCGAACGATCCTGACTGGAGATTCACCATGAATATGAAAATCACCGCCGCGCTTCTGACCACCGCCGCCTGCTCGAGCTTCGCTCTCGGGGGCGGATGCTGCAGCGGCCCGACCGCCGACAAGGCCCCGATGGCTACGACGGTCGGGTACGGCTCCGACTCGAAGATGAACATCGTCGAGACGGCGGTCGACGCCGGGCAGTTCACGACGCTCGCGGCGGCGCTCAAGGCCGCGAACCTCGTCTCCACGCTCGAAGGAAAGGGCCCCTTCACCGTCTTCGCCCCGACCGACGCCGCCTTCGCCAAGCTGCCCGCGGGCACGGTCGAGGCGCTGCTCAAGCCGGAGAACCGCGATCAGCTCACGGCGATCCTCACCTACCACGTGGTCCCGCAGAAGGTGACGGCGTCGCAGGTCGTGTACCTGTCCAACGCGTCGACCGTCAACGGCCAGCGCATCGACATCTCCACCAAGGGCGGCGGCGTGATGGTCGATGGCGCCAACGTGGTGAAGACCGACATCATGGCCAGCAACGGCGTCATCCACGTGATCGACGAGGTCATCCTCCCGAACACCAACGACGTCGTGGACACCGCGGTGATGGCCAACGACTTCAACACGCTCGTCGCCGCCGTGAAGGCCGCCGGGCTCGCCTCGACCCTCAAGGGCGACGGTCCCTTCACCATCTTCGCCCCGACCGACGAGGCCTTCGCCAAGCTCCCGGAGGGCACGGTCGAGTCGCTCCTCAAGCCTGAGAACCGCGACAAGCTCGTGAAGATCCTCACCTACCACGTCGTCAAGGGCCGCGTCTACTCGGACCAGGTGGTGCAGCGGAACTCGGTCCGCACCCTCGAGGGCTCGCGGGCGAGCATCTCGCTGACCAGCGTCGGGCCCCAGATCGACACCGCCAACATCGTCATGACCGACATCGACGCGTCAAACGGCGTCATCCACGTCATCGACCGCGTCATCATGCCCAACTGACCTGAATCTCTCCGCGACCCGCGCAGAGTCGCGCGTCGCTTCCGGGCCTCGTGGGGTCCCGGTGGGCCCCGCCAGAGGGGAAACTCTCCGGCGGGCTCTTCCCGCGCCGGTCGATGGTGGACGCAAATGACGACGATGATCGCCCCTCCGCCTTGCCCTTTGATGCGAGGCGCTCATACTGTTTCCTCCCGCGGCAGATCCCGCCGCGCGAAGGGATTCTCCCGAGTGGCTGAAACTCTCCTCCAACGCGTCGCGCAGGGCGAACCGGACGCCGTTCGCGACACGATCGACCGGTACAGCGCGCTGGTGTGGTCCCTTGCCCGGCGCCTCTCTCCCACGCGAGCCGACGCGGAAGACGCCGTGCAGGAGATTTTCATCTCGCTTTGGAAGAGCGCTGGTCGGTACGACCCCGAAGCCGCCAAGGAGTCGACCTTCGTCGCGATGGTCGCCCGCCGGCGTCTGATCGACCGCATGCGAAAGACCGGGCGACGTCCGGATATCGGCGGCGCCGAGCTCAACGAGTCGCTCGCTCCGCCCATCCGCGACGAGCGTGAACAAAGCGTCATCAATGGCGAACAATCGCGAATCGTCGCCGACGCGTTCCGCGAACTCTCTCAGGACCAGCAGCGTGTGCTTCGCCTCTCGCTTCAGCACGGGCAGAGCCACTCCCAGATCGCCGAGAGCACCGGCATCCCGCTCGGCACGGTCAAGACTCACGCCAGACGGGGTCTCATTCGTTTGAAGGAAGCCATCGGCGCCCGCACCAACGGCGCCGCGGAGGTTTCGGCATGACCGCCGCGATGCCCGACAACCGACGAGACGAACTCCTCGCCGGAATGGCCCTGGGCGATCTCTCGCGCGAAGAAACCGCGGAGCTCGATCAGGCCGTCCTGATCGCCGGCGAGGATGAGTCCTTCGATCGCCTCGCCGCGGAGCTCGACATCGCGCTCCTGACCGACGATCTCGAAGAGCCCCCGGCCGAGCTGCTCCAGACCCTCCATCGCGAGGCCGATCGCTACATCGCCGGCTCCGCCGCAACGCCCGCGGCCGACCCCGAAGAGCCGGTCGAGCGATCCGTCGCCGGCCGCATTGACTCCGCCGGCGCGTCCGGCGCCGTCGGAACGCTCGGATGGATCGCCGCCGCCGCGTGCCTGCTGCTCGCCGCCCTCGCGTGGATTCCGCTCGGCCCCGCCGCCATCGACGCCCCGCCGAGCTACGCGGCGCTCGCCGAGCGGCCGGACGCCATGGTCGTCGGGCTCTCGGCGGATCTCGCCGGCGAGCAGCCCATCGGGTCGCTCGTGTGGAGCGAGGAAGCGCAGAGCGGCGTGATGCGTTTCGAGGGGCTCGCGCCGCTCGATCCGAGCGAGGCCGCCTATCAGCTCTGGATCTTCGACGCCTCTCGCGAGAGGTTCCAGGAGTCGCCCCTGGAGATCCGCCACCCCGTCGACGGCGGCGTCTTCAACGTCCCGTCGGGCGGGATCGCCGAGGTTCCGATCCGCAACAAGCTCCCGGTGGGCGAGCCGGTGCTCTTTGCGGTGACCATCGAGCCGCCGGGGGGCGTCGTCGTCTCCGACCGCTCGCGCATCGCCGCCGTGGGCATCCCCGGCTGATCCCGGGCGCGTCCGCTCGTCGCTCGCCGCGCCCGGCGGCTTTGCCCCTCCACCGCCTACCATCGCCCATGACCACCTCCGCCACGCCGCCCGAGCTGAGCACGCTCGCCGACCGCGAGCCGACGCCCGCCAACCGCCTGCGACTCGACTACGCCGCGGAGGCCCGCCGTCTCGGCGCCCCGCCCGTCCCGATCATCGACGCCCACACGCACATCAACGGCGCGCGCGCCTCGGAGATCTACCGCGACGTCTGCGACCGCTTCGGCGTCGATCGCGTCTGGAGCATGTCGAGCCTGCCCGAGGTCCCGGGCG
>CAZXGT010000097.1:0-8548 GCA_964639935.1 uncultured Phycisphaeraceae bacterium
CCGGCGGGCGAGGGCTTCTCGAGCCATGGCTCGGCGAGATCAGCGGCCCGGGCGTCCGGATCGCTCGAGGAGGCGAGATCCATCAGCGTGGCCGCCGTCTCGGGATCGCGCTCGGCGCTCAGGGCGCTCAGCGCGGCGGGAGCGGCCTTGTCGGGGGCGAAGCGGAGGAGCGAGCGGGCGGCCAGACGGCGGACCTCCGGCTCCGGATCGGCGAGCATGGCGGCTGCGGGGGGGGCCAGGGCGGCATCGACCACTCGACCGTTGAGCAGGGCTCGCTCGACAAGATCCAGCCCCGCGAGACGCACTGAACGCCGCGGACTCTCGAGCATCTCGCGGAGCAGGTCGGTGCGGTCCTCACTCGGCGTTCTGCCATGCAAACGCCGGTAGAGATCCAGCACCATCGCCTCGAGTCGCTCGCGGTCGGCGGCTTCGCGAATGGCTCGCTCGCGGTGCGCGTGCGCGAGGGCGGCCTGCCAGTCGGCTTCGGGGAGCCACTCGGCGTCGCTCCACCACGCGAGCCACCCGCTCGGGTCCGCCGCGTGCATCGGGCGCCCGGTGATTCGCGTAAGGCTCCCCGCCACCGCGCCGGCGAGATCGGGGCGGTGATGTTCCCTCGCGTGTCGAAGGAGCCGGACGAGCGACCGAACGGCGTCGCGATCGTTCCATGTCGCGAGCGTTCTGGCCGAGGCGAGGGCTTCGGCGCCGACGCGCTCCCGGGCGGCTTCTTCGAGCAGACCGAAGAGATCGGCGGGTCTCGGGGACTCGGCGATGGCCTGGCGGGCCGCGGCGGCGGCCTCCGCGCTCTCCCCAAGCAGAGCATCGCGCACGGGCGCGAGACGTCGGTCGGCGAGAAGTCGGCGGGCGGAAGCCAGACGTTCAGCCGGGGTCGCATCCGGAAGCAGCAGCGGGGGGACGTCGGCGGCGAGCCGAATGACGGGGGGCTCGACGGCATCATCCTCGCTCGCCGCCGGTGAGGGTTGGAGGGGAGGCTGCAGGGGCGCTTCCTCCGACGGCTTGTCCTGGGCGAACGCGGGGAGCGAGACAGCGATCGCCGCGAGCCAGGCGCTCGCGAGCGCGTGCCGCCATCTCCCGTCGCGCGTGCTCATGCGTAGCTGTGAAGTCCGGAGATGATGAAGTTGATGACGATCCAGTTGAAGACCATGACCGCGCAGCCGGCCACGGCAAGCCAAGCGGTCCACAGCCCCTTGTCGGTCGTCTTGAGACGCACGTGCACGAGGATCACGAAGACGAGGAACGTATTGAGAGCGAAGACTTCCTTTGGGTCCCATCCCCATGGGCGGCCCCATGAATGATCGGCCCAGATGGCGCCCATGATGGTGCCCGCCCAGAGCAGGACGAAGGCGAGTTCCATGAGGATCATCGTGGCGCCGTCGAGGACGGCGGGGGCCGAGGGACGCCGCGGCGCGAGCTCGCTCATGGAGGCCGCGCCCATGCCGATGAGCGTGCCGGCGCCGCCTCCGCGTGCGTAGTCGGCCTTTGCGCCGAACAGGCGGAGGAGGAGGTACCCGATCGCCGAGACGGCCGCCATGGCGATCAGGATGTAGCTGAAGATGATCACGTTCGTGTGAATATAAAGCCAGACGTCGTGGAGGATCGGCATGCGGTTGCTGATCGCGGGCGTCAGGCTGACCGGCAGAAAGTGCGCGCACATCAGCGCGACGGCCCCGGAGACGCTCGCCGCGAGCGCGAAGAGATTGCGCATCGCGGTCTTTCGGGCGACGATCTCGAGCAGCACGGCGAAGACGCTGCCCATCCACGCGGCGGTCGTGACGGCCTCGAACATGTTCGAGTTCGGCCAGTGACCGGCGACGTACCACCGGAGCCCAACGGCGATCGTGTGCAGGAGCGTCGCGCCGAGGAAGATCCCGAGACCCAGCCCGCGGGCGGCGGGCCACTTGTAGACCACCGCCATCAGAAGCAGCGCGATCGCGAGCATGTAGATCATCCAGACCCACGTCATGTGGCCCCAGTTGAAGTACCACGATTCCCATGCGAGCTTCGTGCGGCTCGGGTAGATCTCCGGCGCGGTCGCGGGCAGCGCGAGCGCCAGCTCCGCGAAGGCCGCGTTGACGGTCTCGGCCTGTTCGACCGGATCCAGGCCCGGAGCGGCGTGCATGCTCCAGGCGTTGGCGAGCGTCGCCCACGCGTGCTTGATGCGCTGGGCCTTCTCGGCGGGGAGCCCCTCGATCGACCCGCTCTCGCTCCAGGTCTCGTCGGTGGCGGGGCCGAAGAGCTCGAGCATGTGATGCCACTGGCGGTCGAGGGCGCCGGTGGGGGGCGGGATGAGTCGCATCTGCTCGATGAGGATCTGCGGATCCGAGAGCGCGAGGGCCGTCTCGAGTTCGCCGACGTGCTGAGCGGTGCGGATGTTGTCGGCCTTGAGCGTGCTGATGAGGGCGACCACGTCCGCGTCGCGCGTGAGCAGCTCACGGGCGATCAAGCCGCTGTCCATGAAGCGATCGAGCCGCTCCTGAGCGAGGTCCGGGCGATCCATCAGGGCCTGGGCGATGCGCTTGCGGAGCAGCTTCTTTCGCACAAAGACGCTGTCGGCGCCCTCGTAGGCCTCCGGGCGGATCATCTTGTCGAGCAGCGTGAAGGCGTGGGGGCGATCGAGGTACCCACCCGCCCCAGTGACGCGCTTCATGATCTTGTAGGCGAAGGAGTCAAAGGAGGTCAGCCGCCCCTCGTAGTGGACGGCGACCACCGAGAGGGGGCGGGTGTCAAGCGCCTGGATGAAGGCGTCGGTGGCCTCGGAGTTCTTGACCGTCTGGGCGGGCGCCGCGCTGGCGACGAGTGTGGCGAGGGCCCAGACGACGACGTGCGCAAAGCGTTTCATGCTCCGACCTCCACCGGGGTTTCCCGGGAATCCTGGGGCGTCTGTTCGCGCGCCTCCGCAGCGGCCTGGGAGGCCGCGCTGGCCTCGAGGGCCTTCCGGAGCCGGGCGCGCTGGATCGAGGGTTTGACGTAGAAGACGTAGAGCATGCCGAGCACGCTGATCGAGGAGCTGGCGAGCATGGCGTTGACGCCGGCGCGGTTTCCGACGCCGAGGCCGGTGAACGCGAAGCCGCCGCTCTGGATGTTCGCGCCCGGGCCGAGCTCCGACGGCGGCGGATCCCAGCGGGCCTGGAAGAACGAGAGATCGCCCCACGTCGCCGGTTTGTTCGTGCGGATCTCGACGAGCTCGGACCACTCGCCGCTCTCGGTCTCGAAGCGAACGTCGGAGATCCAGTCGCGGATCGAGGGCGCGGCGCCCGTGAAACCGCCGACGTGCGCGCGGAGGTGGAAGTCCTCGAGCACGACGCGCGAGGGGAGCCGCTCGCGCTCTCTTGAATAGATCGCCTCAACGACGCGGCCGTCGGAGAGCTCAAAGCGGGCGGGCTCGTAGCGAAACTTGCCCTGATACTTGTACGACGGCCCGTCGAAGACGTACTCGTGGAAGGGGATCCAGCGCTGCTGCCCGTCGATCGCGACGCGGAGCATGGAGTAGAACTCGCCGGCGCTGCGGTCGCGCTGGCGCTTGGGCACGATCGAGGGTCGCGTCTCGAGGCGAGCGCTCCCGTACTGCTCGAGCACGCGGACGCTGCCCCCGCCCGGGAGGCTGATCGTCTCGCCCTTGGCCGCCGGGATCAGCGTTGGGGCGGTCCCGGTCGAGGAGAGCAGCACGGCGGCGTCGGATTCGTAGTCGGGACCGAGCGCGATGGTCAGCGTCGCCGGCGGGTCGCCCGCCGTGTAGACGACTTCAACGTTCTCGTCGACGGTCTCGCGAAGCGAGCCGCCGTTCGCCTCGGTTTCGAGATCCTGGATGAGCCCGCCCTCGCGGTCGCTCACGATGCGCACGAACTCGTCGCCGCTCGGCGCCCGAAGCTCGACGATGGCGGAAGAAAGGGTGGAGCCGTCGGGCATCGTCAGGCCGTCGGCGACGAGGCGCACGCGGTAGGCGTAGCCGGAGTCGCCGATGGGCGCAAAGCCGAGCGTGGGATCGTCGGTGGAGGTGCGATCGACCCGGGCGACGGCGGTGTCGCCCGCGGACGAAAGAGTGACGGTCGGGCGCGATCGATCGAGGAGATTCTCGACGTCCTCGGGCGAATCGAGGCGCACCGCGGCGATGAGGTCATCATGGGACGTGCGAAACGTCTCGATATCGGGGGAGAGCTGGACGACGCGCTCCCGGCCCTCGGGGTTGGTCAGCCCGACCACAACCGCCGGCGCGCCGCCGGCGCCCGAGCGGATGATGCGATCAGAGAGCCCGGCGTAGCGCACGAAGCCGGTCGCGCGGGCCTCGATGCCGATCGCGTCCTCGGCGCCCGGGATCGGGACGTCAAGGGGCGAGCTCGGCGGGACCGGGTCGCCCCCGGCGAGCCAGAGCTCCTTCTTGGGATCAGCGACGTAGTCGTTGTATCGCGGGAGGCGATCGACGGGGAGCTCCGCCCACTCGCCGGGCTCGCCGGTCGCCGGGTCGATCTCGCGGAGGAAGACCGCTCGCGTCTGGGCGAGGTGGAACCACTCCTGGGGCGCCAGCTCGAGACTCATGACGAGATCGTGATCGACGAACTTCTCGCCCGTTTCCCTGACGGCCCGCCCGCGGCCGGGAAGAACGTCCTCGGTGTACTGGGGGTAGCCGGCGAGCATCTGCCGGATGAAGGGCGCGCCCTCGGGGGGCGTCACCATCACCGAGACGCTGAAGGCCTCCTCGCCGGCGTCCTCGCCCGAGAGAATCGGCCAGACGGGATCGACGGCGGCGACGCGGAATGAGTAGTCCCCGGCCTCGGCGGCGGCGCCCGGGAGGGCGGGCATGAGCGCGGCCTCGCCGGCGGGCGTCGTCACCGAGACGTTGCGGCGGATGACGGGCGCGTCGCCCTCGACCTTGGCGGCGAAGTACCACCACGTGCTCAGGATCATCGCGACGATGCCCGTGTGGATCATCCACACGCCGAGCTTGATCACGTTGAACGGGATCTTGCGGATCGTGACGACCGTGATGTTGAGCGTCAGCAGAATCACCATGACCGCGAAGGCGGGCGTGTGGAACCACTGGAACTCGGTCATCTCAAAGAGCCGCGATTCGCGCACCGGCGGGAGCGCGCTGCCCACGCTCATGTAGACCAGCAGCACGGTCAGCAGGGTCACGCCGAACCAGACGCTCTCAAAGGGCCAGAGGGCGAGCGCGATCGGCTTGGGGAGAGCACCGGCCCGGCGGGGACGGGCGTCCGACTGGTCGGTCTTCATGTCAGCGTCTCGCGGAGAGAGGAGCGAGTGTGGAGAGAAGCCTTTGCAGCGTGACGGTTGCCTTGCAAAAGGGTGACGATTATAGACCTCTTATCTCGGCAAGGGGAGGCGTCGGTCCGCACCAACGCGTCCGAAACTCCCCGCTTTCGCCCCATGAACAGCGCGGCGGGGGCGGCTATGCTTTCTTCCTTCGCTCGGCGCGGCGGCGCGGGTGAACCACCAGGGGGTGTAGCTCAGTTGGTTAGAGCATCGGCCTTTTAAGCCGCTGGTCGTGGGTTCGAGTCCCACCGCCCCTACTTGATCGTCGCACGCGACCGGCCGGGTCCGCTCGAGCCGCGCAGGGAAGCCGCAGGGCGCCGGGGAGAGACCGTTCGATGAGGGTTGTGCACGCCAACTGGACCGACGACGCGCTCCATATCTGGGCAGAGCGCCCACCGGAGACGCCTCCGCCCTCGATCGAGGGTGCCGGGGAGACCGCCGCGCCGCCCGCTCATCCGAGCGTTCTGAGCGAGAGGGAACTCGGCGAGCTGCTCGCGGAATTCTCGCCGGTGGAGCTCGAAGCCGGTCGCATCACGCTGCGGCTGCCGACCGAGGACGGGCGCCCCGGGCTGAGCGATCGGCTCGTTCACGCGCTCGGCGGCGCCGAATGGGGCGATTCGTCGCGCACGCTCGAGGCGTGGTCGGTCCCGGCGGCGCGTGTCGGCGCCGAGCCCGCGGCGAGGTTGCTCGACGCGCTCGAGGATCGCGCGCTGGCCCAGCGCGACCGTCTCGGCGCCGAGCGGGACGACGATCCCGATCCCTCGCTGCTCATCGCGGATTCGGTGCGGTTCTTCGCGTCGGCCTCCCGCCTGGCCCGCTCGTTCGTCGCCAGGCAGCGCGTCGTGCCGATGCTTCGCCAGCGGTCGGGCGGCTCGGTCGAGGCGTTCTGGATGCCCTGGTGGTCGGATGCGAGCGCCGCCGAGACGGCCGCGTCGCTCGCGGCCGCGTGCCCTCCGGCCGTGCGCGCCGTGGTCGACGCTCGCGCTCACGCCGTCTGGCCGATCGTCGAATCCTTCCTGATCTCGGCCGTCGATGCGCACGCCCGTCGGGCGCTGATCGACGAGCGCGTCGAGGAAGCGATCGAGGATCGCGATCCGAGTAAGGATGATCACGTCGCCTGGCTGACGGGTCTGCTCGGGGCGTCGTCCTCGGCGGCCATCGAGGCGCCGCGGGCGTCGCACCTGCTGGGGTCGGTTCGGCGGTGGATCGGTTTGCTTGACGATCGCGGCGAGAACGTCGCGTGGCGCCTGCATCTTCGCCTGGTCGAGCCCGCGGACGACGCGGGGGACGACATGCTGCTCGACACGCGGCGCTCGCGGTGGACGCTCGCTCTGGCGCTTCAGTCGGCGGATCAGGACGCGGTGGTGCTCGACGCGGCGGATCTGTGGGCGATGCCGGCGGACGTGGCGACCGTCGACGGCCGGCGCATCGAGGATCCGCCGCGCACGCTTCTTTCAGAGATCGGTCGCGCGGCGCGGATTTTCTCGCCGCTCGAGCGGGCGCTCGAGGAGCGTCAGCCGGCGGGCGTCGAGCTTTCGACCGCCGAAGCGCACCGGTTCCTGACCGAGTTCGCTCCGGCGCTGCGCGAACAGGGGTTCGGGGTGGTCGATCCGAGGTGGTGGGGCGGCGCCGGGGCGCGGCTCGGGCTCCTGCTGGATATCGAAACGGACGACGCGCCGCCCGCGGCCGCCGCGCGTCGCGACGGAGGCGACGGGGCGGAGTCGCCCGTGTTCGGGCTGCACGCGCTGGTCGACTACCGGTGGCGCATCGCGGTCGGCAACCGCACGCTGACGATCGAGGAGTTCGAGAAGCTCGCGACGTCGCGCTCGCCGCTGGTGAAGGTCGGCGGGCAGTGGGTGGAGATCAAGAAGGACAAGCTCGCGTCGATCCGCAAGGTCTTCGACGAATCCGGGTCGGGACAGATGTCGCTCGCGGAGGCGATGCGGCTGGCTTACGCGTCCGACGAGGAGGATCTCGGCGCGCAGGTCCTCGGCGTCCGCGCCTCGGGATGGGCGGGCGAGCTCATCGGCGAGGAGCAGGACTCCCTCGAGACCGATCGACGCATCGAGATGATCGATCAGCCGCCCGATCTGGCCGGCGAGCTGCGGGCCTATCAGCGCTCGGGCCTTTCGTGGCTGGCGTTCCTCGACCGGCTCGGTCTCGGCGGGTGTCTCGCCGACGACATGGGTCTGGGCAAGACGATTCAGCTCATCGCGCTGCTCCTCTATGAGCGCAGGAAGGACTCGGCCCTCCCCGCGCCGACGCTGGTGGTCGCGCCGACCTCGGTCGTGGGCAACTGGCGGCGCGAGGCGATGAAGTTCGCGAGCGGCCTGCGCACGATCGTGCATCACGGCCCGGAGCGGCTCTCGGGCGAGTCCTTCGCCGAGCGCGCCCGCGAGATGGATCTCGTCATCACCACCTACGCGCTCGCTCACCGTGATTTCGAGACGCTCTCGGGCGTCCACTGGCGTCGGGTGTGTCTCGACGAGGCGCAGAACATCAAGAATCCGAGCTCGAAGCAGAGCCAGGCCGTGCGGGGGCTGCCGGCGGACCGGCGCGTGGCGCTGACGGGCACGCCGGTCGAGAACCGGCTGACCGAGTTGTGGTCGATCATGGAGTTCCTGAACCCGGGCTATCTCGGTTCGGCCGCGCGGTTCCGTCGCAAGTTTTCGCTTCCGGTGGAGCGCCGGCGCGACGCGCACCGCACGCGCCAGCTCCGCCAGCTCGTCCAGCCGTTCGTGCTGCGGCGACTGAAGACGGACCCGACGGTCGTGCCCGATCTTCCGAAGAAGGTCGAGACGAAGGAGAGCGCGCACCTGACGCCCGAGCAGTCGGCGCTCTACGAGCAGGCGGTGTCGGAGATGCTCGGCGAGGTCGAGCGGTCCGAAGGGGTGCGCCGGCGCGGCATCGTTCTCGCGACGCTCATCAAGCTCAAGCAGATCTGCAACCACCCCGCGCAGATGCTCAAGGACTGGACCCCGCAGGCCGGGCGTCCGCCGAAGGCGTCGCGATCGGGCAAGGCGACGCGCCTGGTGCAGATGCTCGATGAGGTCGTCGCGGCGGGTGATCAGGCCCTGGTGTTCACGCAGTTCCGCAAGATGGGAGAGATTCTCGCCGCGATGCTCCGGCACGATCTGGACCGCGACGTCCTGCTGCTTCACGGCGGAACGCCACAGGCGGTGCGGGAACAGATGATTGAGCGATTCCAGAAGGCCGACGGCTCGGCCCCGATCTTCATCCTCTCGCTCAAGGCGGGCGGCGT
>CAZXGT010000098.1:0-3819 GCA_964639935.1 uncultured Phycisphaeraceae bacterium
TCACCTTGCCGCGCCACTCGGGCTCGAGGGGGGTGACGTTGACGATGAGGCCGCAGCGGGCGTAGGTGCTCTTGCCGACGCAGAGGACGAGGACGTCGCGGGGGATGTCGAAGGTCTCGACGGTCTCGCAGAGGGCGAAGCTGTTGGGCGGGATGACGACGTGGTCGGTCCCGCGGTCGGCGGTGTCGACCTCGACCATGAGCTCGTCGGAGAAGTTCTTGGGGTCGACGACGGCGATGCCGCCGGAGAGGGGCGTGGGGGTGAAGATGCGGAAGCGCGATCCGACGCGGACGTCGTAGCCGTAGCTGGTGACGCCGAAGGAGACCTTGCCCGGGCGTCGTGCGCCGTCCGCGAAGGGCTCGATCCCGATGAGTTCGCGGATTTGTGTATCGCAGAGGACAGCCATCGGCGAGGGCTCCTGCACCGCCGCTCGTCGCCGGATGCACGCGAGGCGGCATCGGGCGTGAACGCCATGTCGGTTTCCGTGCGAGGGCCCCACGCCCCCGCTTCAATCCGCCGCGCCCGTCTGTCGCGGGCGTCCTGGCAGTGGTGCGCCTGTGATTGGCGACGAAAGGCACTCTACCGCTACATGATGTGCTTTCAATCCCCTTCTGCACTATTTCTGGTGCACAAGATGTCGCGTGCCCTGTTGCAAACGGCGCAACCTTCTTGGAGATCGGGGACTTGCGCCGTTGCGAAATCCCGCGCAAAATCGTTCGGTCCACACGCTGGCGGGCCGGGGTGTTGCAGGCTGTCGCAAACCGCCGCGGCGGTGTCGGCTCGGCTAGGGTGTAGGGCATGGCGGACCAAGCGAATAACCTAACAGTACCCGACTTTCTTGCGGAAGGCAACCCGGAGCCGACGGCGGTGGATCCGCTTCTGGACGGCCTGACGGAGGATCAGCGGACCGCTGTGGCGCACCGTGCGGGTCCTGCGCTGGTGCTAGCTGCTGCGGGTTCGGGGAAGACGCGCGTGATCACGCGGCGGATCGCGAAGCTGGTGCACGACGGTGAGCCGGCGTGGTCGATCCTGGCGTTGACGTTCACGAACAAGGCGGCGGCGGAGATGCGCGAGCGGGCGGGTCAGCTTCTGCCGGGGCGGACGCGGGGGCTGACGGTTTCGACGTTTCACGCGCTGTGCGCGCGGCTGCTTCGGCGGTACGCGGAGGCGGCGGGGCTGAAGCCGGACTATGCGATCTATGACACGCAGGATCAGCTCGCGGTGGTGAAGCGGGCGATCAAGAACGCGGGCCTGTCGACGAGCAACTGGTCGCCGCGGTCGGTGCTGTCGGGGATCAGCAACGCGAAGAACGCGCTGATGGACGCGAAGGGCTTTGAGGCGTCGGCGGGGGACTTCTATCAGCGGACGATCGCGAAGATCTACTCGGGGTACGAGAAGGCGCTGCGCAGGGCGGGGGCGGTGGACTTTGACGATCTTCTTCTGCTGACGGTTCGGGCGCTGCGGACGGATCAGAACGCGCGGCGTGAGTGCGTGGACCGGTGGCGCTGGCTGATGATCGATGAGTATCAGGACACGAACGCGGCGCAGTTCGAGCTGGCGCGGCTGCTGTGCGCGGGTGCGAATCGGGACGGGGGCCCGCCGAACATCATGGTTGTGGGCGATCCTGATCAGTCGATCTACGGGTGGCGCGGGGCGGACATCACGAACATATTGGAGTTTGAGGAGGCGTTCCCTGGAGCGCGGGTGATCACGCTTGGGGAGAACTTCCGGTCAACGGCGCCGATCCTTGGGGTGGCGGACGCGCTGATCAAGAACAACCTGAAGCGCAAGGACAAGCCGCTGTACACGACGCGCGAGGGCGGGGAGCGGGTGGAGGTCGCGAAGTGTCGGGAGGAGCGGCACGAAGCGGAGGTGGTGAGCCGGTGGCTGGCGGAGCAGCGCGAGCGGGGGCTCTCGTGGAAGGAGATGGCGGTGTTCTACCGGGTGAACTCGCTGTCGCGCGTGATGGAGGACGCGCTTCGGGCGGCGGGGACTCCGTACACGATCGCGCGGGGGACGGCGTTCTACGACCGGGAGGAGGTTCGGGACGCGCTGGCGTATCTGCGGGTGCTGGCGAATCCGGCGGATGACGTCTCGCTTCGGCGGATCGTGAACAAGCCGGCGCGGGGGCTGGGCAAGACGAGCCTCGCGCGAGTGGAGGCGCTGGCGAGCGAGCGGGATATTCCGCTGTTCGATGCGCTTCGCGAGGCGGCGGGCGGGAGCCTCGAGGGGGAGATCACAGGCCGCTCGCAGGGCGCGATGGGGAAGTTCGTTGCGCTGGTTGATTCGTGGCGGGAGGGATGCACGCTGATGGGCGTGGAGACGGCGGGGTCGCTTCAGGAGCTGGTGGAGCGCGTGGTGCGGGAGTCGGGGCTCGAGAAGCATTACGGGAAGAAGACGCTGCAGTCGGGGGAACCGGACACGGATCGGCTGGAGAACCTGGCGGAGCTGATCAGCTCGGCGCACGACTTTGACATGGAGTACGTGCCGGAGGCGGATGCGGCGGTGGAGATCGTGGCGGAGGCGGAGGGCGAGTCGGCGAGCGCGGAGGCGCCGCCGCTGCTTGCGATGCTGCGGGCGTATCTGGAATCGGTGGCGCTGGTGGCGGATGCGGATGCTGTGGATCCGGCGCAGGGGGCGGTGACGCTGATGACGCTGCACGCGAGCAAGGGGCTGGAGTTCAAGGCGGTGGCGATGATCGGACTCGAGGAGGGGCTGCTCCCCCACTCGCGAGCGAGCGAGTCGGACGCGGAGCTCGAGGAAGAGCGGCGGCTGTGCTTCGTGGGCGTGACACGCGCGATGGAGCGGCTGCTGATCACGAGCGCGGCGTACCGCACGCATCGCGGCATGATGGATCGCACGATCGGCAGCCGGTTCCTCGAGGAGCTGCCCGAGGCGCATGTGACGTTCACCGACACGACGGCAGCGGCGGACCGCGGGAGCGCGACGATCGACGATTATTCGGAGAGCTATGAGCCGGCGCCGGATGAGTCGGATGACCTTGGCGGCCTGCGCGAAGGAATCATGGTGCGGCACCCGCGCTTCGGCGTGGGTCGGGTGGACGCGATTCTGTCGAAGGGGGCGAACCCGCGGGTCCGGATTGCGTTCACGCAGGCGGGGTTGAAGACGATTGTGCTGGGGTATGCGCCGTTGGTGCCGCTGGAGTAGTCCGGCTTGACCGGCTGTTGGTTGCGTCACGACGCGCCGCTTTGCGGCGGGTCGTGGCACCCGCCCAAACTACTTGCCCTTGTTCTTCGCCGGGACGATCAGCAGTCGCAGCCCGCACTCGGTGCAGATCGTGTCGGCGCAGGCGTCGCGGGGCGGGTAGTCCTCGATGTGGATGGGGTAGCCGCATCTGGCGCAGCAGTGCTCGCGCTCCCGCTTCTCCAACTCTTTGAGCCAAAGCGACAGCGGCCCGACGGCTAGAAATGCCGGAAGAAAGCCGTGAATCGTGATCTCAATAGGAACTCCGAACGCGAGCCCCGCCCATGTCCCGATGCTCCTGTCGATCGCATCATTGGCCACCGCGAGCGCCTCGAAGAGCCCGATCCACTCATAGACATCGTCTTTGATCCCAAAGAAGACCCGCAAAGAAGGTTAGCCAGACGACCGGCGGCGCGTCCCGACCCTTGAGACGCTTTGAGGCCCTACGCTCTGGAACGACGCCCCATGCGGCCTCAGCGTGTCGATTCGGTTCGATGGTCTTCATGTCGCTCCCGCACGACTGCGCCGCAGACGGCGAGTCGTGGCACCCTTTGAAGTCCGATTACCGCCCGTCGAACACGATCTCTCCCCCCACCACCGTCAGCGTCGGCTTGA
>CAZXGT010000098.1:3919-8450 GCA_964639935.1 uncultured Phycisphaeraceae bacterium
GATTACCGCCCGTCGAACACGATCTCTCCCCCCACCACCGTCAGCGTCGGCTTGACGTCCTTGATCTCCTCGATCGGGATCGTCAGGAGGTCGCGGTCGAGCATGACGAGGTCGGCGTGCTTGCCGAAGGTAATGGAGCCGGCGCGGTCCTCGGCGAAGAGCTTGGCGGCGGCGGCGGTGGTGTAGGCCTTGAGGGCTTCCTTGACGGTGATCGCCTGCTCGGGGACGAAGGGCTCACCCTCGGTGGTGCGGGCGGCGGTGGCGGCCCAGATGCCGAGGAAGGGGTTCACGGAGACGACGGGCCAGTCGGAGCCGAAGGCGACGGTGGCGCCGGAGTCGAGGAGCGAGCGGAAGGCGTAGCTGGTCTCGAGGCGATCGGCGCCGAGGCGGTCTTCGGCGTAGCGGCCGTCGTCGGCCTTGTGGAGGGGCTGAAGTGAGGCGATGACGCCGAGCTCGGCGAAGCGGTCGACGTCTTCGGGGGCGAGGTGCTGGGCGTGCTCGATGGCGGGGCGGACCTGCTTGCGGGTTTCCTTGGGGAGCTGGGCGAACCAGTTGAGGGCGACGTGGTTGGCGCGGTCGCCGATGGCGTGGACGATCGGCTGGAGGCCCATCTCGGCGCCGAGTTCGATCAGCTTCTCGAGCTTGGAGCTTTCAGCCATCGAGAGTGGGAAGCCGGTGTTTTCAGGATTGGTCGGGTCGTCGTGGAAGGGCTCGTGCATCCAGGCGGTGCGCGAGCCGAGGGTGCCGTCCATGTAGCCCTTGAAGCCGAGGACGGTGAGCCTTGGCGCCGGGTTCGTATTGGCTGCGGCCCATTCGAGGATGCTCCGCCACTCGGCGAGGTCGTCGGTCGGCTCGTAGATGGTGGATGCGACGGAGATTGGGAGTTCGCCGGATTCGGCGAGCGGGATGAGATAGTCGCGGATGGTTTCGAGAGGGTCGATGGAGCCGACGCGGGTGACGCCGCTTTCGGCGGCGTGCTGGGCGACTTGGGCGAGGAGGCGACGCGTGCGCTCGGCTGAGATCGGCGGGATGAGATTCTCGACGAGCGCGGCGGCCTCTTCGTAGAGGGCGCCGGTGAGCTCTCCCTCGGCGTCGCGGCCGATCCTGCCGCCGGTGGGGTCGGGGGTGTCGGTCGTGATGTTGGCGAGTTCGAGGGCGCGCGTGCTGGCGAGGATCTGGTGGCCGTCCATGCGTTCGAGGACCGCGGGACGGCCGGCGACGGCGTCGTCGATCTCGGCGGCGGTGGGCGGCGCAGGATTGGGCCAGGAATCGCTCGTCCAGCGGGCGCCGAGGATCCAGGCGTTTTCGGGCTGGTCCGCGGCGTGGTTGCGGAGGCGGTCCAAGAGATCGGCCTTGCTGGTGGCGGGGCGGAGGTCGAGCGCGGCGGCGTCGCGTGCGGCGTTCCCGAGGTGGACGTGGGCGTCGATGAGGCCGGGGATGACGCGGGCGCCATGGGCGTTGATGAGCGTGGTGGCGGCGTCGACGCGCATCTGGAAGCGGCCGGGACGATCGAAGAGCTGGAGGATGCGGTCGCCGGAGACGGCGACGGCGACGGCCTCGGGGTTCGCGGGGTCGCCCGTCCAGATCTTCGCGTTGAAGATGACGAGGTCGGCGAAGCGTGATTCGAAGGGAATGTCGCGCTGGGTCTGGGCGCGGGCGGTCGCGGCGAAGAGGGCGCAGAGAGTGAGTGTGATGATGGTGCGCATGGTGGTGATCTCCGTGCGCAGTGTAGGTGCGGGATCAGAAGTCGCGGCCGGCGAGGCCGTCCCTGGTGTCGTGGTAGAGCCACGGCTCGCCGCTTCGGAGCGGGTTGGGCACGGGCGGGCGGGCGTCGTCGTCGCGGCGTAGGGCGGCGGCGCCGTCGGCGGTGAGGACGGCCCGCGGGGCGCGGACGCGGTCCTGCGGGCGTCGTCGTCGCGGCGTAGGGCGGCGGCGCCGTCGGCGGTGAGGACGGCCCGCGGGGCGCGGACGCGGTCCTGCGGGAGCAGATAGGCGCGGTCGGCGTCGAAGGAGAGGGCCTTTGCTGAGGGCGAGCGCAGGGTTGAGCGTCGCTGGGCGGTGACGATCTTTGCGGGATCGAGCTCCTCCTCGGGGATCGTTTCGCTCCACAGGCGTGGATCGGCGATGAAGGCGTTGGCGTACTCGAAGGAGGGCCAGAGGGTCTGGCCGCTCGGGCGGCGCCACGGGGCTTCGGGGTCGTGTTCGGTTCCGGGGCTGAGCCAGGTCTCGTAGTGCTCGCGCCAGGGGGCGACGTCGTGGACGAGGACGGGCCAGGCGTAGCGCGGCGCCCAAGGATCGGTGGTCGAGAAGGTGCCGAGCGGCGTGCGGGCGTCGGGCGTGGCGTCGTGCCACTCGCCCGGCTCGGCGAAGGGGTATTCGCCGCCGGCGGCTTCGGTGGCGAATTCGAGGACCATGCCGACGTTTCTAATGCGCGAGAGCGACTGCGCTTCGGCGGCGCTGACCTTGACGGCGCGGAGGGCGGGGGCGAGGAGGCTGATGAGGATGGCGACGACGGAGATGGAGACGAGGAGCTCGGTGAGGGTGAAGGCGGGCGAGCGGTATGAAAAGAGGCGGAGCGGCATGACGTCGCCTTTCTTACATCCACGGCGACGGGAGCACGCCGATGCGGTTGGCGGGGTCGTAGACGGAGTGACGCCAAGGGCGCCAGTCTCCAAAGTCCGGGTCTCGCACGAAGGAAAGCACGAGGTAGACCTTGCCTTCGGTGTACGGCTCGATGGGGCTCGAGACGATCATCGGGACGAGCACGTCCACGACGTCGGCCTCCTCGTCTTCGGGGTCTGCGATGTCGGTGTAGGGCTGGTGGCCCCTGTTGTATGTAGAACCGCCACCTCTGCTTAGGGAATTCACAAGGATGCCAGCGGCGTATTGCGGTCGAACGACGATTCCATCAAGATCGACCGGCGCGCTGGCGAACGCGCTTGCCTTGCCCAAGTAGTTTTCGATCTGCTGATCGCTCACGGCGGCCGCGGCTTCGGGTCCGATCGCGGTCTTGAGGTGGGCGAGGTAGCTCTCCCGGGACGGCGCCAGGAACAGACGCAGGCGATCGGTCGCGAGCTGCGCGACACGGCGCTCCTCGGCGGGCGACAGGTCGAGCAAGGCGAGTCCGGCGTCCATGGCCCGCTCGATGACGGCGGCCGCGTCCGGACGACTGATGATCCGATGAGCGTCATCGGCGCGGGGCGCCGAGTCGTCGATCGCTACGGCGTCCGCGAGCGGAGCGACCGGGGGAGGCGCTGAGCGATCGGCGCCCGCCGGCCAGAACGTCCATAGGGCAAGGGCAAGGCTTGCGACGCAGACGACGCCTGCCATGACCAAGCCGACCCGCTGTCGCGACGGTATCCCTTGGAGATTCATCATCACACTTCCCCTGAGAACGCTGCCTGACTCCTAATACGGGCGTTTGGACTTTCTCCGAGACGCCCGCCGGTACTCATACTGGCTTCAGAAGCTTATTGGACCTCCTCCTTGTCAACGCATTCTGCCTCTACCCATCGGCCCTGCGACCCGTCGGGCTTGGTGTAGACACCCTCATCGCCGCTGCATACCTGGTTGGAACTGCACTCAACTGTATGACATAGAGTCGGCTCGTCATCATGACAGTTTTCACAGTCACCATGGGCGTTTCCGTTGGCGATCGCCACTGACCCGATCGCGAGCATGGCTACTGCCACGCACGCAGCGCCGAGCCTTGTTCGGTGTAATGATCTCTCGTCGGGGCTATCCATCACGTCTTCTCCAGTTCGTCACACGGGATCTCCCGAGTGGAGTGAGGGAATGCGCCGATCCCGGAGCACATCGCCTCAACGTGTCAGTCGATTGCATGGCGTCTGATTTCTCTGACGCTCCGTACTGTTGCGGGAAGCAGAAAAACTATCAGCAGCCCATTCCGGACGAGGTTGAAGGTCAGACTGGACGCCATCGAATCGCCGAGGATGAACTCCGTTCCGCAGCCGCACGCGCCCGCGGGTCCGAACAGATGCTTCAGGACGAGGAAGACGCTGAAGACCAGCAGCGCGGCCGCGGCGACCGGCGCCGCAACGCGCGTGGCGAACGAGCAGATCAGCAACAACCCAACGACGGCCTCGAACGCGATCAGCATGACGAGCAACGGCATGGCGAGCGGAGAGCCGACGGACCACGCCAACGCATCGAGCGTGGCTTCCGGGCGGATGAGCTTCGCGAACGCGGCGAGCATGAACACCGCCCCGACGAGCGGCGGCAGCGCCACCGCCACGTGAGCGGCGAGATTCGATCGTGGGATCGGGGAACGCAAATCCGGATCGCACTTTGATTCGTACGACGCGACGGACTTCATGGTGTCTGAAGGTACTACCCGGAGGCAAACCGGTCAAAAAAAAAAAAACGAATATTCTTCTTACTCCCTTGCCGGCAGGATATTACCGAACTCAGACGAGCAGGGTCGCGGGCGCCTCGAGGAGGCCCTTGAGGGTGCTCAGGTACTCGGCGGCCATGGCGCCGTCGATGACGCGGTGGTCGCTCGACATGGTCA
>CAZXGT010000099.1:0-8413 GCA_964639935.1 uncultured Phycisphaeraceae bacterium
GCGCCGTAGTCGCCCATGACTTCCGCCGATCGCGAGCCGAGGAAGACCGCCCCGGCGTGCCGGACCATCGCCGCGATCTCCCGAGGCCGCTCGGTCAGGATTTCAAGGTGCTCGGGGGCCACGGCCGAGGCGACGCTCGCGGCCTCTTCGAGCGAGCCCACGACGCAGATGAAGCCGTTGGCGAGCGCCGCTGAGGCCGTCTCGCGGGTGTCGAGCGTCACGAGCTGACGCTCGATCTCGGCGTCGACCGCGTCCGCGAGCCCGGCGTCGGTCGTCACGAGCATGGCGGCGGCCTCGACGTCGTGCTCGGCCTGAGCGAGGAGATCAGCCGCAATGATCTCTGCGCTTGCGGACGCATCGGCGATCACGAGCAGCTCGCTCGGCCCGGCGAGCATGTCAATCCCGACGACGCCGGAGACGATGTTTTTCGCGGCCGTCACATAGGAGTTGCCCGGCCCGACGATGACGTCGACGGGGTTGAGACCGTCGATCCCGAATGCCATGGCCGCGACGGCGTGGGCTCCGCCGACCGCGAGGAACTCATCGGCGTCCGCGATCGCCGCGGCCGCGAGCGTGAGGTCGGAGGCGCCGGGCGACGCGACGACAACCCGCTCGACGCCGGCGGCTCTGGCCGTGACGGCGGTCATCAGGGCCGAGGACGGGAGCGGGTGCCGCCCGCCGGGGGCGTAGCAGCCGGCGCTGGTCGCGGGGATCACGGTGTGGCCCGCGCGCCCGCCGGGCGTTGGGACGTCGATGTCCCGCACGGCGGCTCGCTGCGCTTGGGCGAAGGTTCGGATGCGTTCGGCGGCGCGCTCGAGCGACGCGCGATCCGCCGGATCGATGCGCTCGAGAGCCGCGCTCATCGCGTCGCGGCCGAGCGCGAGCGGCTGTCCCGGCGCGCGCTCGCCGAAGCGTTCGGCGAGTTCGCGCACAGCCGGCTCGCCTCGATCGCGCACGTCGCGGACGATCCGCTCGGCCGCCTGCGCGGCCTCGTCTGGAACGACGGGGCGAGCGGCGCGGCCGCTCAGGATCTCCGCCGGGGATCGCCGCGGGAGTCGCACGCCGGCGGCGTTCATGGCGTCGTCTCCTCGAGGGCGGGCTTCGCGTTCCCGGGGCGGCGGGTGACCGCGAGCGCCCGGCGATCGAGCACTTGCGCCACGTCGGCGAGCGAGGCGCCCTTCCCTCGCGCCGCGGTGAGGGCGAAGTAGATCAGGTCGGCCGCTTCGCGCGCCGCCTCGCTCGGCGTGCGCGCCTCGGCGAGCTCCGCCGCTTCCTCCTGGAGCTTGCTCGCGAGCAGCACGTCGTCATCGAGAAGCCGCCTGGTGTAAGACCCCTCGGGCGCCGACGCGGCGCGCGACGCGAGGGTCTCGTCGAGCTTCGTCAGGCCGGCGAAGCCGCCGAAACAGGTCGCGCTCCCGGTGTGACAGAACCCGCGGCCCTTCTGGCGGACGACGAAGCGCAGCGCGTCTCGATCGCAATCGACCGCGACCGAGCGCAGCTCCTGGGTGTCGCCGCTTGTGGCGCCCTTCTCCCACAGGCCGCGCCTCGAGCGCGAGTAGTAGACGCCGCGGCGCGTCAGAATCGCGCGGCGCAGGCTTTCCAGACTCGAGTACGCGAGGCCGAGCGTTTCGCCGCGCTCGTCGACGACGACGGTCGGCCAGAGCCCGTCGGGGCGATCGCTCACGAGGGGCGCCGCGAACCCCTCGGCGAGATCGAACGCTCCGGTGTAGAGCGCCATGCCGACCTGCGTGTCGGCCCCGACGCGATCGGCGGCCGCGACATCGCGAGGCTCGCGAACGCCGCCGGCGACGGTGACGCTCGCCGGCCCGGCTCGCTGCACGAGCGCGCGCACGCGCTCGATCGGGAGGCCCTCCATCCGCCCTTCGCGCTCGACGAAGGTGATGAGGAACCCGCCGACGACGTCCTTGAGCTCGTCGATGCGCTCTTCGACGCTCGCGCCGGTGGACCGGGTCCAGCCCTGGTCGACGACGACGCCGTCCCGGGCGTCGAGCGCGGCGATCACGCGGTCGGTTGGGAGGTTCTTGAGAATCTCGGACCGGGCAGCGGTCCCGAGGATGACCTTCCGCGCCCCGGCGTCGAGCCACCGGACGGCCCGGCGTTCGTCGCGAATCCCGCCGCCGACGCGGCAGGGCGCCAGCTCGAGCAGCTCGCGGATCAGCTCCGCGTTCTCGCCGCGGCCCATGGCGGCGTCGAGATCGATCACGGCGATCTCACCCACGGCGCCGAATCGCGCGGCGATCGGCCGCGGGTCCCCGGCGTCGAGCGCCTTTTCTTCTCCGCCGACGAGCTGCACCGCCGACCCATCCATAATGTCGATCGAAGGAACGATCACGACTCTGCCTCCTGGAAACGGACCCGGACGCCGAGCGCGCCGAGCGATTGCTTGATCTCTCGCACCGTCGTCGCGCCGTCGTGGAAGATGGACGCGGCGAGCGCGGCTTCGGCGCCGGCATCGAACGCCGACGCGAGGTCTTTCGCCGTGCGGGCCCCGCCGGAGGCGATCACCGGGAGATTCACCGCTCGGCGGACCGACCGGATGAGCTCGAGGTCGTAGCCCTGCTGCGAGCCGTCGCGATCGAAGCTGGTGAGCAGGATCTCCCCGGCGCCGAGCCGCTCGGCCTCTCGGGCCCAGGCGACGGCGTCGATCCCGGTCCGGCGCGTGCCGGCGCGGGTCACGATCTCCCAGCCGTCCGCGCTCTCGCGCCGCGCGGCGTCGATCGCGATGACCACGCACTGCACGCCCACCCGCTCGGCGAGTTCCGCGAGGAGGGCCGGTCGCTCGACCGCGGCGGTGTTGACGGCGACGCGATCGGCGCCGACCGAGAGCAGCGCGAGCGCGTCGTCGATGGTGCGCACGCCGCCGCCGACGGTGAGGGGGACGCCGAGGCGCTCGCGGACGCTCGCCACGGTGCGGCGGCAGGCGCCGCGCCCCTCCGCCGTCGCGGAGACGTCGAGGATCACGAGCTCGTCGGCGCCGTCGGCCTCGTAGCGTGCGGCCTGCTCGACCGGATCGCCCGCGTCGCGCAGATTCGCGAACCGCACACCCTTGACCACGCGTCCGTCGCGGACGTCCAGGCACGGGATGATGCGCTTGGTCAGCTTCGTGTCGGAGGCGATCACGCCGTCGCCTCCTCTCTGATCTCCGACCGCAGCCATCGTTCGATAAGCCGCGCGCCCCACCGGCCGGAGAGCTCGGGGTGGAACTGGCACGCGAGCACGTCGCCCCGCTGGAGCGCCGCGACGAACCCGCCGCCGTGGAGGCACGTGGCCGCCGCCCATCCCTCGGGCGCTCGCTCGACGCGGTAGGAGTGCGCAAAGTAGGCGTGGCCGGGCTCGAGCCCGCGCATCTCGGACGAGGGCGCGACCTCGTTCCAGCCGAAGTGGGGCACGCACAAGCCGGCGCCCGAGAGACGCGTCGCCCGGGCCGGGATGACGCCGAGCCCGCGGACGCCGGGGGATTCTTCTGATCGCTCGCAGAGCGCCTGCATGCCGAGGCAGATCGCGAGGGTCGGGCGCCCGTCGAGAGCGCGCCGCCGGAGGGCGCCGACGAGCCCGCAGCGCTCGAGCGCCGCCATGCCCGCGGCGAAGGAGCCGACGCCGGGCAGGACGAGTCGCTCGGCGCGTTCGACATCTCGAGGGTCGGTGGTCAGCGCGGGTTCGGCGCCGGTCGCCCGGCGGATCGCGGCTCGGACGGAGGCCGTGTTCGAGACGCCGGTGTCGACGATCGTGGCTCGCATCACAGCGCTCCCTTGGTCGACGGCACGCCGGCGTCGGCGTTCTCGATGGCGACGGCGTCGCGTAGCGCGAGCGCGAGGGCCTTGAAGGTCGCCTCCGCCTTGTGGTGGTCGTTGGCGCCTCGGAGCACGTCCGCGTGCAGCGTCAGGCGCGCGCTCATCGCGAGGGAGACAAAGAAATGGGCGATGTTCTCGGTAGCGACCTCGCCGATCATCTCGCGTTCGAGCTGGAGATTGACCGTCGCGTGCGGGCGCCCGGAGAGATCGACCACGACCCGCGCGAGCGCCTCATCGAGCGGGGCGCAGGCCGAGCCGAAGCGGCGAACGCCTCGTTTGTCTCCGAGCGCCTCGGCGATCGCCGATCCGATGGTGAGTGCGACGTCCTCGACGGTGTGGTGATCGTCGACGTGGAGATCGCCCGTGCACGTGACGCGGAGATCGATCCGCGAGTGCTTCGCGAGCGCCGCGAGCATGTGATCGAGAAATCCCAGGCCGGTCCGGGCCTCACACTCGCCGGCGCCGTCGAGGTTCACCCGGACGCGCACGTCCGTCTCGGCCGTCTTGCGGCCGCTTGTCGCCGTTCGTTGGCTCATCGCAGGACCTCCAGAATCTGCTCTACGCTCGTCGTCACGCGCGCGCAGCCCGCGCTGCCTTGCGCCGCCCGGCTCGCCTCGTCATCACCGACGCCCATCGCCACGGCGCCCGCCGCGCGGGCCGCGCTGGCGTCGTCGACGGTGTCGCCGATCATCCACGCCGACCGCGCGTCGAGCCGCTCCATCGCGAGCCGGAGCCCCGCCGGACTCGGCTTGGCGGGCGCGTCCTCCTGGGCGACGACAACGGGGAAGAGATCCTCGAGCCCGAAGCGATCGAGGAACCACGTCGCTTCGGCGCGAGGGCGACCGGTGACGATCGCCATCTTCTTGCGTTTGGCCAGATCGCGGAGCGCCTCCGGGCTCACGAGCAGGCGCTCTCGCTCGCGCAGGCCGCCGCGTCCGTCGTCGCCGAGATACATCGACTGGAATCGATCGGTGACCTCTTCGAGCGTTGGCGCCGACCCGCGAGCGGCCTCGATGAGCCGTTGCGTGACGATCCAGTCGTTGTTGGCGTCGCCCTGGTTCTTGACTTGCGCGACGTCCTCCGGCGCGACGTCGGCGCCGAAGGATCGCGCCGTTTCGACGATCGCCGCGCGGTAGGAGCCCGTCACGTCGGCCAGGACGCCGTCCATGTCAAAGAGAACCGCTTCGGGCGAGATCGCCGAGCGCAGCGCGCCGCGGAGTCGCTCGAACTCCGGCTCGGCGCCCGGGAGCGTGATCCGCAGCGCGCCGTCCATCGGGCCGTCGGTGAAGGCTCGCACGCTGATCCCGAGGGACGCGAGGGCGTCGCGGGCGAGCGCCGCGTCATCGACGAACGCGGCGATGAAGTTGGCGCCGCTCTCGAGCGGCTGGCCCCCGAGCTGACGGATCAACTGCGTGAGCGCCCGTCGCTCGGTCCGGATCCGGCTCACGAACCGCTCGGTCTCGGCGAGCGCGTCGTCCTCGAGGGCCGCCTCGGCCGCGGCGAGCGCAACGGCGCTGACGGGGTACGGCCCGCCGGCGGCGCGAAGCCACTGGGCCGCACGCGCGTCCGGAGCGATGGCGCAGCCGATCCGCAGCGACGCCAGACCGAACGCCTTGGAGAAGGTTCGAACGATGAACACCGACGGGTGATCGAGGATCGCCTCTCCGGCGTCGGCGGCGGCGAACTCGCCGTAGGCCGCGTCGAGGAGGGTCATCGCGCCGCGCTTGGCCGCGGCGTCGGCGATGCGGCGGACGGCGGCGGGCGGGATCTCGCTTCCCGTCGGGTTGTTGGGCGTCACGAGGGCGACCAGCCCGGTTCGCTCGCTCATCAGGCCGACGAGATCCGCCTCGGGGAACGCGCCGCGGAGCCACGGCGCCGCCCGGACGCGGGCGCCGGCGAGCGACGCGCTCCGCGCGATCATCTCGAAGGACGGCGCGTGGGTCGCGAGCTCCCGGCTGGGCTCGAGCGTCGCCCGGCAGACGCGGTCGATCGCGTCGTCGCCGCCCGCGGTGACGACGACGCGCGCCGGATCGATCTTCCATCGGGCCGCGATCCGTCGCTCGAGGGCGGACGCGTCCGGGTATCGGCGGAGCGTCTCGGCGTCGATCCGCGTCGCTTCGAGCACGCGCCGCGAGCCGCGGGGTCCCTCGTTGGAATCGAGCCGGAGGTCGATGCGGTCGTCCCGCTCGGGCGCGCGATAGGGGCGCACGCCGCTGACCCGCTTCGCCGGCTGGAACCTCGTTTCATCGGTCGTCTGCGTTGTGGCGAGGGTGGTCATAGGTCAGATCACAATCTGCTCGGGGCGGGTGACGATCAGGTCCGTCCCGCCGAGCGCTTTGACTTGCGCGATGACCTCGGGGAGCTGTTCGCGGCGGATGGCGGCCTTGACCGCGTACCCGCCGCCGGAGCTGAGGCGCGCGACGGTGGGCTCGCGCATGCAGGGGAGGGCGGCGATCACGGTTTCGAGCGAGGCCTCGGGGACGTTGAGTTCGAGCATCACGCGCCGACGCGCCTCGAGCACGCCCTGCACGAGCGTGGTAAAGCGCTCGATGCGCTCGCGTTTGGCGGGATCGGCCCATGCCTGTCGCGACGCGCAGAGGCGCGTGGAGGAGGTCATCAGCTCATCGATGATGCGCAGGCCGTTGGCGGCGAGCGTCGCGCCGGTGGCGGTGTTGTCGATCACGAGATCCGCGTCCTCGGGCGGGAGCACCTCCGTGGCGCCGTGGGAGCGCAGCACGCTGGCCTCAAGCCCGCGATCGGCGATCCACCGCTTGGCGAGCCCGACGTATTCGGTCGCGACGCGCACCGGGCGATCAGGCAGCTCGCCTTGCTCGAGGAGTTCCTCGGGCGCCGCCGCGACGAGCCGGACGGGGTTCAGGCCCGTATCGAGCAGTTCCACGACGTCGGCTTCGGATTCGCGGATCCAGTCGGCGCCGGCAAAGCCCACGTCCCTGGCGCCGACGGCGAGCATCTCGACGATCGCTCGCGGCTTGAGAACCTTCACCTCGAAGCGTTCGAGCGAGATCGAGGGGCGGTACCCGCGGGCTGAGAGCCCGAGGCGCACGCCGGCTTCGTCAAGGAGACGGACGACCTCCTCGTGCATTCGGCCCTTGGGCAGGGCGAGCCGGACGGGGGACGTTGATCGGGGCGTCCGTTCGGCGCTTGAAGAATCGGGCTGTGGGATCGTCAGTTCGGGCATCGGTCGAGCTCCTGAAAGATCCGGCTCGGACCGACGCGTCGCTTGGGTGGAGAGGCCCCAAAACGAACAACGCCGGCCCGAAGCCGGCGTTTGCGTCGTCGTGGGAAGCGAGCTTCCGTCAGACCATCAGCATCACCGGCGCGGGGGATCCGCGTGAGCGTGGTGATGATGGCGATGGATCGTGACTGCGTTCATGACGGGAAGACAATAGGAACGGATCAGCTCCTGTCAAGCGATCGCATGAAAAAGCCTCCGCCCGCGGCCTGCGGCTGGCGGGAGAGGCCTTTGGTCTCGTGATGGCGACGACGCGTCAGGGCGCCGCGGTCTTGCGACCCCGGGCGAGCCCGACGATCAGGGAGATCACGAACAGCACGAGGAAGATGAAGAACAGGATCTGCGCGATCTGCGCGGCGCCGGCGGCGATCCCGCCGAAACCAAACAGCGCGGCGATCAACGCGACAATAAAGAACGCTATGGCCCAGCCAAGCATCTGAAGCTCCTTTCGAGCATTGGTCTTTCAAGCAATGGATCCCCCAGAGGAACCCGTCAAGCGGCGGGCCGACCGGTCTGCGAAACGGCCCGTGAGATCTGTGATTCGCCGAGGCTACTCTCGCGCGTCTTCGGCTGTCTCGTCGATCGCATCTCCGGTGGCAGAGATGTCTTCGCCCACGCCTTCTGTGGTGTTGCAACCGACCCCGGCGAAGAGAGCCGCGCCGAGGATTGCGGATCCGATCGTGAAACGCGAGCGGAGCATCCCGCGGCTGTTCTCAGTGGATCGTGTCGTTTCATTGGGTTGAATTCTGCTCATGGACAAGTTTCCTTTCAAAGCGAATGGAACGCGACTCGTCGGACAGACGTTGCGAATCGCTACGAGCAAATTGTCGTGCGCGGGAGCGACAAGCCCGTGAAGACCTCATGAAACCCGTCTCACGGCGGATCTTCGGCGGAAGCCTCACGACGCGGGTACCATTCGATATTGATTGAACGCTTGACCTTCGCTTGGCGTAGAGGAGCCGGGACCCCAACCGGCCACGCCAGCTCTGATGAAAGGATACTGACCATGCGCACGAAACTCTGGATGACTCTCGCGACCGTCGGCGCCGTCGCGCTCGCCGGCTGCGGCGGCGATGACAACGACGAGCTCTTTCCACAAGACCCGCCTGAGGAGACCTCCGCGGCCGACGTCCAGCGGGAGACCGAAGAGGCCATGAACGCCGCGGGCGAGTACACCGAGGCGCAGGTCGCCGAGTTCCGCCGCACCATGGAGGAGCGTCTCGACGCCGCCGACGAGCGGATCGACGCCCTCCGGACCCGGATGGACGAGGTCGGCGCCGAAGCTCGCGCCAATCTTGAGCAAACTCTCGCGAACCTCGAGGAGCGGCGCGACTCGCTTCAGAGCCGT
>CAZXGT010000100.1:0-2214 GCA_964639935.1 uncultured Phycisphaeraceae bacterium
GCGCCAGACGCGTCGCAAGGCGCTGCGGGAGCTTCTGCGAGAGGCGCCGATCGTCCCGCGGGAGCGTGCTGACCTGCCGCACTGGACGGGCGTTTGCATCGCCGCGGGCGTGGGCGAGGAGATCATCTACCGCGGGTTTCTGATCTGGTATTTCGCGCGGCTGACGGGGACGGACCCGATGGGCCTCGCGCTCGCGGCGCTGCTCGCGAGCGCGATCTTCGGCGTTGCGCACCTGTACCAGGGGCCGCGATCCGCGATCAAGGTGGGCGGGCTCGCGTTCGCCCTCGGCGGGCTCTACGTGTGGTGCGGAGCGCTCTGGCCTGTGATGGCGATCCACTTCGCTGTCGATCTCGCGGCGGGGCTCTTTGCGATCCGGCTGCACGAGCTGACGCGATCCGACGCGGGGTCGAAGGACTAACCGCCGAAGCGTCGCGGGGCGGCGAGCGGCGCCGACTCCGGCGCGCGGAACTCGCGCTCCTCGGGGAAGATGACGAGGCGCTGCTCGTCGGGCGAGCCGAGCCCGACGGGACGCAGGACGACAGAGACGCTCGTGTCGTCGCGCAGATCGTCGTAGCTGAGGCCGACGCGGACGGTCCACTGCGGGAAGCGGCGGCTGATCGATGCGCTGGTCGCCTGAAACTCCTCGTCCTCGAGGTCGTAGAGCGCGTGGGCCTCGAGCGCGTACTTGCTGGTGAGGCGGTAGGACGCGCCCGCGTGCAGGAGGGTCGAGTCGAGCGGGTCGATGTAACGCAGGTCGGCGAAGGTCGAGAACCCGACGCCGTGGTCCACGAAGAACCCGGCGCTGGCGTACGTGCCGCTGTCTTCATCGAGGTCGTAGACGCCGGCGCCGGTGAGCGCGACCGCGTCGGTCAGCCACATCACGCCGTCGGCCTCGATGAGCTCGCCGCGCGAGGCGAGCTCCGGGCGTCCGTCAAAGACGCGGCCCAGGCGTGCCGGTTCGGGGGAGTCGCCCGAGGAGCTGACGTAGTTCACGTCGAGCGTGATCCAGTCGACGCTCCGCAGGGCGCCGACGCCGCCTCGCTTGGTCTGCCAGGTGTTTTTGACGCCGAGCGTCAGCACGGCGCCCTCGGCGATCCCTTCGACGCCCTCGTCGTAGGTCGGCAGATCCTCGCTCTGAATGGTGGTGTCGGCCCACCAGAGGCTGAGCCTCGGCTCGACGACGTGTCGCAGGCGGTTGAGATCCCAGAAGTCGCTCGAGATCTGATCATCGAGCCGGACGAAGCTCGTCGTCAGATCGGCGCCGAGCGCGCCCCAGAACCGCGCGTCGTCCGTTTCGTTCGGACTGAAACCCTCGAAGTCGTCGTCCCATGCGGTGAAGCGGGCGACGGCTCGGGGGGTCAGCGTCCAGGCGCCCTTGCGGATCGGCGCGGAGAACTCGTGCCGGGTATCGAAGCGAGCGACCTCGCGCTCCGGGAAGCCCGCGGCGTCGAGCGCGTCGCCCGGCGACTGGTTCGGATTGAGCCCGAGGCCTCGCTGGGCGAGCAGCGGGGTGTCCAGTCCGTACTGTTCGGCCTCTTCTTCGGTGAACCGCGCCCTGACGACGCCGGCGCGCGTCTCGCTGAAGTGAGTGATCGCGCCGCCGAAGAGCTCGGTCTCGCCGAGCTGCGCGTCGATCGTGTCGTACCGAACCTCGGGCAGTCGCTCGACCTGATACCCGCGGCTCTGGAGCAGGTACTCGTTCGGCGTGAAGTCGTCGAGAGAGCCGGAGAGCTCGATCGCCAGGAGTTCGTCGTCGCGGAGCCTTCGCAGGACGGCGCCCGTCCGAAGCTCGCGCCGCGTGTCGGCGACTTCCTCGAAGAGCGCGTCGAAGAACGCCGGATCCGATACGGTCGCCAGCTCCGAGAAGAGCGTCCACTCGCTCGAGAGCCGCCAGCGATTCTCGGCGAGGATCGCGCCGCGGTCGGCGTCGTTGCGGTCGATCTCGGCGCCGGAGCCCAGCTGATCCTCGCCGTCGTCCCGGAAGTAGTAGGCGAAGAACTCACCGTTGTTCTCGAGGGTGGCCCAGCGCGCCTCGACGCCGGTCGCGGGGCCGCGGTTGAAGTAGTAGTCCGCGAGCAAGTCGACGCCGACTCCGGAGGGCGGCTCCTGACCGAGCACGCCGAAGAGATCCCATCGCGAATAGACGATAGGGTCGCCGTTGCGGGTGCGGAAGCTCAGCCGGGGCGCGCGGGAGCCTTCCACCTCGCCCTTGAA
>CAZXGT010000100.1:2314-4150 GCA_964639935.1 uncultured Phycisphaeraceae bacterium
AGCACCACGCCCGTGTTGGCCTCGAGGTCGTAGTACATCCGGGGGCCGCGCATCGTGTACTCGCCGTCGGTCGCCACGACCCCGCCCTCGAGGTACACGCCCAGGATCTCCTCGGGCTGGAACCCGTCGAGCTTCTCGAGATCCCTTCCTTTCAGGAAGACCACGGCGCTGTCGGCCGAGAGATGCAGCCGTTCGTCGGCCGCGACGTTCTGGTATTGCACCGCGACCCCGCCGGAGATCACCAGCGCGTTCTCCTGCTCGCCCGTGACGAGCACGCGGTCGGGACCCGAGAAGGTGACGACGGCCCGCTCGGGGATGTAGGGGGCCGTGGGTTCGGCGGCTTCGAGGCCGGTCTTCTCCGGCGTCTCGATCAGGTCGAGCCGGTACCCGGGGGGCGGTCGCCACCCGCCGCGGTCGAAAGTCGACGCGACGAAGTCGGGATCGCTCTCGATGAGCTGCGCGAGCCGCTGGGAGAGCCGGTACTCCGCGTCCCCGAGGAACGGCCCGAAGGGTCGGCCACGATCGAAGACATCCGCCCGGACCCGCAGGTCGCCCGAAACAAGAGCGGTCACGAGGAGGCGCTCGGCCGACTGGCTCACCGCGGGCGCCGCGCCGGGGGTTCGGACCCGGTCGAAGTAGATCGCCAGCTGCGTCGCCTCGCCCCCGCCGATCTCGTCGGGCAGCTCGATCTTCTCGATCCACACCGCCGCCCGCGCGGCCCGGAAGCGGTAGGGGCCGATGGCGATCTCGACGTCGCGATCGAGCAGCAGACGGCGGGTGGCGTCCTCGTCCCACGCGACGACCTGCGACGCCTCGAGCGACACGTCGTGCGGCTGCAGCGGCGCATCGACGAGCAGCCCGGCGAGCGTCCGGCCGTCCAGTTGGGCGTCGATTGGCTCGCGATCGTTCTGAGCGAGCGCCGCGCCGGCGAGACCGGCGACGAGCGCGATGGCGGTCAGAGTGAGGCCCGTCCGTGGCATGTGGCGGATGCTACGGGGAGGGTGGAGGCGTCACAAGCAGCAGTGCGAGATGCCAAAAAGCAGACGGCCGCCCGGCCCGGGGGAGGGGCTGGCGGCCGTTGCGTTCTCTCCTCCGGGCTCCTCGGCTCAGCGACGACGCCGCGCCGTCAAGCCGAGCCCTGCGCCCGCGAGCAACGTGGCGGTTCCCGGGGTCGGGATCTGGCTGAACGATTGCCGGATGAACGAGATCGTGGCGTCGCAGCAATCGGTGGCGGCAAACAGCTCGACGTCCTTCACGATCTGCAGCTTCCTGATTGGATCGAACTCGAGCATGTCCTGGAGCTGGGTCTCCTGAACGCCATCGCTCTCGCGAACGATGTCGAAGACTTCCTTCTGGCCGATGAGCTCCCCGGTCTCGAAGTTGAACACCGTTTCATTCACCCGGACGAGCGAGCCCGGCTCGCCGCCCGACGTGCCGTTGAAGCTCAGCGTGTTGTCCGTGATGAACCACTCGCTCTCGTCCACGTTCGGGGTGCCGGGATCGTCGACGATCTCAACGGTGTACTCGAGGGTGAAATCGCTGATGAACTCGTCGCCGCGAACAAAGTCCTGCATCGCGCCGGTGATGTCGAATCCGATACCCGCGAGCGGGTTGCCCGCGACGAACGGCAGGATCGTGAGTTGTGAGGCATCAAACTGGTTGGGCGGCGATGAGAACGATTGAATCGTAAAGAGCTTGTCGCGGACGCGAAATTGATTGCCTACCACTTCCGAGAGCGCGACGCCCCCGGAGATGTCAACGAGCATCATGCCCGCATGGGCTGAGCCGGCCGCCGTTGCGAGCGCGAAGACGGATAGCGTATGGCGAAGATGCATG
>CAZXGT010000100.1:4250-8327 GCA_964639935.1 uncultured Phycisphaeraceae bacterium
CGCCCGTTCGTCGTCGAGGCGGTCGACTCGTGGGCGGCCCACGACGCGGGGTAGGAGGGGTCGTCGAGCTCGAGCGCGGCCTTTGTCGGGTGCAGCGGGCGGAAGGTGTCGCACATGACCGCCAGCTCGTCGGTGTAGGTGGCGCCGAGGGCCTTCTCGACGGTGCCCGGGTGCGGGCCGTGCGGGATGCCCTGGGGGTGCAGGCTCACCGACCCGACGTCGATGCCCCGGCGCGCCTTGTAGTTGCCCTCCACGTAGTAGAGCACCTCGTCGGAGTCGAGGTTCGAGTGGTTGTAGGGCACCGGCACCGCTTCCGGGTGGAAGTCGAGCATCCGCGGGCAGAAGGAGCAGATCACGAAGTTGTGACCCTCGAACGTCTGGTGGATCGGCGGCGGCATGTGGAGCTTGCCGACGATCGGCGCGAAGTTGTCGATGTTGAAGATGTACGGGTAGTAGCACCCGTCCCACCCGACGATGTCGCACGGGTGGTAGTCGTACATGTAGGAGTGAACGCTGTCGCGCGCCTTGATGCGCACTTCGAACTCGCCGCGCTCGTCGGTGTAGAGCGGGTGCTCGTCGTCGGCGACGGGGATCTCGAGGTCGCGCTCGCAGTAGGGGGCGTGCTCGAGGAACTGGCTCGTCTTCTTCGAGAGGTAGCGCGGCGGCGGGAGGATGTGGCTCGCGTTGCACGTCTCGAAGCACACGAACTTGCCGTAGGGCATCTCCTCGCGCGTGTGATCCTCGGGACGGTCCTCATCGGCGAGCTCGTCGAACTCCATGTGGTAGATGATGCCCTTGGGGATCACGATGTAATCCTTGGGCCCGAACTTGAGCGTGCCCATGAACGAGCGAAGCGTGCCCGAGCCGTAGTGGATGAACAGGCACTCGTCGCCCTGGCCGTTCTTGTAGTGGTAGCTCATCGGCTCGGCGGGAACGCAGATGCTCATCTCGACGTCCGCGTTTCCGAGGATGACGACGCGACCGCTGATCGGGTCGCCCTGGGCCTTCATCCGCGTTGACACCAGGTGACGCATGCGCATGGTGTCGGTCTCGACATACTCGGGCCTGGTCCCATAGACCTTCTTCCACCCCGCAACCTGCGTGGGCGGGTGGATGTGGTACATCGTGCTCGTGGGGCCGACGAAGCCTTCGGTCCCGAAGAGCTCCTCGGAATAGAGCCCCCCGTCGGGCCGGCGAAACTGTGTGTGGCGCGTCTTCGGAACGGCGCCCATCTTCGTGTAGTACGGCATCTTCTTTCCTCCGAGGTTCCAAGGAGCGATCGCAACCATTATACGCGGGCCGATCGCCCATTCAGAGGCGCACGAGAAAACCTCCGACCAGCGCGTCTGGCGCCGGCCGGAGGCTCACGGGGGGAAGCTGCGGAGGGTTACTGATCCGGGTCGGCCGAGGCGGTGGCGGGGCCGTTGATCGGCTCGTCCTTCTCGGCGAGCGCGGCGCCGGGACGACGGGCCTCCATCGCGAGGCGATAGTCTTCGAAGCTCACGAGACCAGCGGCCTCGCGGCGCTCATCGAGACCCGCGCGGTCGATGATCGGCACCGGCCCGTAGCCCTCGGGCCCGTCCCAGAACTGCGTCCCGTAGAACTGCTGCTGGGAGACCTCCACCATCACCCGGTCGACGAGGTACGCGAGGTGCGCCTTGGACGCCTCGCCCTCGGCGGCCGCCCGCTGCATCAGGCCGAGGCACCGCTCGCGGAACTCGGGCTTTCGATCGGCGTGCTGGGCGATGAGCCACGCGGCCTCGGCCCCGTCCTTGCCCACCATGGAGATCGTTGGCCACCCGTACTGATCGATGATCTCTTCGAGCCGCTCGACGTTCTCGTCGTTGTTCTCGAGGATGTCGATGAACAGCTCGCGGCGCTCACTCGCCGGCGTCAGCGAGATGCGTCCGCGCAGCGCCTGGTCGCTCTTGCGCATCTCGAGGAGCTCGGCCCGGAGCCCGGGCTTGAAGCCGCCGATCGGATCGAACTCCTGGAGCCGGCTGTCGCCCGCGCGGGCGGTCTCGGACGACTCGCACCCGACGCCGAGCCCGAGCATCGCGGCGCCTGCGAAAAGCATGAGAGCGGTTGAAGTATGTCGCATCGCAGATCCCTCCGGTTCGGTCGCGCCGGGCCGTGCGCCCGGAGCGTTCAGAGGGAATGGTTCGATTCAGTCGCCCGCACGCGAACGCTTGTTGCATCTTCAGCGGGATATCTCAGGCGCCCAGGTCGCCAAACCCGCCCGGGCGACCGAGCCCGCGCGACCGGCGCGACCGCCCTAGGCCGTCTCGATCCCGAGCAGCGTCGCGATCGTCTCGAGCAGGCGCGCCGGGCTGTAGGGCTTGAGCAGAATCGTCGTCGCGCCGTTCTGCTTCGCGAGGCGCAGGCGATCCACCGCCGACTGCCCGGTGAGTGCGAGTATCGGACGGCTGAACCCGGCGCCTCGCGCCAGCTGGATCACTTCCTCCCCCGTTCGCTGGTTCGGTCCGAGATCCAGGTCGCACACGAACAGGTCCACGCCCGACGCGCCGATCTGTTCGCACGCTTCCTTCGCGTCGCGCGCGGTGGCCACGTCGAACCCGGTCGCCTTCATGTGATGATGGAAGATCTTCAGATCCGCCGGGGAATCATCGAGGAAGAGGATCCGCTCGTTGCGCGAGGCGAGCGCCGCCACCGTTCGGTCGCTCAGCGCCTCGCCGGCGCTCGCGGCGAAGTTCTTCGGATCGATCCGTTGATCGAAGCGGATCCCGAGCTCGTGGAGCATGCCCTTGACGTAGTCGCACCGCTTCACCACGCCGTCGATCGTCTGGTTCTCGCCGTCGAGCGTCGTGAGCGTCACCTCACAGATCGTGCCCGGGTACACGAACCCCCCGTGAACCAGGGACAGGCCGGACGCGGAGAGATCTCGGGAGAATGTCAAGAACCGGGAGATGCGCCCGCCCTCGGTGTGGAGGTCGAGGTGAACGTTGTGACCGCGGTACTCGTGGCGCGTGTCCCGGCGCTTCGCGGCCGCGTCGATGTCCGGGTTGGACTCAAGGCGCCGAAGGACCTCCGAGCGCTCGCTCTCAGAGAGGCGGACGCAGTCGTGATATTGATCGGGCTCGAACACGTGAACACTCCCAGCCGTTCTTCTCGGCGCGCCGAGCGAGGCGCCCGATCCGAAAAACCGGCAAGGATCCCGGCCCTGACCAGACGGCCGGAACGGCCCGCACACGCGGTCCGGTCGGAAGGACCGCAACACCCGCAAGGGTGGTCGCCGGGACGGCCCCGGCCCCTGGATCAGGTGTTCTTGGGCGAGTCCTTGTCGTCCGCGCGCTCGAGTTCCTGCTTCTCCCCCGCCTCGCGTTCGCTCTGCTCGCGGACGGCCGAGTAGTGCGCCGCCTGACCCGCCAGATCGCGATCGCGACCCTTGAGCTCGCGGATCCGCTCCTGCGTCCCGTAGATCAGCAGCGTGTCCCCCGGCTCGAGTTGCATGTCGCCCCTCGGCGCCCCGAAGTACCGACCGCCCCGGCGCTCCACGCCCAGCACCAAAACGCCCTCATCGCTGAGACGAAGCGACGCGAGCGACCGCCCGGCGAGCCAGCTCTCGTCGTCGTCCACCTCGAGCTCCACGACGGCGTAGTCGCCCGAGAGATGCAGGAGCTGCCCGTAGTCCCGCGCGTCGAGGTCCGTGTACCTGATGAGGAGCTTCCGGATGATCCGCGACATCCGCCGATCCACCCATCGGCTCATCGAGATCAGCCACAGCGTCATCACAGACACCAGGATGATCATCGCGCGTTCCATCTCGACGTCGCCCCGCCGCGCCCCGGCGAAGGACAGGAACAGCGACGACACCGCGGTGATCAGCCCCGCCGAGCGCAGGACCATCAGGAGCGAGATGATCCGCCGGCGCACCGGGTGATCGGCCACCCGCTCGCTCTCGCTGGTGGTGTACCCCGTCCCGGTCCACGCGCTGCGCGCCTGGAACCGCGCCATGTCCTTGCTGAGCCCGGTGAGCGTCAGCGCCACCGTCGCGACGCGCACCACGATCAGCGAGATGACAAGGACGGTCAGGAACGTGAAGACGGCGATCATCGC
>CAZXGT010000101.1:0-4900 GCA_964639935.1 uncultured Phycisphaeraceae bacterium
CCGACGACTCAGCGATCCCCACGCCGGCGACGGGCCCTCCCGTCGCCGGTTTTTCAATGGCTTCTCGGCTAAACTTCCCCGTTCGCGTTTCCGCGCATGGGGAGCCCACGTGACGCCCGCAGAGAAGCCCTCCGCAACGCCATCGAGTCCGTCGAACGCCGCCCCCCCGTGGCGCGTGCGGCTGATCCGCGGCGCGATCGCCATGACCGCGCTCGCTGCCGGGGCGGCGGTTCTCACCGCGCTGATCGCCACCAAGCCCCAGCCCGCTCGCGAGGAGCACGCGGCCGCGCCTGTGACGGTTCGCGCGATGACGGCGCGCGCCGTCCCGGTCGCCCGAGAGTTCCGGGGCTACGCGGTCGCTCGCGCCGTGGACGTCGCGAACGTCTCGGCGGAGATCGAGGGCGTCGTCGTCGACAAACCCGACGAGATCAAAGAAGGCGCGCGGGTCGATCGCGGGCAGCCGCTCGTCACGATCGACCCCTCGGACTACGAGGCTCGCGCCGAAGCGCTCGAGCGAACGATCCAAGGGCTCCGGGCGCAGCTCGCCCAGCTCGATATCGAGGCGGAGGCCGCGCGCGAGCAGGCGGAGCTCGCCGCCGAGGCCGCCGAGGCGATCGACCGCGAGATCGCCCGCCTTCGAGCGGCCGCCGAGCGGGGCGCCGCCACGGAAAACGAGATCGACCGCCAGATCCGCAATCGCATCGCCGTGGTGCGCGAGCGGGTCACGGCCCGGGAGCGGCTCGCCTCGATCCCCCCGCGCCGCGCTCAGCTCGAGGCGCAGATCGCCGCCACACAGGCGGACCTCGCGCAGGCCGAGCGCAATCTCGAGCGCACCGCGGTGCTCGCGCCGATCGCGGGGATCCTGCAGTCGGTCGACGTGGAGGTCGGGGAGCGCGTGGCCGCGGGCCGGCTGATCGCGCGCGTTGTCGACGCTTCTCGCATCGAGGCGCCGCTTCGCCTCCCGCTTGGGGCCGCGGCGACCGTCCGGGTGGGGGACCCCGCGACGCTCACCGCCGACGGGCCCGAGAACGGCGTCTGGGAGGGCCGCGTCGTGCGTCTTGCGCCGGAGGCCGACCCCGCGACGCGGACCATCACCGTGTTCGTCGAGGCGACGCAGGACGTCCCGGACGGGCGCGCGCCGTCGCTGATGCCCGGTCGGTTCGTGCTCGGGACCGTCTCCGTGGGCGAGGATCGCCCGCGGGTGATCGTTCCCCGCGGCGCCGTCGCCGAGGACCGCGTCATGGTCGTCACCGGCGCCGACCGGGTGCAGTCGCGCCGGGTCGACGTCGCGTACTACATCGAATCAAGCCGGCCGGAGCTCGTTGAGGGCGAGACCCAGTGGGCCGTGCTCGAAAGCGGGCTCGAGCCCGGCGAAACCGTCGCGATCTCCGGTCTCGCCAAGCTGCGCCCGGGCATGTCCGTTCTCGCGGTCATCGGCTCCTCCGAGGCGGCGACCGCGACGGCCCGCACCGCCGATGAGAACCGTCCCGAGGCCGACCGATGAATCTCGCCGAGTTCGGCGTGCGCAAGCACGTCGCCGTCAATCTCATCATGTTCTTCATGCTCGGCGCGGGCGTCGTGCTCGGGCTGAACCTTCGCCGGGAGTTCTTCCCCGAGGTCTCGCCGAGCCTGATCGCGGTCACCGCGCCCTACCCGGGCGCCCAGCCCGACGAGATCGAGGACGCGCTGGCGATCAAGATCGAGGACCGCGTCGCGGACCTCCAGGGCGTCAAGGAGATCAACACCACCGCCGTCGAGGGCGCCGCCACCGTGCTCATCGAGTTCGAGGACGGCGTGAACCTCAACGTCGCGCTCGCCCGCGTGAAGCGCGAGGTCGACGCTCTCGAGGATCTTCCCGAGCAGGCGGAGCGGATCGTCGTCGAGGAGTTCGAGCCGAACATCCCGGTGTGCACCGTCACGCTCTACGGGAACGTCGACGAGCGCCTTCTCAAGGACGCGATCCGCGAGATCCAGAACGATCTCCGCGCGATCCCCGGTATGGGCGACCTCGTCACCGCCGGGCTTCGCACCGACGAGCTCACGGTCGCCGTGCGCCCGGGCGCCATGCTCGAGCACAACCTCTCGCTCCCGCAGATCGCCGGCCGCGTGTCAGAAGCCATGCGCGAGCTGCCGGGGGGCGTGGTGCGCACGGGTTCGGCCAACGTCACCGTCCGCACCGTCGCGACCGAGGAGCGAGTCGACCTGATCCGGGACATCGTGGTCCGCGCCGACCCGGGCGGGCGCGCGCTGCGGTTGGGCGAGATCGCCGACGTCTCGGCCGGGTTCGAGGACGTGGACCTGCGCACGCGTTTCAACAACGAGCCCTCGATGTCCCTCTTTGTCTTCGGCCGTCCGAAGCAGGACGTGGTCGAGATGGCGGCGATCGTCAAGGCGTATGTCGCCGGGCGCAACGGCGAGGAGATCACGTTCTCGTCCATCGAGCGGGCGCTCGCCGCGCGGGCCGAACGATCAGGCGGAGCGCTCCCGCCGCGCGTGCTCGCCTACGAGATCGGCGGGTCGAAGGCGGCGCCCCCCCCGGGCACGCTCCTGGTGCACAACGACGTCGCCCGCTTCGTCGAGCAGCGTCTCGAGCTGCTGTCGCGCAACGCGCTCCAGGGCGGGTTGCTCGTCTTCGCGACGCTCTTTCTGCTTCTGGCGCCGCGCGTGGCGTTCTGGGTGGCGATCGGACTGATCATCTCCCTCATGGGGGCGCTCGCGGCCATGAGGATCCTTGATATGAGCCTCAACTTCCTGACGATGTTCGGGCTCATCATCGTGATCGGCCTGCTCGTCGACGACGCCATCGTCGTCGCGGAGAACATCAAGGCCAGACACGAGGCGGGCGACTCGGCCATGACCGCGGCGATCGAGGGCACGCGGCAGGTCGCCTGGCCCGTCATCGCCACCGTCCTGACCACCATCTGCGCGTTCCTCCCGCTGACCGTCGTCGAGGGGCAGATCGGCGACCTCATCGCCGCCATCCCCATCGTCGTCACCGTCGCGCTCTCCGTTTCGCTCATCGAGGCGCTGCTGATTCTCCCCTCGCACATGGGCCACTCCCTTGCCGCGGCCGACAGGGCCCGTCGGAAGACGACGATCCTTACGCCCGTGGCCCGGCGGCTCGAGCGCTTCCGGACCTGGATCTTCGATGACGCCCTCGGGCCCGCGTACGTGCGCATCATGCGTCCCGCCCTCCGCGCCCGGTACCTCACGCTCTCGATCGCCGTCTCGGTTCTGCTGATCTCGATCGCGCTCCCGCTCGGCGGGCGGATCAGCTTCGAGTTCTTCCCCTCGGCTGACGCCGAATCCGTCACCGTCGACCTGCGCATGCCCGAGGGCACGCCGCTTGAGGTCACCAACCGCACGATCGGCGTCGTCGAGGACGTCGCGCGCGACCAGCCCGAGGTCGACGCGCTCTTCACGCTCGTCGGGGCCCGGAACAACGTCGACGACGGCTCCACGCTGGCCCAGCCGCACATCGCGCAGATCTTCATGGAGCTCAAGCCGGTCGAGCAGCGCGACCGGACGTCGGATCAGGTCATCCAGTCGATCCAGCGCGAGGTGGGGGAGCTCCCGGGGGTCGAGTCGCTGCGATTCGCCGAGGTCGGCGCGGGACCGGGCGGGGCCGACATCACCTACACCGTCGTCGGCGACGACCCCGACACGATCGTGCGCGTGGTTGAGGAGCTCAAGCTCACCCTGGGCGACTACGACGGCGTGATCGGGATCGCCGACGACGCCGACGCGGGGCAACGCGAGCTCCGGCTCCGGCTCCGCGAGGGGGCCTCGGAGCTTGGGTTCACCGTCGAGAGCATCGGGCGACAGATCCGAGGCGCCGTCTTCGGCCTCGAGGCCTACACCTTCGCCGGCGAACGCGAGGATGTCGACGTGCGGGTTCTGCTCGCCGATGAGGCCCGCCGGAGCCTCGCCGGGCTGGAGTCGATTTACATCTTCACGCCGGACGGGGCGCCCGTTCCGCTCAGCGAGGCGGTCGAGATCAGCGAGGGCCGGTCCTTCGCGACCGTGCGCCGCCTCGATCGTCGTCGCGCCGTCACCGTGACCGCCGACGTGGACAAGGCGATCACCAGCGCCGAGGCCGTCGCCGCCGATCTTCAGCCCGACCTCCGCCGTCTCGCCGCCGAGAACCCGGGCGTCCGTGTGCTCCCGCGCGGCCAGCAGCGCGAGATGCAGGACTCCTTCCGCACGCTCCCGGTCGGGATGCTCGCCGCCGTCACGCTCATCTACATCGTCCTCGCGTGGCTCTTCTCGAGCTACGTTCAGCCGCTCGCGGTGCTGCTCGCCGTCCCGTTCGCGGCGATCGGCGCCATCTGGGGGCACGTCGTCATGGGCTACGGGCTGACGTTCCTGTCGATGATCGGCTTCGTCGCGCTCACGGGCATCGTGGTCAACGACTCGCTGGTCTTCATGGAGTTCTACAACCACAAGAGGGCCGAGGGCCTCTCGGTCTTTGAGGCGTGCGCCGCCGCCGGTCGCCAGCGCCTCCGGGCGATCCTGCTCACCACGATCACCACGGTCCTCGGGCTCTCGCCGCTCATGTTCGAGCAGTCCTTCCAGGCGAAGTTCCTCGTCCCCATGGCCATCACCATCGCCTTCGGGCTGATCTCCGCCACGGCCATCATGCTCCTGATCCTGCCGTGCATCCTGCTCATCGGGCAGGACATCAGGACCTTCTTCACGGGCCACACGCTCACCGAGCCCGACCCGAGCGACGAGACGATCAACGAGGCGGTTGCGGCGAGCCGCTGAGAAGCGAGATGCACATGAAAAAAACGCCCGCGTCTCGAGACGCGGGCGCTGGCGGTCAATCGGTGGTCGAAGATTGAATCAGCCCTCGCCGCTCTCGCCGAGGGTCCATCGCTCGAAGGCGACGATCGAGGCG
>CAZXGT010000101.1:5000-8225 GCA_964639935.1 uncultured Phycisphaeraceae bacterium
TCAGCCCTCGCCGCTCTCGCCGAGGGTCCATCGCTCGAAGGCGACGATCGAGGCGTCGCCCTTGAGCAGGTCCTTGACCTTCCTGTCCGGGTCCTTGACGAAGGGCTGCTCGGTCAGCGCGACTTCCTCGTAGAACTTCCGCATCTTGCCCTCGACCATCTTCTCGGCGATCTCCTGCGGCTTGCCGCTCTCCATCGCCTGCTCGAGCGCGAACTTGCGCTCCTTCTCGACCTGGTTGGCGGGGATGTCGTCCTTGGTGACGCCGAGGGGTCGTGGGGTGACGGCGGCGCAGTGCATCGCGACGTCGCGGAGGGTGTCCTCGGAGACGTCCCCCTCGCCCTGAACGAGCACGCCGGTCTTGCCGTCGTGATGCAGGTAGACGCCGAAGGCGCCGTTCCCGTCGCCCGAGAGCTTGTGCCCGCGGGCGAAGCTCACGTTCTCGCCGGTGGTGATGCGGAGGTTGTCGATGAGCGAGGTCATGTCGCCGGTGGGATCGGTGATCTGCCCGGAGGACGCCTCGAGGGCCATCCGCGCGATCTGCTCCGCCGCGTCGAGGAACGCCTCGTTGCGGGCGGTGAAGTCGGTCTCGGCGCGGAGCTCGATGATCGCGGCGGCTCGCCCGTCATCGCTCGAGGCGATCGCGATCCGGCCCTCGCCCGCCGCGCGCTCCGTCCGCGCGTCCATCTTGCCCTTGAGCTTCTTGCGGAGGTTCTCCTCGGCCTGCGCGACGTCGCCGTCGGTCTCGGCCAGGGCCTTCTTGCAGTCCATCATGCCCAGGCCCGTGCGGGTCCGAAGGGCCATCACGTCTTTCGCGCTGATCTCCGCCATCACCGGCGTTCTCCGATTCGTGCTTCAGCCCGCCGGGACGATCGCCCCTGACGAACCTGTGAACTCGTCTTTCTCCCAGCCGCGCGGGGACTCCCGCCGGCTCCACTCTCTCGCTTGCGTCCCGCTCAGCCCTTGCTGGGGGTCGAGGCCTCGGGCGCTCCGGCCGCCGCGGCCTGCTCGCCGCCCTCGCCCGGATCGTCCTGGGCCCGGGCGTCGCTTTCCGGGGCCGGCGGCGTCGTGGCCGTCGCGTCATCCGCCCGGAACTGCGCTCGGCTCGAGCGACGCCGCGGGGACTCGCCGCCCTGCTCATCCACGTCCGCGCCCTCGGCCCTGGCGCCGCGGGCCTGGCGCCCGTCGTTGATCGCCGCCGTCAGCTCGCGGACGATCACGTCGATCGAGCGCATCGAGTCGTCGTTGCCCGGGATCGCGATATCGGCGAGGTCCGGGTCGGCGTCGGTGTCGAGCAGGCACATCACGGGGATCCCGAGCTTCTTCGCCTCGCGGATCGCGTTGATCTCGCGGCGGGCGTCGATGACCACGAGCGCGCCCGGCAGCTTCTCCATATGGCGAACGCCGTCGAGGTTCCGGTGGATCTTCCGCATCTCGCGACGCAGGCGCGATTCCATCTTCTTCGAGTAGCTCTCGAAGTTGTCCTTCTCCTCGATCGCCTCGAGTTCCTCGAGACGCTTCAGGCGCGAGCGGATCGTGCGGAAGTTCGTGAGCGTCCCGCCCAGCCAGCGCTCGGTCACCCGGTGCATCTTGGCGTTGGGGATCCGCTCGTCGAGCACCACCTTCGCCTGCTGCTTGGTCCCGACGAAGCAGACGTCCTTGCCGTCGGCGACCACCTTCTGAAGGAACCGCTTCGAGAGGAGCAGCCCCTTGATCGTCTCCTTGATGTCGATGATGTGGATCCCGCCGCGCACGCCGTAGATGTACGGCTGCATCTTGGGGTTCCAGTTGCTCGTGCGCTGGCCGAAGTGAACGCCAGCCTCAATCAGATCCTGAACCAGAGATTCCGCCATCTCGAACCTTCTTTCTCGCAGCGCTGCCGGCGCGGAAACTCGGGTGGGAACCAAGCCCACGCGCCCCGGGGCACGCTTATCAGGACGCGAGGAGCCGCGTCCGAACTCGTCTTTGGGACTGGAGGCCACCGGCGCCGGATCCCACCTCCGGCGCCACGCCGACAGGGACATCCCCTGTCGAAGCCGAATACTAGCCGGATTGCCCGTCCGATGCCAAGTGGGAAGCGGTCTGCGAGGGCGTCGCCTCGCCGAGCGCCCAGGCGGTCTTCCCGCCCACGATCGTCCGAACCGCCCTCCCGCGGACCTTCCGGCCGAGAAACGGCGTGTTCACGCCCTTTCCGGCGAGGTCCCCAAGCCCGATCTCCCACTCGAGCTCCGGATCGATGATCGTCACGTCGCCGAGTCCCCCCGGCTCGAGCCGACCGATCCCCAGCCGATCCAGCCCGCAGAGCCTGGCCGGGTTTACCGTCATCAACTCGATCAGCCCGGGCCACCCGATCCGCCCGCTCGTCACGAGCGCCTCGATGTAGAGCGCCAGCGCCGTCTCGAGCCCGATGATCCCGAAGGGCGCCGACTCAAAGTCCAGCGCCTTCTCCTCGGCCGTGTGCGGGGCGTGATCGGTGGCGAGCACCGTGATCACGCCGTCCTGCACGCCCCGGGCGATCGCCTCGCGATCCGCCGCCGAGCGCACCGGCGGGTTCATCTTCGCCATCGTGTTGAAGCCCTCGCACGCCTCGTCGGTCAGCAGCAGGTGGTGGGGGGAGGCCTCGGCGGAAATGAGCTCCCCGTGTCTCTCCCGCGCTTCGCGCACGAGCTCGACCGACGCGGCCGCCGAGATGTGCTGCACGTGGTACCGGCAGCCCGACTCGGCCGCGAGGCGGACGTCCCGCTCGATGACCAGCTCCTCGGCGATGGGGGGCCAGCCCGTCAGCCCGAGGCGCGTCGCGGTCGTGCCCGCGTGCATCGACGCCCCGCGCGTCAGCGACGGCTCCTGGCAGTGCTGCATCATCACGCGACCCGTCCGGGCGATCTGCCTCATCCCCGCGAGCATCACCGCCGGGCTCTCCACCACGTCCCCGTCGTCCGAGAACGCCACCGCGCCGTGCTCGGCCATCAGACCGATCTCCGCGAGTTGCTCGCCCTTGCGCCCGAGCGTCACCGCGCCGACCGGGAACACCCGGCAGGCGCCCGTCTCCCGCGCCCGCTCGCGCAGGGCGTCGATCGCCTCGGGCGAGTCCAGCGCCGGCGTCGTGTTCGGCATGCAGCAGACCGTCGTGAACCCGCCCGCGACGGCCGCCCGCGTCCCCGTCGCGATCGTCTCCTTGTGCTCCTGCCCCGGCTCGCGCAGATGCACGTGCGGATCGATCAGCCCCGG
>CAZXGT010000102.1:0-8119 GCA_964639935.1 uncultured Phycisphaeraceae bacterium
GTGGCGCCGACGGCGAGGATGGCGACGTTGGGCGGGTTGATGATGGCGGTGAAGTGATCGACGCCGTACATGCCGAGGTTGGAGATGGTGAAGGTGGAGTCGGCCATCTCCTCGACGGAGAGGCCCTTCTCGCGGGCCTTCTTCGCGAGTCGGCGGGTTTCGGCGGAGATCTGCCGGAGGCCGAGGCGGTCGGCGTTTCGGAGTGTGGCGACGACGAGGCCGCCGCCGCGCTCTTCGGGGAGGGCGATGGCGACGCCGACATTGACATCGCTCTGGATCTCGATGGTGCTCTCGTTCCAGCGGGAGTTCACATGCGGGTGCTGGTGCATGGCGAGCGCGGCGGCGCGGACGATGAAGTCGTTGACCGAGAGCTTGACGCCCTGGCTTTCGAGCTGCTCGTTGAGCTGCTCGCGGAGGTCCATGAGCGGGCCCATGTCGGCGCTGACGGTGACCTGATAGTGCGGAACGGTCTGCTTGCTCTCGACGAGGCGCCTGGCGATGGTGCGGCGCATGTTCGAGAGCTCGACGGAGCGGGCTTCGAGCCCGGCGCCTTCGGCCGAGAGCGGCGCGGGAGCGGGCGCGGCTTCGGACCGCTCGCCAGCTGGCTCCTGCTGAGCGCTCTTGCCGTCTGCGGCCGCCTCGACATCGGCCTTGACGATTCGACCGGAGGGGCCGGAGCCGGAGAGGCTGGAGAGATCGACGCCCTTTTCGTCGGCGATCTTGCGGGCGAGAGGCGAGGCGAAGATTCGGCCACCGGCGTCGTCGCCTTTGGCCGGGGCGCCGTTGGCGGTCGCCCCGTTGCTGTCGGGCGACGTCGATTCGCTACGAGAGGTCTGTTCGGCGGGCGGCTCGGCGACGGCGGTTCCGGTTTCGGACTTGTCGCCTGCGGGCTCTTCGGCGCCGTCCTCGGCCTTCTGCCTGGCGTCGGTCTGTTCGGCGCCAGCCGTCGAGCCGGCGCCGGCGGCCACGTCCTCGATGTCCTCATCCTCCTCGGCGAGGATCGCGATCAACTGCCCGACCTCCACCGTGGCGCCTTCCTCAGCGACGATCTTGGCGAGCGTGCCGTCGTCGTAGGCCTGGAGCTCCATGGTGGCCTTGTCGGTCTCGATGTCGGCGAGCATGTCGCCGGCGGTGACCTCGTCGCCCTCGGCGATGTTCCACTTGATGACGGTGCCCTGCTCCATGGTGTCCGAGAGCCGCGGCATGGTGATTTGGATGGGCATGGAGCGTGGTCCTCGGGAGGATGGATCAGCGGGCGAGTTTCTTCACGGCCTCGACGATGCGGTCGGGGTTGGGAAGATACGCCTGCTCGAGGTTTTTGGCGTAGGGCGTCGGGACGTCGACCGTGTTGACGCGGACGGGCGGGGCGTCGAGCCAGTCGAAGGCGTGCTCGATGATCTGGGTGATGACCTCGCTCGAGATGCCGGCGAAGGGCCAGGACTGGTCGACGACGACGACGCGGTTGGTCTTCTTCACGCTCTCGACGATGGCGCCGATGTCGAGCGGGCGGATGGTGCGCATGTCCAGGACGTCGCAGTCGATGCCTTCCTCGCCCAGGCGGTCGGCGGCTTCGACGCAAAAGTGGACGGGGCGGCCGAAGGAAATGAGCGTAACGGCGTCGCCTTCGCGGCGCTTCTCGGCGAGGCCGAAGGGGATCTCGTAGTTCTCCTCGGGGACGTGGGCCTTCATGCCGAGCATGCGCTCGGACTCGAGGAAGAAGACGGGGTCGTCGTCGGCGATGGCGCGGGCGAGGAGGCCCTTGGCGTCGTAGGGGTTGGAGGGGATCGCCATCTTGAGGCCGGGGACGTTGGCGTAGAGGGCCTCGACGCACCAGGAGTGGGTGGAGCCGAGCTGGCCGCCGGCGCCGTCGTTGCCTCGGAAGACGACGGGGCACCCCCACTGCCCGCCTGACATGTAGAGCATCTTGGGGGCGTTGTTGAGGATCTGGTCCGCGGCGACGAGGGAGAAGGACCAGCTCATGAACTCGACGATGGGCCTGAGGCCGCGCATCGCGGCGCCGATGGCCATGCCGGCGAAGCCGTTCTCGCTGATGGGCGTGTCGATGATGCGCTTGGGGCCGAACTCGTCGAGCATGCCCTGGGAGACCTTGTAGGCGCCCTGATACTCGGCGACCTCCTCGCCGAGGAGGAAGACGCGGGGGTCCTCGCGCATGGCGTGGGACATCGCTTCGCGGAGGGCCTCGCGGAACTGGATGACGCGGTCGCCCTCGGGGGAGGGAAGATCGGCTGCGGATGGTCTGGCGTCGAGGGTGGTCATCGGGCGGCGTCTCCGTTGGATGAACCGTTCACGCGGTCCTCGATGCACTCGATGAGCATGGTGTCGAGGATCTTCGTGTACTCCTCGCCTTCCGGGGCATCCGCCCCTTGAAGGACAACGTAGAGCGTGCGCCCCGACGGCGTCAGGAGCGCGAACTCGGGGTGACGCACCGGGATGACATCGCCGCTTCCCATGCGGAGACTGAAGGGCTGGAACGGCTTCTTGCTGAGCGCCTCTTTGATCTGCTCGGCCTTCACGACTCCTCCTCCAGGAGCTGGTTTGGGGCGCCCTCGGTGTAGTAGGTGGTCGGGCTGAGGTTGGGCTCGATGTTCTGGTAGACGTCGCTCGTGAGCTCGGAGAGGTCCGGCTCCTCGGCGTCCTCGGCGAACTTCACGGCGTCGCGAACGACCTTGCGGATCTCCTTGTTCATCTGCTTGTAGTCGTCCTCGGTGATCGCGCCGCGCTCGTCCATGAGGTGCTTGGCGAGGCGGTCGATGCCGTCCTTGTCCTGGAACTCGGAGACCTCGTCCTTGGAGCGGTACTTTTGAGGGTCGCTCATGGAGTGGCCGTGGTAGCGGTAGGTCTTGAGGTCGACGAACGCCGGGCGTGAGTTCTCGCGGCAGCGGTCGACGAGGGGCTTGAACTCGTCGTAGATGTTCAGGATGTCGAGGCCGTCGATCTCGACGCCTTCCATGCCGTAGCCCTCGGCTTTCTTGACGAGGTCGTCGGCCATGGTGGTGCCGCGCTCGATGGAGGTTCCCATGGAGTAGCGGTTGTTCTCGACGATGTAGATGACGGGGAGGTCGAAGAGTCCGGCGAGGTTCATGGATTCGTGGAAGGCGCCCTGGTTGAGGGCGCCGTCGCCGAGGTAGCAGAGGGCGACGCGCTTCTTGTCGGTGGTCTGGAGGACCTCGCGTTCGTAGTTGACCGCGAAGGCAAGGCCGGCCCCGAGGGGCGTCTGGGCGCCGACGATGCCGTGACCGCCGTAGAGGAGATTGGGCTTGTCGAACATGTGCATCGAGCCGCCCTTGCCTTTCGCGCATCCGGCGGCCTTGCCGAACATCTCGGCCATGACGAATCGGGGATCCATGCCTCGGGCGAGTGCGTGCCCGTGGTCGCGGTAGGCGGTGATGACGGGGTCATCGGGTTCGACGGCGGCGATCGTGCCGACGGCGACGGGCTCCTGCCCGGTGTAGACGTGGCAGAAGCCGCCGATGAGGGCGTTTGAGTACGCCTGCATCGTGCGGATCTCGAACTCCCGGATGAGAAGCATGTCGCGGAGCCAGCCCTTGAGCGTCTCGTCGGGGAGCTTGCTGGTGAGCTTGCCGGATGCGTTGGAGGCGGCGAGGCTGGTCATTCGGCGGGCGCTCCCGATGATCGGCGGAGGGCGGGGACGGTGGCGAGACGGTAAGGCTATCGGTCGCACGGGCGCGGCGGTTGACCGACGACCGGCGGGACTGTGCGGAACCCATGAGTTTAGGTGGAGCGACCGCGAGCGGCAATGAGCCGCGTTTTTCACGGACGGCGGCCGATCAGCTCCCAATCGCGGCGATGAGCAGGCGAAGATCGTCGAGGTCGACGACGCCGTTGCCGTTGAGATCCGCGGCGGGGTCTTCCTCCCCGAGCAGGCTGATCATGATCTCGAGATCGAGGTCCGAGACGACGCCGTCGGAGTTGAGGTCGTACTGGCCCCAGCAGCTCGAGCAGTGGTAGACGGTGACATCACGATCGACGGGCGGGCCGCCGTCAGTGATGGTGATCGTCTCGAGTCGGCCGGTAAGAGACCGCGCGCCGACAGGGACCGTAATGCGGGCGATGCGGACGTAGAAGCGATCGTCGCCAAAGCGTTCGGGGTCCTGAACGGTGAGGATCTGGGCGCCCGGGGTGGGGAACCACTCGGCAACGAGCGTTTGTCCCCAATCGCCCGGTGAGGGCTGGGGGAAGGTGGGCGTGAAGAACGGCCTCGTGTCGCCGATGGTGAGGTAGCTGTCGTAGCGCAGACAGGGGGCGAACTCGAAGAGAGCGGGGTTGGGAGGGGCGTTATCGCCGAGGGGGTGCTGATAGAACTCGCCGCCTTCGACGGTGAGGCCGATCCCGGGCGCCGAGGCGACGGCGGCGAGGGAGGGAATCTCGAGATAGCCGAGGAAGAGGTCCGCGGAGCGGTAGCCCTCGAGCTCCTGGCACTCGTCGCGAGAGACCGGAACCCATTTGGCGATGACGGGGGCGTCTGCGGCGGGGTTCTGGCCGACGCCGCCGGCGGACTCGAGCAGGTCGACGAGCACCGCGAGGTCGTCGAGGTCGACGTCGCCGTCGTTGTCGAGATCGGCGTTCTCGTCGTACTCGCCGACGGTGGCCGCGAGAAGGGCGGCGAGGTCGAAACCGTCGACGACGCCGTCCCGGTTGACGTCGCCGAACACCTCCGCCTTGAGGACAAGGTCCGCAGCGCGCCGCTGCGAGCCAAACTGGGCGATGATCATCACGGCCGCATCGGCGGCGACCTCGAGAGTCTGAACATCGAAGACCACCGAAGCGGCCCCCGCGGGAATCGCAACGGTTTCGGGCACGATCGCGGTGGACGCCGAGGAGATGAGATCGATGGTGACGCCGCCATCGGGGGCGGGCTCAACAAGGCGTAGGCGGCCCTGGGCGGTCAGCCCGCCGAGGATCTGCTGGGGAACGATGGTGATGCGGTCGAGTTCGGGGAGGATCGCCGAGAGCGGGACGACCGTGACGCGGCGGACGAGACTCTGCTCGGCGCCATCGAGGGAAAAGGCGACATCGACGGCGGCGGGCTCGACCACCTCGCGGGCGGTGAGGGTGAAGGCGGTTTGACGCTCGCCCTCCTCGATCGTGATCGTCGTAGCGGAGAGCTCGAGGGCGCCGAGATCGTCGATCGAGATGGTGATCGTGGCGCCGCCGGCGGGCGCCGGGTTCTGGAGGGTGACGGAACCCTGAGCGACCTCGCCGGCGGTGATGGTCGTCGGGGAGATGGAGACCGAAGCGATGCCGAAGCTCGGCTCTTCGCCGTCGCCGCCGGGGGTCTCGCCCTCTCCGGGGGTCTGCCCGCCCTGCTCGGGCGGATCGGCGATCCAGCAGTCTGGGCACTCGGGGATATCGACGTCCACCTGCACGGGGGAGAAGCTGGCGAGATCGATCCAGGTGACGCCGAGCCTGCCGCCGACGGCGTAGGCGCTCTCGGTGACGGCGAAGCGACCGACGCGGAGGTAGAAGCGGTCGTCGCCGAAGCGGTCGGGATCCTGAATAAACGCGATGCCGCCCAAGTCCGTGGAGGACCACTCGGCTGTGATGGTCTGTCCCCAGAGCGACGGGTCGTCAACACTGCCGGGCGTGAAGAACGTTTGCGCTCCGCCGAGCGCTACGGCGCTCCTGAGGGGCGACGGCGCCTCGGTCGAGATGGTCGCGTTGAGCCGGGGAGAGAGAGCTTCTTGAACGATCGCGCGGCCGGAAAAGAAGGTCCCGCCGCGCGCGGTGAGACCGTTCTCGGCGCGAGAGCTGATGACGGGGATGCTCGGCTCGATGACGAAGCCGAGGAAGAGGTCGGCGGAGGCGACGCCGATTCCGTCGGGTGTTTCGCCGCGGGCGACCGGCTCCCAGACTGCGACGGGGGTGAGTTCTTCGGGGGAGGGGAAGTCGCCTCCGCCGAAGCGCGTGTCCGCCCGTTGTTCCTGAGGCGAGTCGGCCCCGCTTCGTGAGCCCTGAGCGCCGTCGGGGATCCCACCGAGATTGTCGAGAGCCTGACGGGCGTCGTCGGGGAGACTGTCGAGGATCGAGTCAAGATCGGCGCCTGAGTCGGCGCCCTCGCCCTCGCCGGGAGCGGCGCCTGTTCCGGCGGCGGCGCCGGAGCCGGAGCGATCGCCGTTGTTGCCGCCACGGGCGGCGGCGGGGTTGGTGACCTGCTGCCGGAAGCGGCGACGGGCCTCCTCGGCGTCTTGATTGTTTGCAATCACGGGGGTGTCACGAACGCGGGCGGCGCCCGAGGGCGAGAGACGGCCGCTGCGCTGGGCGAGCTCGAGGGCGAGGCGTCGTGACTCCTCCTGGCGTCGCTCCCGCTCCCGACGGCTCTCTTCGACCTGCTTCTGATACCGCTCTCGTCGCTCGATGGCTTCCTGGCGGATCTCTTCGCGCGTCTTGCCGGGTTCGACGGTCGGGACTTGCGGCTCGGGCGGCTCCGAATCGACGACCTGACGGCGCTCGGACGGGGAGCTGGGCGCCTGGCGCTCGTAGCGTCCGAGGTTCGGGGTGGTGGGCGCGATGGTGACCGGCTCGGGGGCGGTCGATCGGAGCGCGGGGCTGGAGGCGGTGGCCCCGTTGAGTGCCGGGGCGTCGGCCCGACGGGCGGCGTCGATCTCGGCGTCCGCGCTACAGCCGCGCTGGACCATCGCGAGAAGGGCGGCGCCAATAATCAAACCGCCGATTGTGGCCCACCAGATACGGCTCATGCGAAGCGAATCTCCTCGAGCGGACGGGGCGCCCGGTTAGGCCTGGGTGCGACGCGGAACGCGTGAATCATGCACCGAGAGCGTGCCCTCTCCAGAGAAAACCGCGTCATGCGGAGCGCCCGACCGCAGTCTACGCGACGATAAACGGTTATGAGGGGTGGCCCTGAGTGGGAATGGCGTATCTTCGTTGGCTATGGGACGCAGTGGTCGAGCGGCGGGGTGGCGGGCGGTGTGGGCGCTTGCCTTTGGGCTGGCGCTCGCGGCGGGGCTTCGGGTCGTGAGCGGGCCGGGCGAGCTGGGGTTGCCCATGGACGCGGTGGAGCTGGAGCTGCGGGGGATGCGGGCGGCGTCGGCAATCGTCGTTGGGGCGTCGCTTGGCGCGGCCGGCGCGATGCTTCAGGCGCTCACGCACAATCCCCTGGCGTCGCCGGCGTTGCTTGGCACGACCTCGGGCGCCGGATTCGCCGTGATGGTTTGGATTCTTGTGACGACGCAGATCAGTGGCTCGCCGCCACGAACGGGGCCGCCGGTTTGGGCGCCGCTTCTTGGAGCGCTGGGTTCGCTCGCGGTGGTGCTTGGGCTGGCGGGGAGAGGCGGATTTTCGGACCTGCTGCGGCTGATCCTGACGGGGGTGGTCGTGGGGATGATCGCGGCGGCGGGCTCGATGCTTGCGCAGCATCTTCTGCCCGACCGAGGGCTCGCGCTCGGAGCGAGATGGTTCCTGGGCGACCTGTCGGACGATCTGACGCTTTCGCTTCTGGCGCCGGCGGCCGGCGCGATGCTTCTGGGGGTGATCGCGGGGGTGATCCTCGGACCGGCGGTGGATGCGGTGACGCTCGATGAGGGCGAGGCGCTGACGATGGGCGCCGCGGTGACGTGGGTCCGGGCGAGCCTCTTCTTTCTCGCGGGGCTGTTGACGGCAGCGGCGGTGTCGCTGGCGGGGCCGATCGGTTTCATCGGGCTGATCGGTCCGCATCTGGCGCGGAGACTGGTCGGGGCGGAGCACCGGAGGCTGATCCTCGGCTCGGCGCTCGCGGGAGGTCTGCTTCTGCTCCTGGCGGACTCGGGCGTTCGGCTCATCGATCTGCGAGCGGGGCGGATCCCGGTGGGCGTGGTGACAGCGATGGTGGGCGGTCCGGCGCTGCTTGTGCTGATGCGGAGGCGGGCGTGGTGATTGTCTCTGCGCGGGATCTCTCGTATCGGTATCCGGACGGCGCACTCGCGCTGGACGGCGTGAGCTTCGATGTGAGCCGAGGGGAGCGCGTCGCGCTGGTGGGGCCGAACGGAGCGGGGAAGAGCACGCTTTGCCGGGTGATCATCGGCGCGCTGGATCCGACGTCCGGCGTGGTTGAGATCGGAGGGCGGCGGGGGTCGCGGCTGCG
>CAZXGT010000103.1:0-7673 GCA_964639935.1 uncultured Phycisphaeraceae bacterium
AAGACCACGGCCCGCAAGACCGCCGGCCGCAAGACCACGGCCCGCAAGACCGCCGCGCGTCCCGCCGCCAAGCGTTCGACCGCGAAGCGCAGCACGGCGAAGCGCTCGGGCAGCCGCTCGGGCTCGCAGCTCCGGCTCGTCGGTTCCTCGCGTCGCAGCGGCGGCGCCCGCCGGACGCGCCGCGCCGCCTGACCCGTTTCACCGTCCGACCACGCCGCGAGTCGCCACGGAAGGCGCTTCGCGGCGTTTTTCGTGCGCGGATCGCCCCGCCCTCGCGCAGCAACTGCCGGTTCGCCGGGCTGGGATCCCGCCGGTTTTTCGGACAGCGCGCCAAAGTCGCCCGGCTGGTCGGCCGATGTGCGAGGCGAAGCCGCGCGGGGACGGATCCCCGCGTCCGAAAACTCACGTCCCTTCCGCCGCTTCGTCGATGACGCCCGTGCAGGAAGGCAGGCAGGGAGCCTCGCGATGGCGATTCTCGGCCAGATCCGCGCAGAACAGGCCCGGCAGGACGCCGAGGCCATGTTCCAGCGAACCCTCGCCGGTTGGGCGCACGACGTCCTCCGGCTCCGCGCCGCCGGGCTCGATCGCCCGAGCGCGCGGACCGCGTGCGGGCCCGTCACGGCCCCCGCGCGTCGCGCCGCCTGAGCCTCTCGCTCAGACCGGGCCGCAGGCAGGACGCCGATTCACGAGAGACCACGCCCCGTCGGCCGCGGCGCCGACGCGTTCGCGTTGGCCTCCGGCTTGCGATCACGCGCAGGCGATCACGGAGGAGGTGCACCAGTGGGAACGATTCAAAGCAGCGTCGGGCTCGTCAGCGGGATCAACTCCCAGCAGATCATCGACCAGCTCCTGCAGATCGAGGCCCGCCCGCGGGCCCTCGCCCAGCAGCGCCTCGTGCAGATCCAGAGCCAGCAGGCCGCCTTCCTCGACATCAACACGAGCGTGCAGACGCTCGCCAGCGCCGCACGGTCCTTCAACGCCGAGCGCCTCTTCCGCGCCGCCACCGCCACCTCATCCAACGAGAGCGTCCTGACCGCCAGCGCGCGCACCGGCGCCGCCGCCGGCTCCTACGACTTCGTCGTCGACCGGCTCGTCTCCACCGACTCGGCCATCAGCCGGGGCTTCGCCGACCGCGACTCCACAGGGCTCGGCCTCACCGATCTCTCCTTCGAGCTCGGCGGCGGGCGCCTCGACGCCGACACCGCCCTCGAGACCCTCAACGGCGGTCTGGGCGTCGCCCGCGGAAAGATCAGCATCACCGACTCCTCCGGCGCCTCCACCAACGTCGACCTCTCCCGCGCCGTCACCGTCTCGGACGTCCTCGAGGCCATCAACTCCGCCTCCGGCGTCGCCGTTCGCGCCCGCGTCGACGGGAACGCTCTCGAGATCACCGACCAGGCCGGGGGCGGCGCCTCGCTCGTCATTGCGGACGTCTTCGGCTCCACCACCGCCTCCGATCTCGGGATCGCCGGGAGCGACGCGGGCGGGACCATCGCCGGCTCGCGGATCCAGCGCCTCGGCGAGAACACCTCCCTCGCCGAGCTCAACGACGGCAACGGCGTCGCCTTCGGCGACGGCGGACAGGCCGCCCCCGCCGACTTCATCATCAACGTCGACGGAACGAACTACAACATCATCCTCGGCGAGATCGGCTCCCAGCAGCCCGACCCCGACGACCCCTCCGAGAACATCTGGGTCGCCACGGCGGGGGCCGTCAGCACCGTCGGCGAGCTGATCGAACGCATCGAGACGCAGACCTCCGGCGCCGTCGAGGCGCGCGTCTCGGCCGACGGCTCGAGCCTCGAGCTCGTCGCCGACCCCGCCGCGAGCGTCACCGTCTCCCAGGGCCCGACCGCCAACACCTCCGCGATCGACCTCGGCTTTGTCAACCGCGGCTCCTCCTCCAACAACGACACCGGGACGCTCTCGGGTCGCCGGGTCCTCGCCGGGCTCAACACGACCCTCGCCTCCAACCTCGCCGGCGGATCGGGCATCGGCTCGGGCGCCATCTCCATCACCACCGCCGACGCCAACACCTTCTTCCTCGCCATCGACTCCGACGACTCCGTCGCCGACATCATCGACAACTTCAATCAGGCCTCCGGGGGCGCCGCCACCGCGTCGCTCAACGACGCTGGCAACGGCCTGCGCATCGTCGACAACACCACCGGCGGCGGACAGCTCGTCATCTCCGACCTCACCGGGACCGCCGCCGCCGACCTCGGCATCGAGACCGCCGGCGCCGACGGCGCGCTCGACTCCGGGAACCTCCAGTCCCGCTACGTCTCCGAGGCCACCCTCCTCGCCGACCTCCGCGGGGGCCAGGGCATCGGCACAGGCGCCTTCCGCGTCATCGATTCCTCCGGCCAGTCCGCCGAGATCACCATCAACGAGAACGTCCGCACCGTCCGCGATCTCATCAGCCGCATCAACGGAACAGCGGGCGTCGACGTCACGGCGCGCGTCAACGACACCGGCGACGGCATCCTCATCGAGGACGCCGCCGGAGGCGCCAGCGCCCTCTCCATCGAGAACATCTCGGGCAACGTCGCGAGCAACCTCAATCTCGCCGGGACCGCCGATCTCGCCTCCGGCGACAACCAGATCGACGGCTCCTTCGAGACCCGCGTCGAGTTCGACGCCGGCGACACGCTTCAGGACGTCGTCAACGCCATCAACGACGCCGGCGCGGGCGTTAGCGCCTCCATCGTCGCCTCGGGATCCGGCCCCGCCCCCTATCGCCTCGTCATCACGTCCCAGACCTCGGGCGCCGCTGGACGCGTCACCATCGATTCCTTCGGCGAGGACCTCGGCCTCAGCACCCTCTCCCGCGGCGAGGACGCCGTCGTCTTCTTCGGCTCCGAAGACCCCGCGAACGGCTTCCTCCTCACCAGCCGCACCAACTCCCTCGAGGGCGTCATCGACGGCGTGACGCTCGACCTCCAGTCCGCCTCGGACGACCCCGTCGAGGTCAACGTCGCCCGCGACGTCGAGGCCATCGAGACCGGCATCGGAACCTTCGTCGAGAGCTTCAACCGCGTGATCGACCGCGTGGACTTCCACACCCGCTTCGTCGAGGACACCAACCAGCGCGGCGCGCTCCTGGGCGACTCCACCGCTCAGTCCATCAAGTCCACCCTCACCCGGCTCGCCCTCTCCGACGCCGAGGGCGTCACCGGGCAGTTCCGAAGCCTTACACAGGTCGGCGTCACCGTCGGCGAGGGAGGCAAGCTCCAGTTCGACGAGCAGAAGTTCCGCGACGCCTACTCCCAGAACCCCGAGGCCGTTCGCGACCTCGTCTCCGCCCTCGACGCCGCCGACCGCCCGAGCGAGGTGCCGATCCTCGACGAGAACGGCAACGAGATCCCGGGCGCCACCGCCCAGAACACGGGCGCCACCGAGTACACCCGCGTCGGCGTCATGGAGAAGATCGCCCAGTACGCCGACTCCCTCACCGACTTCGTCGACGGCCGCATCACCCGCCGGCGCAACACTTTCGACAACCAGATCGAGCTCCAGCAGGACCGCATCGAGAACCTCACCGCCCAGCTCAACGTCAAGCGCGCCCGCCTCGAGCAGCAGTTCCTCGCCATGGAGCAGGCCATCTCCGCCCTCCAGGGCCAGCAGCAGGCGCTCGGGCAGATCGGGGCCATCTGATCCGCCGCCTGACCGAACCCGTGATCACCCCGATCCGCCACGCCCTATAAGACAACGCGTCCTTTTCACCTCAGCTCCCCCCGCCAAGGCGCCGATGTCTCCGCCCATATGAGCCAGACCAACGCCAAAGCCAACCAGTACCTCAAGACCAAGGTCATGAGCGCCTCGCCCGAGGAACTCCGACTCATGCTCCTCGACGGCGCCCTCCGCTTCGCCAGACAGGGCCGCAAGGGCCTCGAGGACAAGCACTACGAGGTCTCCTACGAGAACATCGTCAAGGCCAAGGACATCGTGCTCGAGCTCATCAACATCCTCCGCCCGGACGTCGATCCCGAGCTCTGTTCCAAGCTCTCGGCGCTCTACACCTTCATGTACAAGCGCCTCACCGACGCCAACATGCAGCACGAGCTCAAGGCCATCGACGAGGTCATCGACCTCCTCGAGTACGAGCGCGAGACCTGGGTGCTCCTGATGGAGCGGATCAGGAGCGAGCGCGCTGCCGCGCCCCAGCAGGCCTCCGCGACCGCCGCCGACGCCGACGCCCGCCCGCGACTGAGCATCGAGGGCTGATCCGCCCGCCCGCATTCCCGCCTGAAGCGACCCTCATCCAGACCTGTAGACTCGAAGCCGCGCCGATCTCGAGTAACGCTCCGCCGGAGTATGCTGAGAAATCGACGAGGCGCGCTCATGCCGCGCCGCTTCTTGTTTCGCTTTGTGTTGAACGCGACGGGTGACCCGACATGCCGAACAACGACCGGGCGCAAACGCCGGACCGGCGCGCCGCCGATGACACGCGCGGCGATGACGCCGGCGCGGGCGAGAGCGACCAGCGGATCCGGGAGACCCGCCACCAGCCGTGGCACACGCGATCCGCCGAGGACGCTCTTGGCGAGTTCGATTCGAGCCAGTCCGGCCTCTCCGAGAGCGACGCCGAAGCCCGTCTCGAGAAGCACGGGCCCAACGCCATCGCCGAGGATGAGAAGGTCAGCCCCTGGCCGGTCCTGCTCAACCAGTTCACGAGCCCGCTGATCTACGTCCTCATCGGCGCCCTGATCGTCACCCTCTCGCTCCAGCGCTGGTCGGACTCCATCGTCATCGCCCTCGTCCTGATCGTGAACGCCGTGGTCGGGTTCTTCCAGGAGTATCGCGCGCAGCGAGCGATCGAGGCGCTGATGGAGATGGTCTCGCCAAAGGCCGCCGTCCGCCGCGACGGCTCGGAGCGAGAGATCGACAGCGATCGCCTCGTCCCCGGCGACATCGTCCTGCTCAGCGAAGGCGAGGTCGTCCCCGCCGACCTCCGACTCATCGAGTCCGCCTCGCTCCAGATCAACGAGGCGGCGCTCACGGGCGAGTCCGTCCCCGCGAGCAAGCGCGCCGAGGCCATGGAGGGGGCCGACGAGGACCTCCCCCCCGCCGAGATCGAGAACATGGCCTACATGGGCGCCGCCGTCACCTCGGGCCACGGCTTCGGCGTCGTCGTCGCGACCGGCCGGGACACCGAGGTCGGGCAGATCGCCGAGAGCATCCGCTCGGCCGGAGAGAAGAAGACCCCGCTCCAGAAGCGCATCGATTTCCTCGCCAGGGCGCTCGCCGTCGGCATCCTCTTCATCGCCGCCGTCGCCTTCGGCGTCGGGCTGCTCATGGGCAACACCGCGAGCGAGATGTTCGTCCTCGCCGTCGCCGTCGCCGTCGCCGCCATGCCCGAGGGTCTCCCCGTCGTCATGACTGTCGCCCTCGCCGTTGGCGTCCGGCGCATGGCCCGCCGCAACGCCGTCATCCGGCACCTGCCCGCCGTCGAGACCCTCGGCTCCTGCACCGCCATCGTCTCGGACAAGACCGGCACCATCACCCGCAATCAGATGACCGTCCGCCAGATCCACGCCGGCGACCGACGCACCCAACTCTCCGGCCCCGCGCTCGATATCGACGGCGAGTTCACGCAGGACGACCAGCCCATCGAGATCGAGGAGAGATCGCCGCTCTGGTTCAGTCTCCTCGTCGGCACGCTCAACAACGCCGCCGAGCTCGAGGAACGATCCGGCTCGCGCGACGAGTCCACCGACGACACAGACGACGACGCGGAGGACGGGCAGGCGTCCGCCCCGGCCCGCTTCAAGCCCTCGGGCGACCCCACCGAGGTCGCCCTCCTCATCGCCGGGATGAAGGCCGGCCTGGACCGCGAGAAGCTCCTCGAAACCTACGAGCGGACCGACGAGGTCCCCTTCAAGACCGAGCGCCGCTTCTCCGCCTCGATGCACCGCGACCCGGACGGCCAGAGCCCCCTCGTCTGCGTCAAGGGCGCGCCCGAGGTCGTCCTTGAGATGTGCGAGAACCGCATGAGCGACAGCGGCGACGCCGCCGAGCTCGACCGCGACGCGCTCCGGGACGCCCTCGATGAGATGGCCGCCTCCGGGCTCCGCCTCCTCGCCATGGCCGTCGGCCGGGGCGAGCACGCCGCCGAGAGCATCAGGTCAGACGACCCATCCGGCTTCACCCTCGTCGGCGTTCAGGGCCTGCTCGACCCGCCGCGCAAGAGCGCCCGGGAGGCGATCGACAACTGCCACAGCGCGGGCATCCGCGTTCTCATGGTCACGGGCGACCATGTCCGCACCGCAGCCGCCATCGGGCGCCGGGTCCACATCGACCGCCCCGTCCGCGCCGGAGCCGAGCCGCAGGACCGCGACGAGAACGACGAGGAGCTCCCCGAGGTCCGCACCGGACGCGACATCGCCGATCTCTCCGACGAAAAGCTCGACGAGACGCTCGACTCGGTCAACGTCTACGCCCGCTTCAAGCCCGATCAGAAGCTCCGCCTCGTCCGGCGCCTGCGCGAGCGCGGCGGGATCGTCGCCGTCACCGGCGACGGCGTCAACGACGCGCCTGCGCTCAAGGAGGCCGACCTCGGCGTCGCCATGGGCCGCGCCGGGACCGACGTCGCCAAGGAAGCCTCCGACATGGTCATCACCGACGACAACTTCGCGTCGGTCTACGCCGCCGTCGAGGAAGGGCGAACCTCCTTCCGAAACATCCGCATGGCCACCTTCTTCCTCCTGAGCACCGGCGCCGCCGATGTTCTCGTCATCCTCGCCGCCCTCCTCGCCGGCTGGGCCCTCCCGCTGCTCCCGGCCCAGATCCTCTGGTGCAACGTCGTCACCAACGGCATCGCCGATGTCGCCCTCGGCTTCGAGCCGGGCGAAAAATCACTCTTCCGCAGGCCGCCCAGATCGCCGAACGAAGGCATTCTCAACCGCGACATCCTCGAGCGTCTCGCCATCATCGGGGTCTGGCTCGCCGCGGGCGTCCTCGGCGTGTTCTACTGGCTCCACTTCGTCCGCGAGGAATCCATCGAGGTCGCCCGCACCGCCGCGCTCACCACGCTCGTCCTCTTCCAGAAGGTCCACGTCTTCAACTGCCGCAGTGAAGGCGATTCGGTCTTCACCAAGAGCCCGCTCAGGAACAAGGTCCTTCTCGTCGGCGTTCTCGCCTCGCTCGCCATCCACATCGCGGCGATTTACACCCCCTGGACGCAGACCCTCCTGAGCATCACCCCCGTCGGGTGGGACGTCTGGCTCGTGATGATCGTCGTCGCCGCCACCGCGATCATCCCCAACGAGCTGCACAAGCGATGGGGCCGCGCGCGCCGCGCCCGCAACTAGCGCCGCGCGGCGCGACCGCGCCGTCTGGTCCGGCTCGCGCCGCCGCCTCCGGAGGTAGTTCGCGCGAACATCGCTGCAGATCCCTGATCCGACCGTCGATGCGTTTCCCGCTTTCACACCAAACGCCCCAGTCGCTCGGGGGGAGAAACGCGTCATGAACCGGATTCGCTCCACCATCGGGACCAGGCTGCTCGTCGCGGCCTCCGTCGTCGCCATCGCCTCCGCCGCCGTCGGCGGTCTCGCCGTCGCCGCCATCGATCCCGCGATCAACCGCGCGGGCGCCGCGCCCGTCGCGGGCGTGGTGATCCAGATCGGAAGAGCACACGTCTGAACTCCAGGCACGTGAAACGATCTCGTATG
>CAZXGT010000104.1:0-7653 GCA_964639935.1 uncultured Phycisphaeraceae bacterium
GATGGCGGCCGAGGGGCGGCGCGTGCTCCTGGTCTCCACCGACCCCGCGGGGTCGCTCGGCGACGCGCTCGAGCGGGAGATCGGCGCCGAGCCGATCCGGATCGCGGACCGCCTCCAGGCGGCGCAGATCGACGCGGAAGCGGAGTTCGAGTCGCTGCGCGAGCAGTACGTCGACGAGCTGGAGGCCTTCATGGACCAGCTGCTCAGCGGCGCGGATCTCACGTTCGACCGCGAGGCGATGGAGCGCCTTCTCGATCTGGCGCCGACCGGGATCGACGAGGTGATGGCCCTGGTGCGGGTGACCGATCTGCTCGAGGCGGGCGACGTCGACTCGCTGGTGCTCGACACCTCGCCCTCCGGGCATCTCCTGCGGCTGCTCGAGCTGCCCGAGCTTCTCGAGCGGTGGCTCTCGGCGGTGTTCCGGGTGCTCGTCAACTACGAGAATCTGTTCAGCCTGCCGCGCGTCAACGATCGTCTGCTCCGGCTCTCGCGCGGGGTCAAGACGCTGCGCGCGATGCTCACCGACGCCGGGCGCTGCCGGCTGGTCGCCGTCACGATCGCGACGCGGCTCGCGACCGAGGAAACCTCCCGACTGCTGCGCGGCTGCGAGCACCTGGGCGTGAGCGTCGGCGGGATCATCATCAACCGCGTCACCCCCGAGAGCGACGACCCGCTCGCCTCCTCGATCGCTCGACGCGAGCGGGAGGAGATCCAGCGTCTACGCGCGCTCTACGGCGACACCAGCGTCTGCGTCGTCAGCTACGGGGCGGCGCCGTGCGGCGTTGAGACGCTCCGAGCGCTCGGCGAGTCGCTGCTCGGCGAGAAGGAGGCGCTCCGTGCCGCCGCGTGAGACGAGGAAGCGGAAGCGCCTGTCGCTCCGCGAGCGCCGGGCGCAGCGCGAGTCGCGCCCGGCGACGGCGTCGCCGACGGGAAACAACCCGTCGCTCGCCGAGACGCTCGACCGCGTGCTCGCGCGAGGCGTCGTCGCGCAGGCGGAGGTGGTGATCGGCGTGGCGGGCATCCCGCTTGTCTATGTCGGGGCCCAGGCGCTCGTGGCCTCGGTCGAAGCCGCGCAGAGGGTGCTCGACGAATCAGAAGGGAGACGCGCATGACCGTCGCGACAACCACGCTCGAGGAGCTCGCCGAATCCACGCCGAGGATCGACCTCGACGAGGAGAACGTCGGCAAGGGGCTCGCGCAGCTCGTGCTCACGGTGCTCAGGCTTCTTCACGAGCTGCTCGAGCGGCAGGCGATCCGGCGGGTCGACTCCGGGGCCCTCTCTGCCGAGGAGATCGAGCGCCTCGGGCGGACGCTGCGGGCGCAGTCGGAAGAGATCCGGCGAACGGCCGAGAAGTTCGGGCTCGATGAGAGCGATCTGAATCTCGATCTCGGGCCTCTTGGGCGAGCCCTCTAAGGAACACCCTCATGGCCGTTGTTCGATCATCACCGAAGCACTCCACCGACTCGACGAACCTCGCCGATCTTCTCGAGCGGGTTCTCGACAAGGGCGTGGTGATCGCGGGCGACATCAAGGTGTCGCTGCTCGATATCGAGCTGCTGACGATCCAGATCCGCCTCGTGGTGTGCTCGATCGACAAGGCCAAGGAGATGGGCATGGACTGGTGGGCGAACACGCCGGTCTTCATGGGCCCGCAGAGTCAGGACAAGCTCCCGGAGAGCGAGAGCCCGGCGAACCCGGAGCTCGAGGCGCTGCAGGCGCGCGTGAAGGAGCTCGAGGCGACGCTCGCGGAATCACCGGGCGCGCCCGCGCCGGAGGAGCCTCGCTTCCGGAGGCGGGAGGAGAGCGCGTGAGCCGACGACTCGCGGTCATCCCAATCGTGCACAGCGAAGCGGACCTCGGGAAGCTCGCGGCGCGCGTGCGCGAAAGCTTCGGCGCCAGCGTCTGGCGACGCCGGCAACGCGCCGTGGCCGAGCTCTGGAGGCATGTTCGCGACTGGGCCTCGCAGCTCGATCCCGGGAGCGAACGGATCATTCTGTACCAGGACGGCCTGCCCGACGCCAAGGAAGCGGAGGCCATCGTGCGCGAGCTCTCCGCGTGCGGCAGCGTCAACCATCAGGTGCTGCTTGATCTCATGCGCCGCGGGGCGACGCTCGTCGGATCCGAGGACCCGAAGCTCCTTTTGCGGGAGTACGAGCTGGCGAGCCGGGCGGCGAGCGCCGCGGGGAACGGGCGGCCCGGCGAGGGAGGCGATCGCGAGCTCGCCACCATTCTCGAGCAGCGTGACGAGTACATCGCGAACCGAATCGACCAGACGCTCCCGCCCGGCGGCCTGGGGGTGCTCTTCATCGGGGCTCTGCACCGCGTGGAGTCGAAGCTGCCGGAAGAGATCGAACTGACCTACCCGCTCGGACGCCCGGATGTCCGCGGGGAGACACGCAAGGAGCATCGAAATGCGTCGTGAGCATTCAGACGGCCCGAAGGGCCGCGAGGCGGTCGACGAGATCAGGCGCCGCCTCGGCGAGAGCGGGCTTGACCAGATCCTGCCTGGGATTGGGGGCCTGACCGACTTTCTCGGGAAGATCGCCGACGCCGCCGAGCGCGGCGAGGCCCGATCGCGCGAGGGCGGCTTCCGCACGCGCGACGGCCGCGACGGCCGCTTCCGCATGGGCTTCTCCGTCTCCACGCTCGCGGGCGAGGAGGGCGAGTCGCGCCTGCGCGTCGAGCCCTTCGGCGACGTCCGTCGCGACGAGACGACCGGGGAGGCGACGGTTGCCGAGACGCGCGAGCCGCCCGTCGACCTCTTCGACGAGGGCGATCACATCCTCGTCGTCGTGGAGATGCCGGGCGCCGATGAGAGCGAGGCGACGATCGAGCTCTCGGGGGACGTGCTCCGCATCGACGCGCCGGCGCCGATGAAGCGCTACGAGAAGGAAGTGCTCCTGCCCGAGCCGTTCGAGCCCTCGGCGATGAGCGTCGCGTCGCGCCACGGCGTCTACGAGATCCGGCTCGAGCGCGCGGAGCGGCGGGACTCGTGAGCGCGCCGAGCGATCAGCGAAGCATCGCCCGGCGCGTCGCCGAGGCGCACGGGCGGGACGTCGGGCGCGGGATCGTGCGTCTGGATCCCGCCGACCTGATCGAGCTTGGGATCTCGATCGGCTCGTTCGTGCGCGTCACCGGGGAGCGGTCGACGATCTGCAAGGCGATGCCGGCGTTCAAGGAGCACCGCGGCCGCGGGGAGGCGCAGCTCGACGGCGTGGTGCGCGAGAACGCGAAGCTGGGGATCGACGGCGAGGCGCGCATCGAGCCCGCGGACCCGCCCTCGGCCGAGGTCGTCACCCTCGCGCCGCGCACCAGCGCGATCGACGAGCGCGACCTGAGCTACATCGGGTCGCTCCTCGACGGGCTCCCGGTTCGCACGGGCGATGCGGTGCGGGCGTCGCTCTTTGGGTCGCGCAGCGCTTCGTTCGAGGTCAGGAAGTGCCAGCCGGGGCCCGAGGCCGTGATTCGCCCGACGACCGAGCTGGTGATCGCCAGGGAGCAGGCCCAAGACGCGACGCCCGCGGCGCCGGCTTATGAGGACATCGGCGGGCTCGGGCGCCAGCTCGCGCGCATCCGCGAGATGATCGAGCTGCCTCTGCGAGCCCCGCAGGTCTTTGAGCGCCTCGGCATCGACCCGCCCAAGGGCGTGCTGCTGCACGGCCCCCCGGGCACGGGCAAGACGCTCATCGCGCGAACGATCGCCCACGAGGCGGACGCGGAGTTCTTCACGGTCAGCGGGCCCGAGATCGTCCACAAGCACTATGGCGAGAGCGAGAAGCACCTGCGCGAGATCTGGCGCGAGGCCGCCAAGCGGGCCCCGTCGATCATCTTCCTGGACGAGATCGACTCCATCGCGCCCAAGCGAGAGCACGTCGAGGGCGAGGTCGAGAAGCGGATCGTCGCTCAGCTTCTCGCGCTCATGGACGGCCTGAGCCCGCGGGCGAACGTCGTGGTGATCGCGGCGACGAACCTGCCGAACAACATCGACCCCGCGCTGCGACGCCCCGGACGCTTTGACCGCGAGATCGAGATCCCGATCCCCGATCGCGACGGTCGGCGCCAGATCCTCGACGTGCACTCCCGCGGCATGCCCCTGGCCGAGGACGTTGACCTCGACGAGATCGCCCGCGCGACCCACGGGTGCGTCGGGGCCGACCTCGAGGCTCTTTGCCGCGAGGCGGCGATGGCGACGCTTCGCGCGGTCATCCGGGACGTCGACGTCCGCACGCAGTCGATCCCCTACGAGGTCATCGCGGGGCTTCAGGTCACGATGGCGCAGTTCCGCGACGCGATGGCGGAGGTGGAGCCGAGCGCGATCAGAGAGGTGTTCGTCGAGACGCCCCGCGTCGCCTGGGACGACATCGGCGGCCTGGAGGACGTCAAGCGTCGGCTGGTCGAAGCCATCGAGTGGCCCCTCGAGCACGCGGAGGTGTTCCGCGCCGCGGGCGTGCGCCCGCCAAAGGGCGTGCTGCTCGCCGGAGCGCCGGGGCTCGGCAAGACCCTGCTCGCCAAGGCCGCGGCGACGGAGACGGAGGCGAACTTCATCTCGATCAAGGGGCCCGAGCTGATGAGCCGGTACGTCGGCGAGAGCGAGGCGCGGCTCCGCGAGGTCTTCCGGAAGGCCCGCCAGGCGTCGCCCTGCCTCGTGTTCTTTGACGAGATCGACTCGCTCCTGCCCCGTCGCGGGCTCGGCGCCGACGATGTCGTGGGCGAGCGCGTCCTCGCCCAGTTCCTCGCCGAGATGGACGGCGTCGAGGAGCTCTCGGGCGTCCTCGTTCTCGGCGCCACCAACCGCCGCGACCTTCTCGATCCGGCGATGCTGCGTCCGGGGCGCTTTGACGAGATCATCGACCTCGCGCCGCCGGACGCTGAGGCGAGGGCGGCGATCTTCCGCGCTCACCTGCGCGACCGATTGATCGAAGACAATGTAAACATCCGCGAGCTCGCGTCGATCTCGAGCGGCCTGACCGGCGCCCAGATCGCCGAGGCCGTGCGCCGCGCCGCGATGCTCGCGGTGCGCCGCGTGGTCGCGGGAGAGGCGCCCGAACCGCGCCTTTCATCGAGCGATCTCCGCGGAGCGATCGAGGCTCAGACAGACGACCACCGAGAGGAGGCGGCGTGATGGGTAGCGCTCAAACGGACATCCTGCTTCAGCTCGTGGGCGTCGCGCCGGCCGGCTCGCTCGAGGGGTTCCGGCACGAGGGCGTCGAAGAGGGCTTCGAGGCGCTGGTCGTCGCCGCGGGCGGGTTCGACGCGGTCGTCTCGGAAGCGCCGGCCGCCCTGTTCGAGGGCGAGGACGCGGACAAGCGGCTTCAGGACGTCGCCTGGCTGACGCCCCGGGCGCAGCGCCACGAGCGGCTGGTCGATGCGACGCGCGCGCGAGCGGTGGTCATGCCGGTCGGGTTCGGCAGCATGTTCTCGAGCGTCGCGACGCTCGATGCGGCGCTGCGGCGCGACGCGGCGGAGATCGAGGCCTTCTTTGAGGAGACGGGCGAAGCCGATGAGTGGTCGATCAAGGTGTGGGCCGATCGCGCCGGAGCGCTCGCGTGGGGCCGGGAGAGGCTCACCGAGCGGAGCGCCGGTGCCCACACCGGGAGCGGCGCCGCCTATCTGCTCGCGCGGAAGCAAAGAGACGAAGCGGCCGATCTTGTGGAGGAGCACGCGCTGGAGCTCTGCGACGAGCTCGTCGACTCGCTCGAGGACGTGGCGCTCGACGCCGTCGAGCGTCGCCCGATGGACCCCGAGCCCGAGGGCGAGCGGTGGCTGCTTGCGCACGTCGCGCTGCTCGTGCACCCGGACGATGCGCGCGCGTTTGACAGCCGGCTCGACGCGCTCGCGACGCCCTTCGAGGCCGCGGCGATGACGCTCGAGCTCTCGGGCCCGTGGGCCCCTTACAGCTTCTGTCCGCGTCTTGGCGAGAGCGATGAGTGACGACCTGTTCCCGCACGCCGTGGTGCGATCGGACGTCGATGTCGCCGGCGTGCGCAGCGCGAGCGGCGCCGCCATGCGTTCGGTCGGTCACGACGGGATCTCGCTGATCGGCGCCCCGCCGACCGACCGCCCCCCCACCGAGACGCCCGAGGCGTTCATGGACGCGGTGAGCGATCTCGCGAGCCTCGCCGGCGGCGCGTGCGTTCCGGTGCGCGCGAGCGATCGTGCGATGAACAAGCGGGAGTCGGTGTCCTTCCTCCGCGCCGGGCGAGAGCGCTTCATCCGGCTGCTCGAACGGCTCGAGGGGCGCGAGGAGTGGGCCGTCTGCCTCCCCGCCGCGGGTCGCCGCGCGACGGCGCCCGCCGCGTCTTCATCCGGACGCGGGTACCTGGAGCAGCGACGGCGGGGCCTCGCGCTCGCCGACGGCGTGGCGCCCGATCGGCTCGAAGCCGTGATCGAGGCCCAGAGGCGACTGGCGCCCTATGCGGAGCTTCAGCGAATCATCGCCCGAGCGGGCCGGCCGTCGATCGCGGTTCTCATCAGGCCGGAGAACGCCGAGGCCATCGAATGCCTCGCGGAGCGCGAGGCGTGGGAGCTCCACGGCCCCTACCCCGCGTTCTCGTTCGTGTCGCTCAGGGGCTGAGCAGGGCCTCGGCGAGCCTGGCCGCGTCCGCGCGGAGCGGGCGATCCGCCTCGAACCCCTTGATCTCGGGCAGCCACGCCGGCGGGGTCGCCGCCTCGCCGGGCGCGCGGCCATGGGTCTGCAAATGCGCCAGCTGGGTGAGGCCGATGGCGTGGATCGCGAGCACGGCGGCCGCGCGCTCGGTCTGCTCGTAGGCGACGCGGGCCGCCATCGCGCCCATCGAGACGACGTCCTGATTCCGCCCGTTCGTCGGGAGCGACGCGACCGCTCCCGGCTGCGCGTTGCGGCGGAGCTCGGCGAGCATCGCGGTCGCGGTGATCTGCGCGCCGGCCATCCCGCTGGTGGCGCCGGAGGACCAGGCCAACAGGAGCGGGGCGCCCGTGATCTCGGGATTGCAGATCGCGTCGAGCTGCCGCTCGATGAGGTTCGCCGTCTGGGTGAGGGCGCTGTTGATCGCGTCGGCGGCGAAGGCGATCTGCTGGCCCTGGAAGTTCCCGCCGTGGAGAACCGCCGGGTCGAGCGGGTCGCCGCAGATCACCGGGTTGTCGGTCACGCCGGCGAGTTCGGTCTCGATCAGGCGGCGCGCGTAGGCGAGCTGCTCGCGGCAGGCCCCGAGGATCTGCGGCGCGCACCGGATGGAGTAGACCTCCTGAAGCGGTCGCGAGGGGTTCTCATCGCCGGCCGATGCGGCGGCGATGCGGGCGGCCGAGTCGATCTGCCCGGCGTGCCCACGCGCCGCGTGCAGGCGGGGGTCCAGCGACTGCCGGCGCGCCCCGAGCGCCCGATGCGTCCAGCCCGTGAGATCCTCGGCTCGGGCGACGAGCCGATCCGCGCGGCACGCGGCGAGCGCCGCGGCGGCGGTCATGAAGCTGGTGCCGTTGACGATCCCGAGCGCGTCGCGCGCCGAGAGCCGTACCGGCTTGAGCCCCGCGTCCGCGAGCGCCTCGAGCGCGGGGCGTCGGCGACCGTCGGTCTCGATGACCTCCCCGGCGCCGGTGAGAACCTGCGCGACGTGCGCCATGGGGATGAGGTCGCCGCTGGCCCCGACCGAGCCGATCATCGGGACGGCGGGGCAGAC
>CAZXGT010000105.1:0-4162 GCA_964639935.1 uncultured Phycisphaeraceae bacterium
CCGGGCCACGCCGACTTCGGCGGCGAGGTCGAGCGCGTGCTGCGCATGGCCGACGGGTGCCTGCTGGTGGTCGACGCGTTCGAGGGCCCGATGCCGCAGACGCGGTTCGTCCTGGGCAAGGCGCTGGACCGCGGGCTCAAGCCGGTGGTGGTGGTCAACAAGTGCGACCGTCCGGACGCCCGGCCCGATCGCGTGGTCGACGAGGTGTTCGACCTGCTCGCGGAGCTCGGCGCCGACGACGCGGCGCTGGATTTCCCGATCGTCTACGCCTCGGCGAAGAACGGGTGGGCGTCGACCGACTGGCGCGACGAGAGCGACACCATGCAGGCCGCGTTCGAGGCGATCATCGATCACGTCCCGGCGGCGTCCTACGACTCGGCCGGCCCCTTGCAGCTGATGGTGACGACGCTCGATTCCAACGAGTTCGTGGGCCGCATCGGGATCGGGCGGGTCGAGCGGGGCGTCGTGCGGCGCGGGCAGCGGGTGGCCCTGCTCAAGCGCGACGGCTCGCGGCGTGACGCGAAGGTGGTCGGTCTGCAGCGGTACGTCGGGCTCAAGCGCGTGGACGTCGATGAGGTGCTCGCTGGCGACATCGCGGCGCTCGTGGGCGTCGAGGGGATCGACATCGGGGACACAGCGGCGGACCCGGAGCGCGCCGAGGCCCTCGAGAGCGTGACGATCGACGAGCCGACGATCACGATGGTCTTCCGCGTCAACGACTCCCCGATGGCCGGGCAGGAGGGCAAGTACGTCACGAGCCGGCAGATCCGGTCGCGGCTCGACCGCGAGCTCGAGCGCGACGTCGCGCTGCGCGTGGAGGACGGCGTCGAGGGCGAGTTTGTCGTCTCCGGCCGGGGTCTCCTGCACATCGGGATCCTGCTCGAGAACATGCGCCGCGAGGGCTACGAGCTGGGCGTCGGGAAGCCGCAGGTCATCCTGCGCGAGATCGATGGACGCGTCTGCGAGCCCTTCGAGCGGGTGATCGTCGACACGCCGCAGGCGCACGTCGGCGGCGTGATCGAGCTGCTCGGACAGCGAGGCGGCGAGATGCGGCACATGGACCAGCTCGGCGCGACGACGCGCCTCGAGTTCCGGGCGCCGAGCCGCGGGCTCATCGGTCTTCGCACGCGGCTGCTCACGGCGACCCAGGGCGAGGGCGTGCTGAGCCACGTGCTCGACGGGTACGAGCCCTTCGACGGTCAGGAGATGGGCCGCGGGCAGGGCGCGCTGATCGCGAGCGAGGGCGGGCAGGTGACGGGCCACGCGGTGGAGACGCTCGCGGATCGCGGGATGCTCTTTGTCAAGCCGGGCGACAAGGTCTACGGCGGGCAGATCATCGGCGAGCACAACCGGGAGAACGACCTGACCGTGAACATCGTTCGCGAGAAGAAGCTCAACAACATCCGCTCGAGCACGAAGGAGGCGACGGTGACCCTGAAGGCGTCCCGCACGCTCTCGCTTGAAGATGCGCTCGAGTATGTGGAGGCCGACGAGGTTGTCGAGATCACGCCCGGAAACGTGCGGATCCGCAAGCGCCAGCTCAACGAGTCGCTCCGGAAGAAGGCCGACCGCGAGGCCCGGAGCCGTCAGGCGAGCTAGGGATCAGGCGGGGGTCATCGCCGGACGCTCAGGCATCTTGAAGAAGCCTCGCTTGCGGTCGGTCTTGGCGACCACCCACCCGTCCTGGATCATCGCCTCGAGCGTTGAGAGGTAGTGCTGCAGGATGCGGTCCACGTCCGCCTTCGCCTCGCCGCGGGTCTGGCGGAGGATGGTGTTGATGATCGGGTTAAGGTCGTCGGTGCGCTGGAGAAGCTGGACCATCGTCCCGAAGTAGCCCTCGAGGGGCAGCGTGTTGCGCCCCTTCCGGAGGCACTTGACGGGGGCGATCCGGCCGTTCCGGATGTAGCCGATCGTGTCCTCTTCCGCGCCGTAGGTGTTGAGCTTGAAGACGTTGTGCGTCTCGATCGCGCACTTGCCTTCGCCGCCGAGGAAGGTCGTGACGGTGTTGCGGGCGCTGAAGACGTCGTAGGAGCCGACGGAGGGCTTGAGCGGGTCGTCGAGGGCGAAGCCGCCCTGTGAGAGCCAGCGCCACGCCTGATTCGGCGTGAGGTTGATGCCGCCCTCCTTGGCGATCTTCGCGCACTGTTCCTTGAGATCCGTAAAGCGTCCGTTGGCGGCGTACCAGAACTGCGCGAATCTGATGTACTGATCGATGTTTTCCCGATGCTTGCGATCAAAGCGGGTCAGGAGCCAGTCGCGATCGAGCTCGCCGATCTCGAGCTCGTTGATGGTCGCGGCGCAGTCCTGAGCGGAGCGCTGGCCGTTGAGCATGCCGGCGGCGAGGATCGGGTCCGCGAAGCCGGCCGACTCGCCGATGAGAAACCAGTTGTCGCCCACGAGGCGCTCGGCGTTGAACGACCAGTCCCGGGTCGCGGAGACCTCGCCCTCGAACTCCGCGCTGCGGATGAGCTCCTCGACGAGCGGCTGCTCGCGGACGGCCTTGTGGTAGAGGTCTTCCTTGGAGAGGCCGGCCTGCTTGTAGTAGTCGGCGTGGACGATCAGCCCGATGCTCGTGCGATCGGGGCCGACAGGGATGAACCAGATCCAGCCGTAGGGGAGCGAGCGCACCTGCACACGGGTGCCTCCGACGCCGATGTTCTCAGCCCACTCGGTGTTGCGCCAGTAGCCCCAGACCGCCACGTTGCGGAGTTCATCGGGCGCCTTCGTCGCCACGCCCATGGCCTTGCGGATGACGGCCGCGGCGCCCGAGGCGTCGACGTAGTACCGGCCCTCGACCCGGCGCCCGTCGTCCAGCGTGACCCCGGTGATGCGGTCGCCCTCGGCGTGGATCTCCGCGGCGCCGCAGCCCTGCACCACGGCGGCCCCGATCTCCTCGGCGTGATCGAGGAGGATCTTGTCGTACTTGGCCCGGTCGACCTGAAACGCGGTGAAGCGGCGAGCCCCGTCAAACCGGGCGGGACGCTCCTCCTCCTGCGGGAACATGGCGGGGGGGATGAAGTTGAAGTCCCAGACCTCGTCGGTCTTGCCCCAGGTGTAAGAGGCGCCGATCTTCACGGGGAAGCCGGCCGCCTCAACCTTCTCCCAGCAGCCCATCTCGGCGCAGATCTGGGCGCACCCGGGGAGCTGGCTCTCGCCGACGTGGTCGCGCGGGAACACGGCCTTCTCGGCGACGAACACCGAGAGCTGCGGGCGATACTTGCGGAGGAGGGCGGCGCAGGTGGATCCGGCGGGCCCGCCGCCCAGGATCACGACGTCGTGGTTCTCGGACTGCTGACTGATCACGCGACTCTCCCCTCCAGGACTGTCCTTTATGGACACTTTATGATAGGTCGGCGGCGAGCGGCCAGCGGATTCGCCAAGGCTGGGCGGTGGGCGATTCCGCCCCGTGCGCGGCGGTACACTCCGCCCATGACGCAGACTCCCGCGACGAGTTCCTCGCTTTCCCGTCCCCTGCGCGGCGCCGTGCACCGCTGGTCGCGCACGCTGATCCCGACGAGCAAGTCGGCGCCCGCAGGCGCGGAGGCGCCGAGCCATGTGCTGCTGGTTCGCGCCGGGTTCATCCGCCAGGTGGGCGCGGGGATCTACGACTACCTGCCCCTGGCCTGGCGGACGCTCCGGAAGATCAGCGAGATCGTGCGTGAGGAGCTCGACAGGGCGGGGGCCAGCGAGATGCTCATGCCGGCGCTCGAGCCGATGGAGCTCTTCGCCGGCACGAAGCGCGATGTCGATTACGGCGACAACCTGTTCCGCCTGACCGATCGGCACGACCGCCAGGCCGCCCTGGCGCCGACGCACGAAGAGGTCATCACGGAGCTCATGAAGAGCGCGGTGAGCAGCTACCGCCAGCTCCCCCTGAACCTCTACCAGATCCAGACGAAGTTCCGCGACGAGTTCCGCCCGCGATCGGGGCTCCTGCGCTGCCGCGAGTTCATCATGAAGGACGCGTACTCGTTCCACCTGAGCGTGGAGGGCGAGGGCGGCCTGAACGACGAGTACGACGCGATGTACCGCGCCTACGAGAACATCTTCCGTCGATGCGGTCTGGATTTCTCGATCGTGGAGGCCGAGAGCGGCCCGATCGGCGGCTCGGCGAGCCACGAGTACATGGTCAACTGCGAGACGGGCGAGGACACGATCCTCC
>CAZXGT010000105.1:4262-7567 GCA_964639935.1 uncultured Phycisphaeraceae bacterium
GGGCCGCGACGACGCGCTGCTCATCGTCGATCCGGACGCGGCGCAGGGGACGGACGCGGCCAAGGGCAAGCCGATGTTCTGGGCCGCGGGCGCCGACGAGGTGGACCACCACGTCAAGTTCTTCAACTGGAAGCGCGAGCTCGGCGGCCTGCTCGAGAGCGATCGAGTGAAGGTTGCGGACATCCGCAACGCCGAGGCGGGGGACCCGTCGCCGAAGGACCCGAGCGTGAGGCTCGAGGCCTCGCGCGGGATCGAGGTCGGGCACATCTTCAAGCTCGGCACGAAGTACTCGGACGCGATGGACTTCCGCATCCTTGACGAGAACCAGGAGCTCCAGAGCGTCATCATGGGGTGCTACGGGATCGGCGTGAGCCGGACGATGGCGGCGTGCGTCGAGATGAGCCACGACGAGGGGGGCATCATCTGGCCCGCGGCCATCGCGCCCTACCACGTGCATCTCGTGGCGATGGAGGTCGAGCCGGGCGGCGAGGTCATGGCAGCGACGCTCGAGACGGCCGAGCGTCTTGCGGCCGCCGGGCTTGACGTGCTTGTCGATGATCGCGACGAGCGGGCGGGGCCCAAATTCAAGGATGCGGACCTGATCGGCCTGCCCGTGCGGATCACGGTGGGGAAAAGGGCGCTCGAGCAGGGCGGCGTGGAGCTCAAGGCGAGGACGGACTCGGGCAAGGGCGAGGTCGTGCCGAGCGAAGCGCTCGTCGAGCGGGTCGTGGCGCTGCTCGAGGCGAGCCCGGGTTCATGAACGTTCGCGGCGATTCGACGCGCGATCGACGCCGGCGCGCGGGGGGCGGGCGTTCCCTCGTGGCGGCGTCGCCGTCGGCGGGGCGCCTGTGATGCTGGCCCAGGGCGATGAGAGCGGGAGCGCGCTTGGGTGGGCGCTCGAAGCGGCGCCGCTGATCGTCGTGCTCGCGATGGGGGGCCTGGCGATCTGGCGCGCCGAGAAGTGGTACGAGCACAAGCCGCGGAGCCTGGTTCGACCGGTGGCGATGCTGGTCCTCACGGTGCTCGTGCTGGTCGCGGCGATCATCGCGGCGCCGATCGATAACGAGACACGGGGTCAGCTGGTGGCCCTGCTCGGGGTGGGCCTCACCGCGGTGATCGCCCTCGCGTCCACGACGTTCGTCTCGAACGCGATGGCGGGTCTCATGCTCCGGTCGCTGCGCAACTTCGCTCCGGGCGATTTCATCGAGGTGGAGGACCGGTTCGGGCGGGTGACGGAGCGCGGGCTCTTCCACACCGAGATCCAGACGGAGGAGCGGGCGCTGACGACCATCCCGAATCTCCTGCTCGCCACAAAGCCGACCACGGTGATTCGCGCCGACGGCACGATCCTCTCCACGGAGGTGTCCCTCGGGTACGACGCGCCCCGCGGGGATGTCGAGGCCGCGCTGCTCGAGGGCGCCGCGACGGCCGAGCTCGAGAAGCCGTTTGTTCAGGTCATGAACCTTGGCGATTTCACGGTCACCTACCGCGTGGCGGGCATGCTCAAGAACGTGAAGTATCTCGTCAGCGCCCGATCGAACCTGCGGGCGTGCGTCATGGACGCGCTGCACGAGGCCGGGATCGAGATCGTCTCGCCCACCTTCATGAATCAGCGGCGCATCGACGAACGCCCGGTGATGCCCGTGACGCGTTCGCAAGCTCGCGACGCCGCAAACACGGACGGCGCCGCCCCTGAAGACGTGATGTTCGACAAGGCGGACGAGGCGGCGAAGCTGGAGGATCTCGAGCGAGAGCTCGAGGGGCTGCGGGAGGACCTGGCGACGTCCGACGGGGAGGACGCCGACGAGAAGCGGGTTCGGGCGGAGCGCCTCGAAAAACTCGTGGCCCAGCGGCGGGAGGATAAGGATCGCGAGAAGCGCGAGAAGCGCGAGAAGCGCGAGACGCCGTCCGACGGCGACGCGGAGGCTGCGGAGAAGCCCGAAACGCCGTAGGCTGAGAGGCCGTGCGATGGGACGGCGCGACGAGCGTCAACACGAGGAGAGCGATCAATGACCGACATGCAGAAGCTGCTTGGTAATGAAGCGGATTCGCTGCTGAATCACGAGTGCAAGGGCGTTCCAAAGGGCATGCTTCACCCGCCGGGGCCGGACTTCGTCGACCGGGTCTTCTCGCTCACCGACCGCCCTACGGGCGCGCTGCGGAGCTATCAGCAGCTGCTCAACCACGGGCGGCTCGCCGGGACGGGCTACGTCTCGATTCTCCCGGTCGACCAGGGCGTCGAGCACACCGCCGCCAGTTCCTTTGCGCCCGAGCCCGCGTACCTCGATCCGGAGAAGATCGTCGAGCTCGCCATCGAGGGCGGGTGCAACGGCGTCGCGTCGACCTTCGGCGTGCTCGGGGCCGTGGCCCGCAAGTACGCTCACAAGATCCCCTTCATCGTCAAGATCAATCACAACGAGCTCATGAGCCACCCCAACACCTACGACCAGGTGCTCTTTGGGAGCGTCCGGCAGTGCTTCGAGATGGGCGCGATCGGCGTCGGCGCCACCATCTACTGGGGCTCTGAGGAGTCGCGCCGCCAGCTGCAGGAGATCAGCGCCGCCTTTGAGGAGGCCCACGCGCTCGGGATGATCACGATCCTCTGGTGCTACGTGCGCAACAGCGACTTCAAGACCAAGGAGGCCGACTACAACGTCTCCGCCGACGGCACCGCCCAGGCCGACCACCTCGGCTCCACGATTCAGGCCGACATCGTCAAGCAGAAGCTCCCGGAGAACAATGGCCTCTTCCGGAACGTGAAGGTCGGCAAGACGCACGACCGCGTCTACGACGAGCTGACCACCGACCACCCGATCGACCTGACCCGCTGGCAGCTCGCCAACAGCTACCTGGGGCGAATCGGGCTCATCAGCTCGGGCGGCGCCTCGAGCGGCGCGGGCGACCTCGCGCAGGCGGTCCGCACCGCGGTGATCAACAAGCGAGCCGGCGGCATGGGCATGATCTCCGGGAGAAAGGCGTTCCAGCGCCCGATGGCCGAGGGCGTCGAGCTGCTCAACGCCATCCAGGATGTCTACCTCGATGAGTCGATCACCATCGCCTGACCCCCCGGCTCGTTCCCAGATCGCGATCGGCTCCGTGTGAGATGCCGAGGTCGATGCGACGCGCTCCATGAGGGCGAGGTAGGCCCCACTCAACTTCTCGAGCGACGGTCCGGAACCGTGGCCGGTCGCCCGGATCGCACTTCAAGCCGCGTTTCGGCTCAACATCGCTCCAAAGATCTCCGGCCAACTCAGCACGATCGCCGTCGATCTTGCCGATCCTGTGACCAACGGTCAGGTCGTCGC
>CAZXGT010000106.1:0-7409 GCA_964639935.1 uncultured Phycisphaeraceae bacterium
TGCGGCCTCATCGTCAACGTCACCCCCCTCGAGCCCGAGTGGCGCGGCAAGGTGACCCTCGAGATCAGCAACACCACCCCGCTCCCCGCCCGCGTCTACGCCAACGAAGGCATCGCCCAACTCGTCTTCTTCAAGGCCGACCGAGTCTGCGCCGTCAGCTACGCCGACAAGGGCGGGAAGTACCAGGACCAGGCGGGGCTGACGCTGCCGAAGGTGGACTAGGTCTAGTGCAAATGATCGGCACGATCTACGACATCGCGAAGGACGTGGTCGCTCAGCGAAGAAACGATGCTCAGTCGACGATCACGGCGAAGCAGCTTGACCTAATGATCGCAGAGGTCGATCGACGGAAGAGAGTCGAACTTGAGAACGTCGGTAGAGAGCTGCAACAAGAAGTGGGACGCTTCAAGGCAGATGCTGCTCACCGAGGCGTAGCCAAGGGCAATACTTATGAGAGCCTGCTTCGAAACATTCAGCTCAAGTACGAACGGCTGTCGGATGACATCACGAAGTCAGCGACGTTCACCAAGCATTTTCTCGAACTAGAGAAGCAGAAACTGGGCGCATAACAAGGCACGGAAGCGACACATGAAAATCACCCGCCAATTCACAACCGCCGGAACCGACGTCTACGACTCCGTCGAGTGGTCGAAGCGCTCAAGCCGCATCGCCAACCCCGACGGCTCCGTCGTCTTCGAGATGACCGGCGCCGAGATCCCGGCCTCCTGGTCCCAGCTCGCCACCGACATCATGGTGAGCAAGTACTTCCGCAAGGCGGGCGTGCCCCAATTTGACAACAAGGGCGAGGCGCTCCTCAACGAGGACGGCGCCCCCGTCACCGGTCCCGAGCGCTCCGCAAGGCAGGTCATCCAGCGCCTCGTCGGCTGCTGGCGCCACTGGGGCGAGGAGCACGGCTACTTCGACTCAAAGGCCGACGCCCAGGCCTACGAGGACGAGCTCGCCTACATGCTCCTCCACCAGATGGCCGCCCCCAACTCCCCCCAGTGGTTCAACACCGGACTCAACTGGGCCTACGGCATCACCGGGCCCGCCCAGGGCCACTTCATCGCCGACCCGGCCACCGGCGAGGTCCGACTCGCGGCCGACGCCTACACCCACCCCCAGCCCCACGCCTGCTTCATCCAGGGCGTGAGCGACGACCTCGTCAACGAGGGCGGCATCATGGACCTCTGGGTCCGCGAGGCCCGGCTCTTCAAGTACGGCTCCGGCACCGGAACCAACTTCTCACGCCTCCGCGCCGAGAACGAGCCCCTCTCCGGCGGCGGCAAGTCCTCCGGCCTCATGAGCTGGCTCAAGATCGGCGACCGCGCCGCCGGCGCCATCAAGAGCGGCGGAACCACCCGCCGCGCCGCCAAAATGGTCTGCCTCGACCTCGACCATCCCGACATCGAGAAGTTCATCGACTGGAAGGTCCGCGAGGAGGTCAAGGTCGCCGCGCTCGTCGAGGGCCTGAAGATGCTCAAGGAAAAGGACGAGAGCATCCGCGACGCCGCCGAGCGCGTCGGCCTCGAGCTCGACTACGACTTCAACGGCGAGGCCTACTACACCGTCTCCGGCCAGAACTCCAACAACTCCGTCCGCATCCCAGACGCCTTCTTCGAGACGCTCGACGACGGCCTCGACTGGGATCTCACCAACCGCACCGACGGCGAGGTCGCCAGGAGCATCCCCGCCGGGGAGCTCTGGGACCGCATCTGCTACTCCGCGTGGCGCTGCGCCGACCCGGGCGTCCAGTACGACTCCACCATCAACGCCTGGCACACCTGCCCCGAGAGCGGCCGGATCAACGCCAGCAACCCGTGCTCCGAGTACATGTTCCTCGACAACACGGCCTGCAACCTCGCCTCCATTAACCTCCTGAAGTTCTACAACCCCGAAACCCGCGCCTTCGACGTCGAGCGCTACGAGCACGCCATCGATCTCTGGACCATCACTCTCGAGATCAGCGTCCTCATGGCCTCCTTCCCCTCCGAGGCCATCGCGAAGCTCAGCTGGGAGTACCGCACCCTCGGCCTCGGCTACGCCAACATCGGCGCCATGCTCATGCAGGCCGGGCTCCCCTACGACTCCGCCGAGGCTCGCGCCATCGCCGGCTCGCTCACCGCCATCCTCACCGGCCGCTCCTACCGGATGTCAGCGCTCATGGCCCGGGAGCACGGCCCCTTCGCCGGATACAAGAAAAACGCGGACGCCATGCTCCGCGTCATCCGCAACCACCGCGCCGCCGCTCGCGGAGAGGCCCGCGACTCCGACGCCTACGAGGATCTCAAAATCCGCCCGGTCCCCATCGACCACAGCGTGATGAACGAGGCCGCCGGGATCGGCAACGCTCCCGACCTCCTGAGCCGAGCGACCGCGGCCTGGGACGACGCGCTCGCCCTCGGCGAGAAGCACGGCTACCGCAACGCCCAGACCACCGTGATCGCGCCAACCGGAACGATCGGTCTCCTGATGGATTGCGACACCACGGGCGTCGAGCCCGACTTCGCGCTCGTCAAGTTCAAAAAGCTCGCCGGCGGCGGGTACTTCAAGATCGCCAACGCCTCCCTCCGCCCGGCCCTCGAGGCCATGGGCTACTCCGAGGACCAGATCCGGGACATCCTCCGATACGTCCTTGGAACACTTCACCTCAACGTGCCCATGCCAGCCGGAGACGGCGGCCAGGGAGAAGCCGGCGTGAGCTTCCTCGACTGGCTCCACGACAACGGCCTCTCGAGCGAGGAAACATCCGCGATCGAGGATCAGCTCCCTTCGGTCTTCGAGCTCGGTTTCGCCTTCAGCGCCTGGTCCCTCGCGGATGAAACCCTCGAGAAGCTCGGCGTCGACCCCCAGGCCGCGCGCGGCGACATGAACTTCAGCCTGCTCCGGACGATGGGCCTCACCGGTCCTCAGATCGAGAAGCTCAACGAGGTCATCTGCGGCACGCAGACCATCGAAGGCGCCCCGCACCTCCGCGAGGAACACCTGCCCGTCTTCGACTGCGCCAACCGCTGCGGAAAGACCGGCCGCCGCTTCATCGCCCCCGAGGGCCACATCCGCATGATGGGCGCCGCCCAGTCCTTCATCTCCGGCGCCATCAGCAAGACCATCAACCTCCCCGCAGAGGCCGCCGTCGAGGATATCGCCCGCTGCTACCGCCTCTCCTGGGAGCTCGGCCTCAAGGCCAACGCCCTCTACCGCGACGGCTGCAAGCTCAGCCAGCCCCTCTCCTCCAAAAGCGACACAAAAGGGGAAGCCGACGCAGACGATGGAGCAGAGACCGGACGACTGGCCGACGACGTTTCCACCGCCGAGCTGCGAGTGCTAGCCGCGGAGGAGGACGAAGAGGCCGTCGAGATGGCGCAGGCCGAGATCGCAAGCGACGCCTCGCGCATGGCGGCGGCGGTCGCGAAGATGGAAGCCGAGCAGGCTGAGTCGCTCAAGGAGCGCGTCATCGTCCGGCCGATGCGCCGCCGACTCCCCGACACCCGCCACTCCCTCACCCACAAGTTCAATATCGCCGGCCACGAGGGATACCTCACCGTCGGGCTCTATGAAAACGGCCTACCGGGCGAGCTCTTCATCACCATGGCCAAGGAGGGCTCCACGATCGGCGGGCTCATGGATTCCCTCGGCACCGCCGTCAGCGTCGCGCTCCAGTACGGCGTCCCGATCGAGAGCCTCGTCAATAAGTTCACGCACCAGCGATTCGAGCCCGCCGGGATGACGACGAACCAGGAGATCCCCTTCGCCAAGAGCCTCGTCGATTACATCTTCCGCTGGCTCGGCATCCAGTTCGTCCCGGGCTACCGCGACCTCAACTCGCCAAGGCGCGAATCGACGTCCACCGAGCCGGACAACAAAGTCGCACCGTCCTCCGAGGGACGGCGCGCGCCGCGTCAAGGCGCCCGGACGAGCGAGGTGGTCGTGGTGAGCGAGTCCTTCCGCTCGCGATCAGGCGAGGGCGGGGTGGAGCAGGTCTCCGAGACCGCCGTGCTCTCCGCCGCCATGCGCGACTGCCAGGGCGACGCCCCAGCGTGCGACGCCTGCGGAGCCATCACCGTCCGCAACGGCGCGTGCTACAAGTGCCTCAATTGCGGCCACTCCATGGGGTGCAGCTAAGACGAACCCGATCCGTTGCGGGCCCCCCTCCCTCGGCACTCTCCCCCAGGGGAGGGGGGCGATTGAAGAAAGCGGAAGCTCGCCAGGAAAGGACCACGGGCGTTGAGTGAGAGCAGACGAGTGAGACCAGACGGAGTTGGCGCCGGGGCGCGATGGAGCGCTGCTCTGGAGCGGGCCAGGGAGGGGGGCGAGCGGCCGAAGACGGGCCACGGAACTCGCCGCTCCGAGCCCGCGTCGTCTGCCCTCCCTCGCGCCCAATTCAGAACACCTGCTTCAGGCAGGGGAGGGGGCTGATCCCGATCCAGCCCCCTCCACGGACCCCACCAAGCGGAGGGTCAGTCGTCCCGCAACGGGACGTCCGCTCCTGACCCCCGCGACATGAAGCCCCGGCCGGCGCCCACCGCTGGCCGGGGCTCTCTTTTGCCCGACGCGACCTCGTTCTGCGATTCCAGACGAGATCAGACCTCCATGATCTCCTTCGACTTGTCCTCTGTCAGCTTGTCCGCTGCCGCCTCGTGCTTCTTGATCGCGTCCTGGATCTCGTCCTTGAGCTGCTTGATCTCGTCCTCGGAGTACTGCTGATCCTTCGAGTTCTTCAGCGCGTCCGCCTGCTTGTTCGCGTCGCGCCGCACGTTCCGCATCGAGACCTTCGTCTCCTCCGCCACCTTCTTCGCGTGCGAGACCAGCTGCTTGCGCCGATCCGTCGACAGCGGCGGGACGTTGATGCGAATCTGCTTGCCGTCAACCTGGGGATTCAGCCCAAGGTCGGAGGCCTCGAGTGCCTTCCTGATCTCCTGCACCGCGCCCGCGTCGTACGGCTTGATCAGGATCTGCGTCGACTCCGGGATCGAGATCGACGCGAGCTGTTTCAGATCGGTCGGAGCCCCGTAGTAATCGACGGACACGAAATCAACGAGCGCGGTCGATGCGCGCCCGGTGCGGATGCCGCGCAGCTCGCTCTTGAGGTGATCGAGCGCCTTGTCCATGCGGGTCTCGGCGTCTTTGAGGATCGAATCGGGGTTCATGCGGGTTGGCTCCACGGCGTAGACTGGGTCCGCGAATGGGGACGCGGCGACCCTGACGAAATCAGGGCGACCATCATACCCAAGATGCCGGAAGACGAGCGTCGAACGCCGCAGATCCGAGGACAGGCATGACGAGCACTGCGATAAAGGCGGCGGTCAGAGTGAAGGGCGCCAAAAAGCGATTCGGCGCCCTGCAGGCCGTCGACGGCCTGTCGTTCGACGTCGCGCCCGGCGAGGTCTTCGGACTCCTCGGCCCCAACGGCGCCGGCAAGAGCACCACGATCGCCATGATCTGCGGCCTCATCCGCCCCGACGCGGGCTCGATCGAGATCGATGGCCGCGCCCCGGGCGACGCCGGCGCTCGGACCGCCCTCGGCGTCGCGCCACAGTCGCTGGCCCTCTACGACGCTCTTTCCGCACAGGAAAACCTCAGATTCTTCGGCCAGCTCTACGGCCTCCGCGGGAGCGAACTGAGGGACCGCTGCAGCGAGCTGCTCGACTTCGTCGGCCTCACCGAGCGCGCCGCGGACCGCGCGGGCGGATTCTCCGGCGGCATGAAACGACGCCTCAACCTCGCCTGCGCCATGATGCACGATCCGAGGATCCTGCTCCTCGACGAGCCGACCGCCGGCGTCGATCCGCAGTCGCGCAACAACCTCTTCGAGGCCGTCGAACGTTTGCGAGACGACGGTCGCGCCGTCCTTTACACGACCCACTACATGGAGGAGGCCCAGCGCCTCTGCGACCGCGTCGGAATCATCGATCGCGGCGCCATGCTCGACGTCGGAACCGTCGGTGATCTCATCGATCGCCACGGCGGCCCGCCCAGCGTCGTCATCGAGCGAGCCGACGGTGAAACACGAATCGAGACGACCGAGCCCCTCATCGAGATCGAACGGGCCCTCGCCGCCGGAGATCGCGCTCTCGGCGTCCGCGTCGAGCGCGCCAATCTCGAAACCGTCTTCCTTAACCTCACCGGACGAAAGCTGAGGGACTAATGGGCCCCATCGCTGCGCTGGCTGTCAAGGATCTGCGCCTGCTCCTCCGTGACCGGGGCGCGCTCTTCTTCGCCCTCGGGTTCCCGCTTCTGATGGCCGTCTTCTTCGGAACCATCTTCGGCGGCGGCGGAGCCACAGAAGGTCCGCGCGGCGTGCCCGTTGCGATCGTCGATCTCGACCGCACCGCGGACTCCGCTCGGTTCATCGATGATCTGGCCGCCGGCGATGAATTCGATGTCTCCCGCTACGAAACCTCCGAAGCCGCTGTCGAAGACGTCCGCCAGGGCCGCCGCAGCGCCGCGATCATCCTCGCCGAGGGCTTCGCCGCCTCTCGGGAAAGCGTCTTCTGGGGCGAGCCAGCCAGGATCGACCTCATCTACGACCCGTCGCGCGGCGCCGAGGCGGCGATGATCGAGGGCATCCTCACCAGGGAGGCCTTCCGCGGTCTGAGCGACACGTTCGGCGACCCGAACGCCATGCTTCAAAGCACCTCCGCCGCGCTCCAGAGCGTGCAGGAGGACGAAGATTTGGGACCGCTCGCCAAGGGCTCGCTCACGGAGCTGCTGCGGAGCGTCTCGTCGTTCTACGCCGTCAGCCAAGAGAGCTGGATGACCGAGGGCGATGAGGGCGAGAGCGCCGTCGGGCAAGCGGCCTGGCAGCCGGTGCGGATTGAATCGGCCTCAGTGCGCGATGTCGGAAGCGAGCTCAGCGCGCCGCGCGACGACCGCCCCTCCTCCGGCTACGACGTCTCCTTCCCCCAAGGCATCATCTGGGGCCTCCTCGGCGTCAGCGCCGGCTTCGGCATCTCACTTGTCAGCGAGCGCACAGGCGGCACCCTCCGACGCCTCCGCGTCGCGCCGATCTCGCGAAGCGACGTCCTCCTCGGCAAGGGTCTCGCCTGCTTCCTCGCCACCATCGCCGTCAGCGCACTGCTGATTCTCATCGGGGTCCTGCTCTTCGGCGTTCAACCCGAGAACTGGCCGCTGCTCGCCCTCGGCGTCGCGAGCGCCGGCGTCTGCTTCACCGGGATCATGATGCTCCTCTCCGTGCTGGGCCGAAGCGAACAGGCCGCGGCCGGCATCGGCTGGGCCGTCCTTCTCGTCCTCGGCATGCTCGGCGGCGCCATGGTCCCGCTCTTCATCATGCCCGCATGGATGCAGTCGATGGCCAGCTTCTCGCCCGTCAAATGGGCCATCCTCGCCGTCGAGGGCCCCCTCTGGCGCGGCTTCGGAATCGACCAGATGCTCATCCCCTGCGGCATCCT
>CAZXGT010000107.1:0-7382 GCA_964639935.1 uncultured Phycisphaeraceae bacterium
GTCTCGATGCCGGGGATCGAAAGATGCGCCTCCTCATCGAGACGCATGATCGACCCCTTGCCAAACGACTTTTCGATCTGCCCAAGCGTCCGCTTCAGGGCCTCAGCCCGTCCCTTGGATTCCGTGCTCGCCATGATCATCACGCTTCCTTTCAGGCGCAGACGCCCTCGCCCGCCGCTCGCCCGCGTCCCGTCCCCCTCCGTGAGGAACCGCCGGACGCTGGCCTCGTCAACATACGCTCGGACGGTACCGCTCCGAAGAAACGCCGTCCATTGTTTGGGCAATGACTGGTTTACCATTCACCGAACGATGAGTCAACGCCCGGTCCGAGATTTCACCCACTCTCGGAACCGCTCGCCACGCTCCTCGAAGCTCGTGAACTGGTCCCACGACGCGCAAGCCGGACTCAGCAGCACCGTCTCGCCCGCCCTCGCCTCGCCCGCGGCCAGCTCCATCGCCGCGTCCAGGTTCCCGCACCGCTCGCCCCCGATCCGCTCCGCCGTCGCGCCGATCGAATACAAACCGGCCAGTTCCGCCTCGAGCGCCGAGATCGCCGAGAGACTCACGCCCTTGTCGTATCCCCCCGCAATGAGCCGCACCCCCCGCGGCCCGCCGCACGCCTTCACCGCGAGCGCCGCGGACTCGGGCGTCGTCGACTTCGAATCGTTCACGTAGCGCACCCCATCGATCTCCCCGACCACCTCGAGACGATGCGGCAGCCCGGGGAACCGCGAAACCGCCTCCCTCGCGCGCTGAAGCGCCGCGACACCGGCCCCCTCGCGCTCAAGCGCGAGCCTCATCGCCGTCATCGCCATCGCCGCGTTCGCCCTGTTGTGCTCGCCGATAAGCCGCAGCTCCCCCTCGTATGGCGCCGGAGGCGCGCGCCGCTCGCTCCACGCGGCGAGCGGCTCGGGCAGCACGGCCGCATCGCCGTCCCGCTGCGCACGAACGATCTGCCGCTTCGATTTCTCGTAATGCGTCGCCTCGCCGTGCCAATCCAGATGATTCGGCGCGAGATTCGTCACCACCGCGATCCCCGGCGACCACCCCTTGCCGCGCGGGTCCGCGCCGCACCGCCCAAGCCACCAGAGCTGCGCGCTCGAAAGCTCGAGGGCCACCCAATCCTCACCGCGAATCGACTCCAGCTCGCCAAGCAGCGATCCACCAATATTCCCGCCAAGCCGCACGCGATCATCGCCGAGCGCCGCACGCAGCCCTTCGGCGATCAGAGTCGCCGTCGTGCTCTTCCCGGCCGTCCCCGTCACGCCGATCACCCGGTCGCGCCTCGGCAGCCTTTCGACAACGAGCTCGATCTCCGTCGTCACCAGAACGCCGTGCGACTGCGCCGTCTGCAGCAGTTCGTTCCGCCATGGCTTCGGAACGGCGGGGCTCACGACGACCACGTCGGCCACCGCGAAGTCCGCCGCGCGATGCTCCCCAAGCCGCGTCTCGACGCCCTGCGGAAGCCGCGCGAGCGTCTCGGCAAGGCGCGACTCATCCGCAAGATCCGTCGCCAGCACGTCGGCGCCCTGCTCGTGGAGCCAGCGCGCCGCCCCCAGACCGCCGCCAAAGCGCCCAAGACCCATCACCACCACGCGAAGGCCGTTCCAGTCCTCGATCACAGCGCCAGTCTACGAGCCGGTACCCTGAGCGACATGAACACCGCGGCCCCGATCGTTCTCCTGCTCGCCGTAGCGCTCGCCAGCCTCGCCGGTTGCTCGACGACCACGCCCAGCCGCTCCGGCGCCGAGATCCCCCCGCAGCCGGACAACCATCGCGAGGTCCGCGAGATGATGCGCGACGTTTCGCCCGAGCGCGTCAAGGCAACGGTCGATCGCCTCGCCTCCTTCGGCACGCGCCACACCCTCTCGGAAACCGACTCGGACACCCGCGGCATCGGCGCCTCACGCCGATGGATCCTCTCGCAGTTCGAGCGATTCGCCCGAGAGTCCGGCCGCACCGGGAGCGCACAGATGGAGTTCTTCATGGACTCCAACCCGATCGAGCCGGACGGCCGGCGCATCACCCGAGCCGTTGACGTGAAGAACGTCATCGCTGTCCTGCCCGGCGCCATGCCCGAGGCCCGCCATCGCCTCTACTACGTCATCGGCCACAACGATTCGCGGAACACCGATCCGATCGACTCCGAGAACGACGCCCCGGGCGCCAACGACGACGCCTCGGGCGTCGCGCTTCTCATGGAGCTCGCCCGCGTGATGAGCACGCGCCGCTTCGACTCCACCCTCGTCTTCATGGCCACCAGCGGCGAGGAGCAGGGCCTGTACGGCGCCCGCGAGCACGCCAGGAAGCAGGTCGAACGCGGCGCCGACATCCGCGCCGTATTCAACAACGACACCGTCGGCGACCCGACGAACCCGATCGGTCCGGATGCGCCGAAAGAAGTCCGCGTCTTCTCCGAGGGGCTCCCGCCCAACCCCACCGCCGACGCGGCCGGAGCCATCCGCAGGCTCGGCGCCGAGAACGACTCCACCAGCCGCCAGCTCGCCCGCTACGTCGATGAGATCGCCGCGATGTACTCAACCGACGTCCAGCCGAGACTCATCTACCGCCACGACCGATTCCTCCGCGGCGGCGACCACACGCCCTTCAACGAACTCGGGATCGCCGCCGTGCGCTTTGTCGAGGTCCACGAGAACTACGATCGCCAGCATCAGGACGTCCGCGTCGAGAGCGGCGTGCGGTACGGCGATCTTCCCGAACACGTCGACGGTGAATATCTCGCGGGGGTCGCCCGCCTCAACCTCGCCGCGCTGGCGCATCTCGCCAACGCCCCGTCCACGCCGAGCGACGCTCGCGTCATCGTCGCCGAACTCACGAACGACGCCACGATCCGCTGGACTCCTGCCCCCGAGCCCGACGTCGCCGGTTACGAGGTCGTCTGGCGCGACACCACCAGCCCTGTTTGGCAGCGCTCACGCGACGTTGGAAACGTCGCCGAGGCCACGATCAACCTGTCGAAGGACAACTTCATCTTTGGCGTCCGCGCCTACGACCACGACGGCTACCGCTCCCCGGTCGCCCCGCTCGACGCCGCGAGAGAGTGATGCCCATCCCCATCGCCATCGTCGACGCCTTCACCGACCGCCCCTTTGCCGGGAACCCCGCCGCGGTCTGCCTTCTCGATGTCCCGGCGCCCGCCGAGTGGATGCAGCGCCTCGCCGTCGAGATGAACCTCTCCGAAACCGTGTTCCTGACGCCGACGGACGACGACGCCGATTTCAACATCCGCTGGTTCACGCCGGGACGCGAGGTCAATCTCTGCGGGCACGCCACGCTCGCCGCCGCGCACTTCCTCTTCGAGACCGATCGTGCGGATCACTCGCGTCCGATCAGCTTCAGCTCCCGCTCGGGCGCGCTCAGCGCGAGCCGCGACGTTGAGGGGCGAATCGCCCTCGATTTCCCGAGCAAACCCGCGCGTCGATCCGAGATCCCAAAGCCCCTCGTCCCCTCACTCGCCGAGGCCGCCGAGTTCCTCGCCGAGGATGAGAAGCTCATGGCCGTCTTTCCCAGCGAGGCCCACGTCCGCAGCTTCACGCCGGACCAGACCGCCATCATCGCGACCGGCGCCGAGGGACTGATCATCACCGCCCGCGCCGACGACCGCGAAACGAGCTTCGTCTCCCGCTTCTTCGCCCCCGCAGTCGGCGTCCCCGAAGACCCCGTGTGCGGTTCGGCCCACTGCGTCCTCGCCCCCTACTGGGCGGATCGCCTCGGCGAGCGCACGATGACCGCCCGCCAGCTCTCTCCCCGCGGTGGAACGATCCACGTCGAACTCGCCGGAGACCGCGTCACGATCGCCGGACGGGCGGTCACCACGCTCAGCGGCGAGCTTACGCCCGTCGCCAGCCCAACGGCGGCCACCGCATGAACACCCGAAAACGCATCATCGGGATCGACTTCTCCGGCGCCCAAAGCGCCGGCAAGGCGATCTGGATCGCCGAGGCTCACGCGACCCCTGCCGGTGTCCGAATCACCAGCCTCCAAAGCGTCGCCGACCGCCTCGGCGAAACGAACCGCGAGCCCGCGCTCGCCGCGCTGCGCGGGTTCATCGCGAAGGCGCGCTCATCCGTGATCGGCATCGACGCGCCGTTCTCGCTGCCGAAGGAGTTGATCGACGAAAGCGACTGGCGAAGCTGGGCTCTGAGCTACCCGGATCGCCACGAAAGCGCTGATGCGATGCGCAGGGCCTGCCTCGAGCGAACGGGCGGCAAGGAGCACAAACGCGCGACCGATCGCGAAGCCCGGACCCCCTTCTCCGCCTACAACCTCCGCCTCTACAAGCAGACTCACCACCTCCTCGCGGACGTCATCGCCCCGCTCATCGCCAACGAGAACGCCTGCGCCCTCCCGATGCAGCACACCCGCGACGATCTGCCAAACGACACGCCCTGGCTCCTCGAGACCTGCCCCGCCTCGACGCTCAAGGCGCTCGCCCGCGACCGGAACGACTTCAACCCCGCGAGCTACAAGGGCACGAAGCCGGAGCACGAGACTCGCCGGCGCGACATCGTCGAACGTCTCGAGCGTGAAAGACTCGTCGAGTGGTCCACCGGGATGAGCGACATCGCGGCTGAAGACCACGGCGGCGACGCGCTCGACGCCTCGCTCTGCGCTCTGGCCGCCCGCCGCGCTCTCGCTCGCCCGGACACGCTCCACTGCGAGCCCGGGTCCTCCGAAGCCATCGAGGGCCGCGTCTACGTCTGACTCACAGCGGCTCGTCGCCCGGAGGCTCGGGCGTTTCGGGCGACTCGATGGGCGACGGAACCATCTCGCTCGCCTCGAGTCGCTCGCTCTCGGCGATCACCCGCGCCCGCAGCCCGGACCACTGACCGTCGCGCCCACCGTAGCCCTGCCCGATGTTGAACTCGAACCACTGATCCGCGTTGAGCTCGCCGATCCAGTCATCCTCCGTGCCGTAGTCCTCATCGGGCCCCGCGCTCACGAGAAGAAACTCCCGGCCGTTCTCGCTGGGGACATAGATGAAGCGGTTGCCCCAGTTGTCCGTGAGCGAGGCGGGCTCCATGTCCAGCTCCGACAGCATCGCGGGAACCCGACCCTCCGCCTCGTAGTAGTCGCGCACCGATCCAATGATGTCCACCGCGTTCTGCCCCACCTGCGCCGCGAGGGCCACGATCGCCACCAGAATCCCAAGCCCGATCATGCCGAGCACGATCCCGATCAGGCCGCCGAAGAAAAACAGCCCGAACCACAGCATCCCGATAATGCTCAGCACCAGCCCCGCGATCGCAAAGCCCTTCGGCTCCTTCTGAAGCCCGATCAGCGAGAAAATCAGGCTAAACGGCGACAGAATCCCCGCGCAGCCGATCAGGCTGATGAGGGAGAGGATGAAGCCAGTCAGGCCCATCCCGTTCGTCGAGCTCGTTTCCGCGTGCGTCCGGTCGGTGGGGGTCTCATCCATGCCGGCATTATGCCAGAGAAGACCCCCGCATTTTCACCGGCAGCTCGCAGCTCTTTCTGAAAAAGATCGAGGGGTTTTCCACGCCGATCACGCATAATGCGGAAGATATCACCCTGATTTGGAGCACACCATCATGATCCGAGCCTGTCTTCTCGCCGCCGCGGCCGTGGTCTTCCCCCTCGCCTCCTTCTCGGAGGCGCAGGTCCTCCGATTCAGAAGTGAGCCGAGGCTCCTCATCGATGACGGCGGCGTCTTCCGCGCACCCGGCGGCAGGCTGATCAAGTTCAAGTGGGATTTTCGTTCGACTGAGATCAGCCTGAGAAATCAGACCGCAATCGATCTGAACCAGTCAGGCGTTGTACTCGTTGTCCACATCCTGGAGGCCGACGGCTCGAACACGGACGACGCCGACCTCATCGGCGTCTACGAGATCCCGGTTCGCTTCGTGCTCGTCCGCGACTACGACACATCGCCTATATCTAAGTATACGATTGTGAAACGCGACTCTGGGCCGCTTGCCCTGATCTTCGCCTCGGCGGGTCAATGGCCCCATACCCTGGTCGGAAGCTTCGGCCCCGACCCGGACCCCGACGACCGACAGCTCCTCGTCGCCAGAGCCGTCTCACTCGAAATCGCCACCCCCGGATTCACCTCCATCGCCCCCGCGGTAGGCCTCTATGAATCCGAGATCGTCCCATACAGCACGGTCAACAACAACACCCTCATCCAGGCCTCGGCCCTCGCGCCCATCGGCGAGGCCCCAGGGTCGCGCGTCCTCAACGTCTCCGTTATCACCGACGAGAAACTCAACGCTCCCGCCAACCTCAGGATCCCCATCCTTTCCGACCCCCCCGTCAACATCACCGGCGCCTTTTCGGAGACGCTCCCCGATGTTGAAGTCGACACCTCATCGGGCGCGCCGATTGTCATCATCGACGCGGACGGCTGCGACCGCTCCCTCGACTTCGTCCTCGAGTTTGAGGATCCCGCCCCCGGCGGCGCGGTCGACGAGATCCTCTTCGCGATCGACACAACAAGCGCCGTTGTCACCGATATGGCGGGCGACCCCATCCCGCTTACCCCGAACATCACCTTCACGACCTCGCTTCTTCTCCCCGCGGACGAGCCTGCCAGCGTCGACGCCTCCGCCCTCTCCTTCACCCCCATCTTGGGCTCGAGCGACCTCATCGGGCAGGTCGAAGCCCTCCCAGGCGCCATCACGATGACGCGCGACGGCCTCGCCCTCGGAGCCCGCGTCACCGTCCTGCTCTACAAGGCCCCGCCCGCCGGGCTCATCGACCCCGAGATCCTCGGAGGCGGAACGGCAGCCATCGCACCCGACGGCTCCTTCGTCGTTGACCTCATCGGCGAGGGCGACGGCTTCCCGCCCACCGCCGTCGCGTTCATCTCCATCGAAGGCACTGAGGGCGGCGACGCCGACGTCATCCTCCCCCTCAGCGCCGTCTGCCCGACTGACCTCGACGCCGACGGGCAGACATCCGCAGCCGACCTCGCCGCTCTGATCGCCGCCTGGGGGGCGTGCCCGTAAGAACAACGCGTCGCTACATTCCCGTGATGGACCGCACCACCACAGCGCTCGCCATCGCCGCGCTCCTCGCGCTTATCAACATCATCACCTACGCGCTCTTCGGGATCGACAAACGCCGCGCGCGAGCAGGCCGACGCCGCATCCGCGAGCGCACCCTTCTCCTCTGGTCCGCCGCCGGCGGCTGGCCCGCCGCCTTCCTCGCCATGCGCACCCTGCGCCACAAGACGATCGACCGCGCCTTCCGCCGGCGCTACTGGGGCGTCGTCATCGCGTGGATCGCCGGCGTCGCCGTCGCAATCTACGCCGCTACCTGACCCTCGGGTGCCACGACCCGCGGCAACGCCGCGCGTCGTGCTCGATGGGTTCCCCCGGCTCAGAGCTCCGGCGCAAACC
>CAZXGT010000108.1:0-7339 GCA_964639935.1 uncultured Phycisphaeraceae bacterium
CGGCGCGGCGTCCGCGCCGCCCGAGCCGGCCTCCGACGACGATGCCTGGGGGTCCACCCCGGTCAGCCTGCCGCCCGAGCAGGCGGAGCTCCTCCTGTTCATGGTCTCGGACGTCCGCCGGTCGATGGAGGAGATCGAGCCGATCCTCGACGACGCGAGGGACTTCTCCGCTCGCGGCGAGTCCGCCGAGCGCCTCTCCACCATCGCCGAGGAGATGGACAAGCTCAACGGGTTCTTCAGCTTCAAGAGCTTCGCGTCGCTCGTGGAGTTGATCTCTCTCGCGGCGGCGCGGCTCGCGGACGCCGACGACGCCGTGGCCCCGGAGCTTTTCATCCGGGTCCGCGCGATCGCGAACCTGATCGATCAGTACTGCTCCGGCCTCGAGGTGGGGATGGAGCTCTCATGGCCCCTCGCCACGCTCCGCCGACGCATGGAGAAGCTCCTGAGCGGCCAGCAGCTCTGCGAAGAGCTGACGAGCTGGCACAACGGGGATGTCGAACGGCTCCTGGAGCTCGACGGGGTCGTCGAGGGCGTGGAGAACCCGCCGAAGCCCGAGGTGGAGACGGCGGCCCCGGGCTCGCGAAAGAAGACGCTCAGCGCGCCGTCTTCGGGGGGCTCCACCGGAGGCGAGGCGAGGGAGAAGTCCGTCCCGAGCATCCGCGTCAACAAGAACGCGATCGACACCCTCCTGGACCTCATCCGTCAGCTCGTGCTCAACAAGAATCAGATCCACTCGCTCGCGTCCGCGACGACCGACGGCCGATCCGACGCGGCGCGCTCGGAGAATCTTCTCGCGAAGGCCGATGAGTACGCCCGGCTTGTCGGGCTCCTCCAGCAGACGATCACCGAGACGCGCGTCCAGCCCATCGGACTCCTGCTCGACCGCTACGCCCGAGCGGTCCGCGACGCGGCGCGAGTCGCCGACAAGGAGATCGAATTCGTCCTGCGCGGGGAGGAGACGCACGTCGACAAGTTCGTGCTCGACGAGATCGCCGAGGCGCTCGGGATGATCCTCCGGCACACCGCCTCGGCGCTCATCGAGACGCCCGAAGCGCGCGAGGCCGCCGGCAAGCCGCGGGCGGGTCGGATCATCGTCTCCGCCGAGGACCGCGGCAGCCACATCGCGATGCTCATCGAGCACGACGGCCGCGCCCCCGACCGAGAGACGCTGATCGAACAGGCGGCCGAATCCGGGCGGCTCTCGCGAAAGAAGCTCCAGGCGATGAGCGATCGCGAGCTGTCGCTCTTGCAGTACGAGGCATGGTTCGTCGAGAGCGGTGTGGCGGGCGTGGCCGAAGCCGTGCGAGCGCTCGACGGGACGCTCGAGATCGCCTCCCACGCCCAGAGCGGCGAGGCGATCGAGATCGCGCTCCCGATCAAGGGCGCCGTCATCGAGGCCATGAACGTTCGCGTTGGGAGCGGCGTCTACGCCATCCCCATCACGTCGATCAGCGAGATCGTCAAGATCAACACCGTCGAGCTCGTCTCCATCGACCAGACCCCGGCGCTGCGCATCCGCAACGCGGTGCATCCGCTCATCGACTGTCAGGCGCTCTTTGGCCTCGATGGCGAGGAGCCCGGCGCGGTGGCCATCGTCGTCCGCGTCGAAGAGGACAGCTTCGCGCTCCGCGTCGACCGCGTGATCGGGCACCAGGAGGCCGTCATCCAGCAGATGGACGCCTCGGCGGCCGGATGCGAGGGGCCCTTCCTCGGCGCCGCGATCCAGGATGACGGGACCGTCGCGCTCGTGATCGATGTGGCGCAGATCCACCACGACCGTCTCCAGCGGGCGAACACAGACGCACGCTCGGTCGACGCGGGCTCCTGACGCGATAGGATCGCGAGCGTCCGCCGCACCGACGCCCGCTCCGTCTTCGCCGCAGGAGGCCCCTTGCGTCCGACCGACGCCCAACGCCGAGCCGTTCCCGCGCCGCGCCCCGCCTCGGCCGCGCTCATGATCCGCCCCGTCTGGTTCGAGTACAACCAGCAGACCGCCGAGACCAACGCCTTTCAGCACCGCCCGAGCGCCTCGCCCGACGAGCTTCTTCACCGGGCGCAGGAGGAGTTCGACGGGCTCGCCCGCGCCCTCTCGGAGGCCGGCGTCAACCTCGTCATCGTCGAGGACGACCCCGGCGCCTTCACGCCCGACGCGATCTTCCCGAACAACTGGGTCTCCTTTCACGAGAGCGGTCACGCGGTGATCTATCCCATGGCCGTCCCCGTCCGCCGCGCGGAGGTCCGGCCCGAGCTGATCGATCTCGTCGAGCGGCGTCTCGGCGTCCGCTGGCCGCACCGCGTGGACCTGACGCCGCTCGCCGAGCGAGAGGCCTATCTCGAGGGCACCGGCTCGGTCGTCATCGACCACCAGACCCGCACCGCCTACGCGTGCCGGTCGCTCCGCACCACCGAGGAGGGCTTCGCCGAGTTCACCCGCACGCTCGGGTACGACGGCGTTCTCTTCGACGCGCACGACGAGTCGGGCACGCCCTATTACCACACGAACGTGATGATGTCCGTCGGGACCGACTACGCCGCGATCTGCGTCGAGGCGATCCCAGAAGCCGATCGCCCGCGCGTCGTCGATCGCCTGGAGGCCGCCGGCAAACGCATCGTCCCGCTGACGCGCACGCAGACCGCCAAGTTCGCCGGGAACATGATCGAGCTCGCCTCCGCCGCGGGCGACGCGCTGCTCGTGATGAGCGAGCAGGCGCGCGAGAGCCTCGATGACGAGCAGACCCGCGTTCTGGAGTCTTTGGGTCGCATCGTCAGCTCGGACCTCTCGACGATCGAGTTCGTCGCCGGCGGCTCGGCCCGCTGCATGATCGCCTCCATCCACACACCGGACCCGGCGCCGGCCCCAAACCCCGCGCGCGAAACGGCCTCCGCGCCAGAGAGCGCGGAGGCCGCCGAATGACCCCAGGGGGATTTGAACCCCCGTTGCCAGGATGAAAACCTGGAGTCCTGGACCTGACTAGACGATGGGGCCGGACTCGTGGGTCGGGCCACAGGGGGCCCAGCAACGCCGCAGGAGCGACGCGAGCGGCGGATTGTAGCGGAGAATCAGGGCCGGTAAACCCGCCGGTCCGCTCCCGCTCAATCGCCCCCGCCCGCCGCGCCGATACATCAAGCATGACGATGCGCGAAACCGCCGGCTCTCTTCAGGCTCCCCGCACCCTCGGCCGGGTCTTCATCGCCGTCCTCGGGGTCGGCATCTTCTTTGTCGCCGCGCGTTCCATCGACCCGGGCCAGTCCGAAGCTCTGCCATCCATCGCGCCGTCCCAGACCGCCGCGGGGTTGCCCGCGAGTGGTTCGTCCGAGAAGTCGCTCGGGCGGTACCAGGGCGCCGACCACGCGGTGCACATCGTCGCGACGCCCGAGGGCCCGCGCTACACGATCACCGACGCCGCCGGCAACATTCTCGAGGCGCGTCTCCACGACCACGAGGTCTACTCCGCGCTCGAGGCCCACGGCATCGAGATCGGCCGGCCCGTCGACAACAGCCCGATGCTGATGATCGCCGAGGACCGCTTCGAGGGCGTTCTCGACTAGCGCCGGCCAGTCTGCGACGCGCCCGCCGGCGCCGTCGCGATCCCGGGCTATCGTGGCGCCATGCGCGACGTCCCTGTCTCCACCCTCCCGATCCCCAAATCCGGGTCGCCGAAGACGGTCCTTCTCTACGGCGGCGCCTTCGATCCGCCCCACCGGGCCCACATCGAGCTGCCCCTGCGGGCGCGCGAGGCTCTCGGCGCCGATCTCCTGATCTACCTGCCCGCCGCCGCCGCGCCGCTCAAGGATGGTCCTGTCGCCTCGAATATAGATCGCGTCGCCATGCTCGAGGCCGCGCTCGAGGGACAGAAGAACGTCGCCATCGCCACCCTCGAGCTCGATCGCGGCGGCGAGAGCTTCACCATCGACACCCTCGAGCACATCGTGGACAAGCGCCCGAGGGCGGCCCTCCGCCTTCTCATCGGCGCCGACCAGGCGCGCCAGTTCCACAAGTGGCGCTCCGCGAGGGAGATCATCAAGCTCGCCGAGCCCGCCGTGATGCTCCGCCCGCCCGCCGAAGACGCCGAGGCGCTCCTCGAGGAGATGAAGCCGCACTGGAGCGAGGCCGAGCTCGACGCCTGGCGGTCCCGGCTCATCGAGCTGCCCGCGATCGAGGCCAGCTCCACCCGCGCCCGCGAAATGCTCCGGGAGAACCCCGCCGGGCCCGAGCTCGACGGGCTTCTCACGCCACCGGTTCGGGAGTACATCCGCCGGAACAAGCTCTATCGCGATAACGCTTGACGCCTCGGCTACACTTCGCGATCCCCATGACCACCGCCCACGCCAATCCGTCAGACGTCCAGAGCGTCTCGCTCATCTCTCTCGGCTGCCCGAAGAACACCGTGGACTCCGAGAAGATGCTCGGGCTCCTCGCCGAGTCGGGCCTGCAGGTCGTCTCCGCGGACGCCGGCGACGCCGACGCCATCGTCGTCAACACCTGCGGCTTCCTCGAGGACTCCAAGGCCGAGTCCCTGCAGGTGATCCACGAGGCGCTCGAGAAGAAGAAGACCGGCGAGATCAAGCGCGTCGTCGTCGCCGGCTGCCTCGTCCAACGCCACCGCGCCAAGATCCTCGACTGGGCCCCCGGGGTCGACGCCATGGTCGGCGTCTTCGACCGCGACCGCATCGTCACCGCCGTCACGGGCGAGCGTCCCGATCGCGCGAGCCTCACCGACGAGCAGCCCGCGCCCTACTGGATCACCGCCTCCGCGCTCTCGGCCGCCAGGGACCGCGGCGTCGACACCGTTGGTCTCACCGTCAACGGCAAGGACGGCAAGGGGCTCGGCTACTTCGAGCGCGACGACGCCCGCCTCCGCATCACGCCCCGTCACTACGCCTACCTTCGCATCTCCGAGGGCTGCAACCAGAACTGCGCCTTCTGCACGATCCCCTCGATCCGCGGCAAGATGCGCTCAAAGCCCCTCGACCGCATCGTCGGCGAGGCGCGAGAGCTCATCGCCGACGGCGTCTTCGAGCTCAACATGATCGGCCAGGACACCACCAGCTACGGCGACGACGTCGGCCGCGGGCTCGCCTCAGGCGAGGGCCTCCCGAAGCTCCTTCGCGACGTGAGCGACACGATCTCGCGCGAAGCCGGCGCCGGCTGGGCCCGCCTCATGTACGCCTATCCCACGACCTTCTCAGACGAGATGATCGAAGCCATCGCCACGCTCGAGCACGTCGTCCCCTACATCGACATCCCCCTCCAGCACGCCTCCAACAACATGCTCACCCGCATGCGCCGCAACGTCACGTGCGAGGAGCAGACCGAGCTCCTCCATAAGCTCCGCGACCGCATCCCCGGCATGGCCATCCGAACCACCTTCATCACCGGCTTCCCCGGCGAGACCGAAGCCGACCACCAGAGGCTCCTCGAGTTCATCGAGGAGATCGGCTTCGACATGCTCGGCGTCTTCAAGTACTCCCCCGAGCCCGGAACCCCCGCCGGACGCATGGATCAGGACCCCGAGCTCCGCGTCGACGACGAGACCAAGCAGCGCCGCGAGCGCGAGATCATGATGCTCCAGCAGCAGATCGCCTTCGAGCAGGCCGCCTACCTCGCCGAGCAGTTCGATCCCGCCGACCCCGAGAACACCGGCGTCGTCTTCGACGTCCTCATCGACGAGAGCTTCACTGGGGCGCCGGGCGAGGACGGCCTCTATGAAGCCACCGGCCGCGCCTACTTCCAGGCCCCCGGCATCGACTCCGTCACCGCCGTGCGCTCAAAGAAGCCGCTCAGCCCCGGCGAACTCGTCCGCTGCACGGTGACCTCAAGCGACGGCTACGACCTCATCGCGAGCCCGCGCGAGGACCTCCGCCGCGCCGTCTCGCTCCCCGTCATCTCTTAGCTCCCTCTCCCCGTTCAGGGGGAGAGGGTCGGGGTGAGGGGGCTCCCAGTCTCGTAGGGCGGCTGCTCGCAGCCGCCGGCTCCGCCCCCTCTACCTCGGGGAGAGGGCTGGGGTGAGGGCTTCGGGGTGTCAACTCCTACCGCCTCGCAAATCGCCGAACGTCGCGCTCCGTCGGCCACCACGCCGCCCCGCCGAGCTGGCGGTGCACGTACCCCGGCGCCCGCACGAGGAGCGTCTGCCGGTAGGGGGTGATCTCCGCCGCGTCGCCGCCGTTGGCCCGCCACTGCTCGAACTCCACCGTCGTCTGAATGATCTCGATCAGGCGCTCCAGCCGCTGCGCCTCGGTCTCGCCCTCGGGGACCTCGATGTCCACGTCCTGCTGGCTCCCGCCCTGGCCCTGAACGATCTGCCCGAGCTCGAGATCCGGCACCTCGGTGAAGTCGGGGATCACCACGAGCAGGTCGCGCACGTCGTACATCTTCACGAACGCCCGCCGGTTCAGAGCGCTCCGCGGACCGACCTCCACGATCCCGCCCTCGGTCATCTGCCACGTCGCCGCGTCAAACTCATCCGACGCTCGCTCGACCGCCCGCTGGAGCAGATCGATCGCCGGCCGGTCCTTCCACGAAAGCGTGATGAGCGCGTCGCGATCGAGCCCGACGCCCGAACGGCTCTCATCGATCCAGCGCGCCTCGAGCTCGGCCCCCGTCGACTGCTCGATGAACGCGATCACGTCCTCCAGCCGAGCGTCCTCGATCTCCGCCGTCACCGGCTGGAGCAGCCGCGCCATCGCCTCGGTGCGCGAGTCCGGTTCCTGCGCGATCGAGACCGACGCCGCCGCAAAGAACACCAACGACACAAGCAGACTTCTCATAAGGCTTCTCCCAACGGTTCGATTCTACGGAGCCAGGCGGACGCGGTTCCGCCGGCCCTTCCTGCGTCACCGCGTCGCCCGGACCGTCTCGGTCACCGCGATGAGCGTCATCGCCGTCGCCTCGGGGGGCTGGCGCTGGTCCCAGAGCGCCAGGCGCACCGCGCCGCTCGCCCGCTCCGGGTTCGGGTAGAGCCGGCTCTCCGCCTCACCCGCCGAGAGCTGGCGGAGAAACCGCAGGGTCGGGAGCAGTCGCGCCAGCTCGCGCGGCCGCTCGCCTTCCGGGGTCAGCGCCGGATCGCCGAGCATCGCCGCCGCCATCGCCGCCGCTCGCGCCGACTGCGCCGAGGGCAACGGCTGGTTCGTGCCCGTAAAGACGATCCCGCCAACAAGATCCGCGTTCTCCGCCCCCGCGTCCGACCGCGAGAGCTGATGCTCCCAGATCAGGTCGCGTCCCTCGCGCAGCGCCGCCGCCCCGAGCGGCGCCCCGTCGCCGAGCTCGCGCGCCGCCCACACGATCCACGGAGATCGGAAGAGCACACGTCTGAACTCCAGTCACGTGAAACGATCTCGT
>CAZXGT010000109.1:0-7288 GCA_964639935.1 uncultured Phycisphaeraceae bacterium
GATTCGGAGCTCGTCGCGGGGCAGCTGTCTTCGCTTGGCTATCGGTTTGTCGAGGAGCCCGGCGAGGCGGAGGTGGTGCTCTACAACACCTGCTCAGTGCGAGATCTCGCGGAGCAGAAGGTGCGGTCGCGGCTCGGGGAGATGGCGATCCGAAAGCGCGAGGAGCCGGGGCTGGTCGTGGGCGTGCTCGGGTGCATGGCCGAACGCGACGGCGCCGCGATGCTCGGGAAGTTCCCGGTCGTCGACGTCCTCTGCGGGCCCGCCGAACTCGACAAGCTGCCCTCGCTGCTCGACAACGCGGTGCGGACACGGGAGTCGATGGACGCGCAGGATCCAGCCGCGGCGAAGCGCTCGGCCAAGGCGGTCGCGCTCCAGGGTTCGGCGTCGCGGCGCAGCGGGACGCTCGCGGCGGCGGAGGACCGGCTGGAGCTGCTTGATCTCTCTCGGGCGATCTCGCCCGTCGATACGGGCTCGAGCTCGGCGTACGTGCGGATCACGCGCGGGTGCAACAAGTTCTGCACCTATTGCGTGGTGCCGCACACGCGCGGGGCCGAGACGCACCGCCCGCCGGATCACATCGTCGATGAGTGCAGGCGTCTGGCGGACGCGGGCGTGGTCGAGGTGACGCTTCTCGGGCAGACGGTGAATCACTACCGCTTCGAGCACGGCGCCGCGGTGACCGTGGGGGGCGTGGTCCAGCCGCAGAAGGGCCGGACCTACAAGGGCGGGCATCGACGCGACGTGCTCGGGGGCGAGAGCGTGACGACCTTTGCGGACCTGCTGCATCGGATCCACGAGGAGGTTCCCGCGATCCGCCGGCTCCGTTTCGTCACGAGCTACCCGCGGGACTTCGGCGATGACGTGCTCGAGGTGATCCGGGACTCGCCGCGGATCTGCCGGTACCTGCACGTCCCGGCCCAGTCGGGATCGGACGCGGTGCTCAAGCGGATGAACCGCGGGTACACGGTCGGGGAGTACCTCGAGTTTGTCGACCGTTGCCGGCATGTGCTGGACGAGCCCGAGAAGGGGCGTCCGCTGATGCTCTCGGGCGACATGATCGTCGGGTTCTGCGGCGAGACCGAAGAGGACTTCGAGGCGTCGGTCGAGCTGCTGAAGACGTCGCGCTACAAAAACTGCTTCATCTTCAAGTACTCGCCCCGGCCCGGCACCACGGCGTACGGGCGCATCCCGGACGACGTGCCGGATGCGGTGAAGCGTCGTCGCAACAACGAGCTTCTGGCGGTGCAGCACGAGATCAGCGCCGAGATCAGCCGCGAGCAGGTGGGCAAGACGCTGGAGGTGTACGTCGAGGGTGTGAGCGCCCGGGAACGTAAGCGGGCCAAGGGCAGCAGCCGAGTCAAGGCGGGGATGGCGACGCTGACCGTGGGGGGGCAGAGCATCGATGAGCGCGTCATCGAGGCGCGCGAGTCCGAGAACGCGGGGTCGCCGGTGCAGCTCGCGGGGCGGACCGACACGGATCTCATCGTGCTCTTTGAGTCGCCCTCGGGCGTCGGGGCGGCGTCGATGATCGGACGATCGGTCCGCGTACGGGTGACCGACGCGAACGTGCTGACGCTATTCGGTGTCGTCGAACGCGATGAATCTCCCGTAATGACGTGAAATTCTTGGACTTGTGGTTGTGCCGCGGGTCTGTAGGGGTGTAGTCTACCGACGGAGCGGACCGCACATCCGCTGCAATCCGACCCGCACAGGGAATAAGCGGACTTGGGTCAGCCGCGACATCTGGAGGAGACGGCGTTGGCCTTGCACGGGCTTCGCCGGAGGAGTCAAGAGATGATGTATCGCCTTGCAGCGATCGCTGTAGCCGTAGGCGCGCCGTGCGTGACCGCCGACGCCGCAATTTTCTTCACCTTTCAAGATCCCGGGCCGGCCCAGGAGCTGACGATTCAGGAGCAGGGCGACGGTTCGCTCCAGTTCTCGTACAGCTTTACGCATCTGGTATCGCTCTCGATCACGAGCGATGGGGGCGAGGTTCCGGCGACGGTGTTCAATCAGACGCGCGTGACGCTCGACATGCAGACCTCGACATCGCCGATCGTCGACGATCCGAACCTGCTCGTGACCGAGCTCTCGGGATCATTTGTCTTTGAGGACGTGAGCGGCATGGATCCGGTGACGATCCTCACCGGCGACTTCACCGAGGCGATCACCACGCTGCTTCGTGGCGAAGCCATGGGCCTGATCGAGGCCTCGGGCTCGGTCGCGGGCGACACGGTCGTCGGCTCGCTTTCGCTCACGGCGGGCGAAGCGCTGGAGAATCTGTTTGCGGACCCGGGGGCGTTCCTCGCGGGTCGCCAGACGGCTTCGTTCGCGCTCTCAAACCTGACGGGCGACGCGGGCGAGACCCTCGAGACGTTCGTGGGCAGTGCAGCGTTCACCGGCTCGTCGGAGCTTGTGCCGTCTCCTGGCGCAACGGCGCTCTTCGGCCTCGGTGGTCTGGCCGGGATGCGACGCCGGCGGTGAGGCCACTCGCGCGGGCCGGGCGTCTGAACCGTCACGGAGAACCGATGCTCAGGGCGTCGGCGCATCGGCGCCTTGAGTCTGCCTGAGGAGCCATGTCTCCGCCTCGAGCACGACGCTCTCGTGGAGGTTCTTGGCGTTTCTCACAGGAATCTTCCGGGGGATCTCGTTGACCAATGCCGCGAAGGCGATGCGTGGGGCGCCGGCGTCATCCAGAATGTAGCCGGAAAGACAAGAGACTCCGCTCAGGTAGCCGCTTTTTCCACGGACCTCGAGTTCGGGCTGGGCGGCGCGGAAGCGCCGGCGGAGTGTGCCGTCGCTTCCGGCCACGGGCAAGCTTTCGATGTACTCCCTGGCGACGTCCGTCGCGGCCATCCGTTGGAGCCACGTCGCGAGCAGCCTGGGCGTGAGACGATTTTCGCGGCTCATGCCGGAGCCGTCGGCGATCACCGCGTCCGTGGCGACGCCGACATTCGGGGCGCCCTCAAGAAGCTGCTGGAGCACGATGCGCATCACGGCGACGCCGGATGACCAGTCGCCCCGGCTCCCCGTGGTCTCAGCGGCGAGCCGCTTGAAGAGAGCCTCGGCGTACATGTTCTGGGAATCGACGTTGCAGCGTCGCAGCGTCTCCTCCAGATCGGTCTCGACGGTGAGCAGAAGTTCGTCGCGCGGCGGATCCTCATCTGAGGAAACGCGTCGGACCGACGGTTTGCGACCCTGATCGGCGAGGCGCTCGGCGAGAAGCTCGCCGAAGACCATCGCAGGATCGCGAAGCGCCACTGGGATTGGTTCGGCGGTGGACCACCGGATGTCGCCGTAGACCGTCATCTCGTTGGAGCCGAGGTTCCGAGCGACCCACGCGGTGTTGCGGCCGCGATTGACGGTCTTGGCGAGATTGCGGGGCTTGAGCCAGTCGGCGGCCGGCTCGATCTCCAGTCGCGGCGGGCCACCGCCCACTCCCGGGGCGAGGTGGACGCTCAGCACATTCGTGTGGAAGTTGAGGCCCGCCACTTCGGCGCAGTACCAGCGATTGAGTTGGTCGATCGGCCACGTGGGATGAGGGCCGGGAGTATCGAAGATACGGTCGTCGATGAGCAGTTCATCGAAGACCTTGTCTTGGGCGCGCTCGCTGATCTCACGGGCCCAGAGGTCGAGGAACTCCTCAACCGAGAGATTCATGGCTTCGAGGAGCTCGGGGTCGGCGAGCGCGGGGTCCCCGTCGCCCACGATGAGAAGGTCGTCGCCGGAGCGCCAGACCTCGGTGGTGAAGGTGAAGCCCTCGCCGAGCGCGACGAGGGCGGCGCCGCTCGTGATGAGCTTCATGTTGGAGGCGGGAATGAAGAGCCTGTCGGCGGCAATGGCCGCGAGCTCTTCGCCCGTCACGAGATCGATGGCGTAGACCCCGACTTCAGCGGCCTGAAGCTGCTGGTCGGTGATGGCTCGCTCGACCGCCGCGTTGATCGGTTGAGCGAGGGCGATCGTCGCGGCGCCGAGCGCGGTCAAAAGAGCGGCGACGGCGGCGAGGGGCGTCGGGCGTCGGTGCATCACTGGCGAATCCTCCGGGAACTCCCTCATCGGGCGGCGGGGGCGATCCCCTGCAACACGGGGAGCGGGCACAACGAGGAGATGACAGGGTAGACTCAGCCGTGGCTGACGACCCTGATCATCGAACGGAGGAGCAGCGTGAGCGAGACCGCGACAACGAAGCCGACGATCGCCTTTGAGGATTTCGCGAAAGTGGACCTGCGGGTCGCGAAGATCGTGGCGGCGGAGGAACACCCGAATGCTGATCGCCTGCTAAGGCTCCAGCTCGATGACGGCTCGGGCGAGCCGCGGCAGATCTGCGCGGGGATCAAGGGGCACTACGAGCCGGGAGACCTTATCGGTCGATCGATCGTGATCGTGGCCAACCTCGAGCCCCGGACCATCCGCGGTGAGGAGAGCCGGGGCATGCTGCTCGCGGCGAGCGATGCGGCGAAGGGCGCCGAGGATCGCTCCGTGGTGCTGCTCACGCCGATGAGCGCGATCGGCGCCGGGTCGACGGTGAGCTGATGAGCGAGCCGGCGCAGGCAAACGAAGCGGAGCGGGGGCGAATCGTCGGGATCGGCGGGGTGTTCTTCCGCGCGGGCGACGGGGCGGCGCTGCAGAAGTGGTACGGCGAGCATCTGGGGATGCCGACGGACACACAGGGCTATGCGCAGCTCCCGTGGCTGGAGCCCGCGACGCGGAACTACAACTCGACGACGTGGAGTCCGTTCTCTCGAGACAGCGCGTACTTCGATCGCGACCAGGCGTACATGATCAACTACGTCGTGGATGACCTTGACGCGGCGCTCGCGAGGCTTCGCGCGGCGGGGGCGCGGATCGACGACGAGAAGGGCGTCGAGAGCTACGAGTACGGCCGGTTCGCGTGGTTCTGGGATCCCGAGGGGACGAAGGCGGAGCTGTGGGAGCCGAACCGGGCGTTCATGGAGAAGGCGCGGGAGCGGGGCGGGGAGTGGACGGACTGATCATCCGCGCGGCCGCTCGACCGGGCCGCCCTGGGCTTCCCAGTCCTGGATGCCGCCCTTGAGCGAGAGGGCGCAGCGGAAGCCGGATTGCTTCAGGATCATCGCGGCGGTCAGGGATCGCTTGCCGGAGCGGCACTGGAGGATGACGGGCTTGTCGAAGTCCTCGTCGGTCTCGGCGATCTCGAGTGAGGCGGCGGCGAGCTGGTCGGTGGGGATGTGCAGGGCGCCGGGGATGAGGCCCTCTTCCTGGCGCTCGCCCTCGGGGCGGATGTCGATGATGGTGGGCATGGGATCGCCGGCGTTCATCGCGCTGAGGATGGGCTGGGGCAGAATCTCCGGGACGTTCGGCCCGGAGGATTCGACGATGTCGCGGCAGGTCTTTTCGAGAGTCATACACCGGATGGTAGCGGTTAGACGCGGCGGTAGGTCATGCGCATGACCTCCTGCCAGGCGCCGTCGATCTGCATCTCCGAGCGGAGCAGGCGCTCGTCGGGGGAGACGATCTCGATGATGTCGCGGTAGTGCGCGGCCCTGGTCGGGTCGGCGAAGTCGGGGCCGGTGGTGCTCAGAGTGAGCGCGCGGCGGCCCTCGTCGAGCCGCCCCTCGTAGATGAACATGTTGCTCATGGGCGAGCCCGCCCAAGAGCCGACGAAGCAGCCCTTGGCCGGGTCGAAGCCGACGGTGAGGACGGCGGTCATCGTGCCGCCGCCGGGCGTGTCGCCCGTGGACTCGCCGACGATCCAGAGGTCGCCGAGGGTGCGGACGGTCTCGCGGCCCTTGCCGTTGAACGGCTTGCCGTCCGGACCCTTCTCGCAGGCGGCCTCCGAGGTCCACTCGCCGACGAGCTGCTTGAGCCATGTGTGCTCGGGGGCGGGCTTGGGGAGTTCCATGGGTTGTTTCCGAGGGTGAGGCGGCGTCGCCACGATGATCCACTTCGGATTGGACCGAGAAGCTGCGGCGCTTGCAAGCTCTTAGGCGAGGATCGGCCTGAGGTATCGCCCGGTGTGGCTGGCCTCGACCCTGGCGACGTCCTCGGGCGTGCCGGCGGCCACGATCATCCCGCCGGCGTCCCCGCCCTCGGGGCCGAGATCGATGATCCAGTCAGCCCCCTTGAGGACGTCGAGGTTGTGCTCGATGACGATGAGGGTGGCGCCGGCGTCGGCGAGGCGGTGGAAGACGCTCATGAGCTTGCGGATGTCCTCGAAGTGCAGGCCGGTGGTGGGTTCGTCGAGGATGTAGAGCGTCTTGGCGAGCGGCGTGCTCGGGGAGTCGCCCTTGGCGAGCTCGGTGGCGAGTTTGACGCGCTGGGCCTCGCCGCCTGAGAGCGTGGGCGAGGGCTGACCGAGACGGATGTAGTCGAGCCCGACATCATGGAGACACCGGAGCACGCGATGAATCTTCGGATGGTTCTCAAAGAAGTCGGCTGCCTCTTCGACGGTCATGTGGAGGACGTCCGCGATTGATCTACCGCGGAAGTGGACCTCAAGCGTCTCGCGGTTGTAGCGGGCGCCCTTGCAGGTCTCGCACTCGACGAAGACGTCGGGGAGGAAGTGCATCTCGATCTTCTTGACGCCCTGGCCCTGGCAGGCCTCGCAGCGGCCGCCCTTGACGTTGAAGCTGAAGCGTCCGGGCTTGTAGCCGCGGATCCGGGCTTCCTTTGAGCCCGCGAAGACCTTGCGGATCTCGTCGAAGGCGCTCGTGTAGGTCGCGGCGTTGGAGCGCGGCGTGCGACCGATGGGGGACTGGTCGACCTCGATGACGCGCTCGAGCTTGGGGAGCCCGTTGACGCGGGCGTGCGCGCCGGGCCTGACGCGCGAGCCGGTGAGCTTCTGCCTCGCGGCGTTGAGCAGGATGTCCGAGACGAGCGTGGACTTGCCCGAGCCGGAGACCCCGGAGACGCAGACGATGCCCCCGAGCGGGAAGGTCGCGTCGACGTTCTTAAGGTTGTTCTGTCTGGCGTCCTTGACGACGAGGGCGTTCTTCTCGGAGAGCGCTCGACGCTTGGGCGGGATCTCGATCCGCTTCCGGCCGGTGAGGTACTGGCCGGTGAGCGATTCGGGCTCGGCGGCGAGATCGGCGATCTGTCCCTGCGCAACGACGCGTCCGCCGTGGACTCCGGGGCCGGGACCGATGTCGAGCACATGGTCGGCGGCGCGGATCATGTCCTCGTCATGCTCGACCACGAGGACGGTGTTTCCGATATCGGCGAGGTGGCGGAGCGTGCGGATCAGGCGCTCGTTGTCGCGCTGGTGCAGGCCGATGGTGGGCTCGTCGAGGACGTAGCAGGCGCCGACGAG
>CAZXGT010000110.1:0-7210 GCA_964639935.1 uncultured Phycisphaeraceae bacterium
GCGGTAGAGCTCGGGGGCCGACTGCTCATCGGCGCGGCGCCCGCGCATGGCGGCGATGGCGATCTTGTCGGAGAACCACCAGGCGCCGACGTTGATCAGGCCGCCGAAGATCAGCGCGAAGGTCATCCCGGCGGCGCCCCATTGGCTGCCCACGAGAACGAACAATGCCGTGAGCCCTCCGAGGAGAGCGACCGTCTTGAGGTTGTTGATCCAGATCGTCATGTGGTCGTTTACCTTCTCGCCCGGCGGGAGCGTCCCGCTCGGATCGCGATGAGCGTTTCCTTTCCGCTTGAACCCTCTTCGGCTTACGAGCCGCCGAGGAAATAGATGCCGCCGCCGAAGTCCTGCTCGCTTGGAGCGTCGGCTCGGCTTGTCTTTGAACGTCCTGACTCGCCGTCGGTTTCGGGCTCTCCGTCGATCACTTCCGCGTCGATGAGCGAGATGGGCTCGTCGAGTGCCGGCGGATCACCCATGGCGGCCCGGACGTACTCATCCGAGAGCGACGCGAGCTTGGTGCGGCGGAGATCGACCGGGAACATTCGCGGGCCGCGGAGCATGCCGGGCGTCATGTTCTGAACGAGCACGAAGGGGAGCGAGAGGCTGATGACGCGCAGGACCGCGCCGGCGGCGGTGTAGTCCTTGGTTTCCCGCGGCGGGCCGGGGCGGGCCGGCTCGGGGCGCGGCGGTCCTTCCGACTCGAGAACGGTGACGAACATCCCGGGCGTCAGGTCGTCAGCGGCCAGTTGCATGCGCGGCTCCTTCCGGCGTTCGGCTTTCGCCTCTGTAGAGGATATGCAGCATCCACGGCGCCATCCGGGAGGCCCACAGAGCGGCTCCCGACGCCTCAGGCCGGCCGGATCGCGCCGGGGCGGACGCTCGGCCTGCCGTTTCGGCGCCCCCGCCTCACGAGCGGACGGCGGATTTGCACGGGTTCGGCCCGGTGTGTCGATACGGACGGGACCGTCCGAGCGCCTCAAGCGGACGGCGGAGACGAGCCATGACCACCGCGACGCTGCCGCCCCAGCTCACCTTTGACGACATCGCCCCCTCGCCCCCGCCCATCGGGAAGCTCGCCGGCTACTCGCTCGGGGCGAGCGTCGCGCCGGGCGTCTGGCTCGCTCGCCGATCCGACGAGGAGGCCCCGAGGGCGATCGCTCGGATCTTCGATCCGAACATGGTCAACCGGCGGACGCTCGAGCGGTTCGCTCACGACGCCGCGCAGCTCCGGCATATCGATCATCCCGGGCTCGCGAAGATCCACGCGGCGGGCATCGTCGGGCTTTCGAGCGGCCCCGCTCCATATCTCATTGAGGAACGGGTCTCCGGCGAGACGGTTTTTCGGTCGGCGGAGAAGAGCGGCCTTCGGGGTCGGATGTACCTGCTCGCCTCGCTCGCGGAGGCGCTGCATGCGGCGCATCTGCGGGGGGTGTGCCATCGGGATCTCAAGGCGAGCCGGGTGCTCGTCGATGACGCGGGGCGGGTGCGGGTTCGCGGGCTCGGCGTGGCGCACATCACAAACGACGACGTTCGCGCGTTCTCGGCGAGTTCGGGGGCGACGGGGAGTCGGGTGGGGCACTTGGCGCCGGAGCAGGCGGTCGGGTCGTTTCCCGCGATCGATCCGCGTTCGGACGTGTACGCGCTTGGCGTGATCGGGTACCGGCTGTTGACCGGTCGGTCGCCGTATGAGCTGCCGGGCTCGGCGAGGTCGGCGGGCGCGGTGATCAAGGCGGAGGCGCCGGCGCCGATGGATCTCGGGAGCGAGGGGCTCGCCCGGGACGCCGAGGCGATCATCATGCGGTCGCTTCGCAAGCGGCCCGAGGCGCGGCATCAATCGGCGTCGGAGCTGGCGGGCGATCTGACTCGGGCGCTGGCGGGGGAGACGCACGGCTCGCGGGAGGCCGGGGCGCGGCAGCACCTGCGCCTGGCGGCGCGGCGGCGACCGGGTCTCGCCGCGGGCGCGATGGCGGCGGTTCTTGCGCTGGCGACGGGGGCGGGGTTCCTCGGTTCGGCGCTGACGGCGCGGCCGGGGGCGGTTGATGAGCGGCTTCTCGTTCGCGAGCCGGCGCCAACGGCGACGCTTGTCGCGCAGACGGTGCCGGAGCTCACGAGCCGGATGCGGACGGCGGATCGGCTCTCGCGGGCGCGAGCGCTCGCGGAGGCTGGGCACGTGAAGCAGGCGGAGGCGCTGCTCAAGCGGATGATCGACGAGTCGGCGGGGGCGCGAGAGCGGGTCGCGGCGCAGCGGGAGCTGGCGGAGATGCTTTCGCAGGCGGGCCGCGAGGCAGACGCCGAGCCGGTGGCGCTTGAGGCGCTGACCCGGGCGGTGGAAGAGCTCGGTCCTGATTCGGACGCGGCGCGGGCGTGCTTCCGGACGCTCTCGCGGGTGCTCGCCGCGACGGGTCGGCGTGGCCAGGAGCATCAGTGGTGGTCGCTGCTTGCGGGCGTTCCGACGCCGCCGCGTCTCTAAGGAGCGGTCCGCGGCCGCGCGGGAGTCCGCCGGGTGGTTCCGCCCATTCTCTGCCTGCCGCCACGAAGGCCTGCGGCCGAGCCGCTGCGTGATTCGCCCGATTCGTGAGCGCATGAAGAAAGCCGGCCCTCTGGGGACCGGCTTCAATGAGCGATACTGGACTTGAACCAGTGACCTCCTCGATGTCAACGAGGCGCGCTAGCCAACTGCGCCAATCGCTCTAGATTCCGGGCATCGGACGAATCCGACGCGACTGGTAAGAAGTATAGACTTCCGCTGGAGGTTTGCCACCCCGCGGCCGCCGTCTTCCGCCCATTCGCCCGCTCCCCACTTCCGACCCTGAAAGCACCCGAATGCGATCGCTCTCACTGATTTCTCTGCTCCTTCTTGTTTTCGTCCTCGGCCCTGGCGTCGCCCCGGCGTGGAGCCAGGGCGGGCCGCCGCCGGCGCAGGTGTACGTTGACGCCGCGCGAATGATGAACGTCGAGACCCGTCGGGAGACGACGGGCGATCTGCGGGCGGTTCGGCGGGCGGTCGTGGCGTCGCGTGAGGAGGGCCGCGTCGCGCGCTTCGATCTCCGCGGGGGCGATCGGGTCGAGGCGGGCGACACGCTCCTCAAGCTCGACGATGAGCTGCTCCGCTACGAGGCGGAGCGGGCGCGGGCGCAGATCGCGAGCGATCGCGGGCGGATCGAGGAGCGGCGGGCGGAGCTTGAGAACGCGCGTCTCGATCTCAAGCGGCTCGAGTCGCTCGAGGAGCGCGGCTCGGCCCGGCCCGTGGAGCTCGATGACGCCCGCACCGAGACCGCCCGCATCGAGGCGCAGCTGATCCAGGCCGAGGCGGACCTGGCGATGAGCGAGGCGGAGGCGGCGCGAGCCGAGCGCCGTCTTGAGGACGCGACCATCATCGCGCCCTTCGATGGGCGCATCGTGCGGACGATGACCGAGCTTGGCGAGTGGGTTTCCTCCGGCGGCGGCGTCGCGGAACTTGTGGCGCTCGACCGGCTCGAGGTGTGGCTCGACGTGCCCGAGCGGGCGCTCGATCTCGTGCGATCAACTGAGCAGACGATCGGGATCCGCGTTGCCGCGCTCGGGGAGACGATCGAGGCGCCGGTGGCGGCGATCGTGCCGGACGTTGACCCGCTTTCCCGACTCTTTCCCGTGCGCATCGTGCTTGAAAACGGCGACGAGCGGCTGGCGCCCGGGATGAGCGTCACCGGCCTTGTGCCGACGGGAGTGCGCGGGGACGTGCTCACGATTCATTCCGACGCGGTGCGCGTCGACGATCTTGGCGAGTACGTCTTTTACGACCGCGGGGGCGTGGCGGGCGTCGCCCGCGTGCGGACGCTCTACCGCGTGGGCGACCGGGCGGTGATTCGCCCGGGCGAGATCGAGGCGGGCGACGCCGTCGTGGTCGAGGGCAACGAGCGGCTCTTTCCGGGGCAGCCGATCACCGTTCTCGGTGAGGGCTCGCCCGCGAGCCGGGTGAGCGAAGGGCGCCCAGCGGGCGCCGGCGGGGAGTCGAACTGATGGACATCGTCCGGCTCGCGATCTCAAAGCCCGTCGGCGTCGCGGTGGCGGTGCTGCTCCTGGTGATGTTCGGTCTCATCGGGCTCGGGGCGATCCCGGTGCAGCTCGTGCCGACGGTTGACCGCCCGGTGATCACCGTCTCGACCAACTGGACCGGGCGCAGCCCCGACGAGATCGTCGATGAGATCACTCGTGAGCAGGAGGACGTGCTCAAGAACATCTCCAATCTCCAGTCGATGCGATCGATGAGCAACCAGGGCTCGGCGACGATCGAGCTCGAGTTTACGCTCGACACGGAGATGTCCCGAGCGCTGCAGGAGGTCTCGGACGCGCTGCGTCAGGTGCCGGAGTATCCGGAGGAGGTCGACGAGCCGGTGATCACCAGCGCGACGGGCGGGAACGACCAGCCGATCGCGTGGATCATTCTGGACGTCGAGCCGGGGTCGCGCGATCTGTTCCCGGACTTTGATATCTCGACGCTTCAGAAGAAGCTCGAGGACGAGGTGGCGCCGTATCTCGAGCGGATCGGCGGCGTGGCGGAGGTGAACGTCATCGGGGGTCGCGATCGCGAGGCGCGGGTGTACGTCGACATGACGGCGCTTGCGCAGCGCGACCTGAGCGCGGACGATGTGGCGACGGCGCTTCGGCGGGAGAACCGCAACACGTCCGCGGGGACGATCGCCGAGGCGAAGCGGGACTTTCGCATCCGGCTGACCGGTCAGTTCGAGACGGTCGAGGACATCCTGTCGACGGTCATCACCTATCGCGACGGCACGCCCGTGTACGTGGGCGACGTGGCGGCGGCCGAGCTCGGGCATCAGCGTCAGCGCGGCTTCGTCCGATCCAATGGCGCGCGGTCGATCGCGATCAACGCGACGCGGGAGACGGGCGCCAACACCATCGAGGTGATGGAGGAGCTCCGCGCCCGGCTGCAGGACGTGCGGGAGAACGTTCTGCCGAGGCTTCACCCGGAGGTCGGGCCGCACCTTCGGCTTCGCCAGGTGTACGACGAGACGGACTACATCGAGAGCGCGATCAGCCTGGTGACGCAGAACCTGTGGATCGGGGGCGGGATCGCCGCGATCGTGCTGCTGCTGTTCCTGCGCTCGTTCGTCTCGACGGGGGTGATCGCGATGGCGATCCCGATCTCGGTCATCGGGACGTTCCTGATGCTGCTCGCCTTCGGGCGCACGCTCAACATCATCTCGCTCGCGGGTCTGGCGTTTGCGGTCGGGATGGTTGTTGATAACGCGATCGTGGTGCTCGAGAACATCAACCGCCGCCTGCGCGAGGGCGAGGCGCCGATGACGGCGGCCTACCGCGGCGGTCGCGAGGTGTGGGGCGCGATCCTCGCGTCGACGCTCACCACGATCGCCGTCTTCGTGCCGATCCTCACGATTCAGGAGGAGGCGGGCCAGCTCTTCCGCGATATCGCGCTGGCGATCGTCGCGGCGGTGACGCTCTCGCTTCTGGTGTCGATCACGGTGATCCCCGCGGCGTGCTCGCGGTGGCTGAGTCGTCCCGAGGGGCACGGCCGGCTCCGCACGGCGTGGGACACGCTCTTTGGGATCGCGCCGGCGCTCGGTCGGCTCAACGACCGGATCGGCCGCGTGATGCTCTGGATCATGAGCGGTTGGCGGGGATGGACGATCCGTCCGGCGATCATCCTTTTCCTGATGATCGCGAGCGTGCTCGGGGCCGTGCTGCTCGCCCCGCCGCTCGACTATCTCCCGACCGGGAACCAGAACCTTGTGTTTGGCGGCATGAGCCTGCCGGGCGGGTACTCGCAGGATCAGATGACCTCGATCGCCGAACGGCTCGAGTCGCGGATCCAGCCCTATCAGGACGCGCGAGACGACCCGGAGCAGCTCGGCCAGCTCCCGCCGATCCAGCGTTTCGCCTTCGGCGGAGGCCCTCCCCCGCCGCCCTTTGATCCGGTGCCGGTCGAGCACTACTTCATCGGCTCCTTCGGCGGCGGGATGTTCGTGGGCGCCCGGTCGGCTGAGCCGATGCGCGTGGTCCCGGTGGGGACGCTGATCTCGAACACGATGGCGACGATTCCCGACGCGCGCGGCTTTGCGGCGCAGCGTTCGATCTTCCGGTCGGGCTCGGGCGGGGCCAGCAACGCGATCCTCGTTGAGATCGCGGGGGCGGATCTGGACCGCGTGCGCGTCGCCGCGGAGCGGGTGCGCTCGAAGGCGGCGGAGCTTTACGGTCAGCGCGGGGCGCAGAGCGAGCCGACGAACTTCAACCTGCCGCAGCAGGAGTATCGCGTTGAGCTGACGCGAACCGCGCGGGAGCTGGGCGTTCGCACCGCGGACCTCTCGACGACGATCCGCGCGCTCTTTGACGGCGCCTTCGTCGGCGAGTTCCGCACCGCCGGCGACGCGATCGACATCGTGCTCCTGCCCCGGGGCGGTCGGCTCGAGAGTCTCGCGGAACTCCCGGCGATCCCGGTCAAGACGCCCGCCGGCCCGGTGGTGCCGCTCGACACGCTCGTTGAGATCAGGCGCGACACGGCGCCCGAGCAGATCCGCCGCATCGAGCGTCTGCCGGGGGTGACGATCGAGGTCACGCCGCCCTCGGACACGGCGCTCGAGGAGGTGATGGCGCAGATCCGCACGGATATTCTCGCGCCGCTGCGCGAACAGGGCGTGATCGACAACTCGATGCGCATCATGCTCGAGGGGACGGCTGCGCAGCTCGATGAGGTGAAGGCGGCGCTCTTCGGGGCCGCGCCGATCGACCGGGACCGCGCTGCGTGGCAGCGCGTCATGCAGTGGTCGGCCTACGCGCTCGCCGGCGTCGGGCTGGCGGGCCTCATTTTCGGCGTCGCGCGAGGCGCGGCGAGGAGGAACGCCTGGTTCATCTACGGCGGCGCCGGCGCGATCGGGCTCTTCGGCGCGATCGCCGCGGTGATGCTCGCCGTCGCGATGCAGCCCGAGCTCGGGACGGCCCGCTTCGTCTGGGCGCTCGCGGTGACGTACCTGCTCATGTGCGCGCTCTTTGAGAGCTTCGTCTACCCGCTTGTGATCATGATCACCGTTCCGCTGGCGGTCGTGGGCGGGTTCCTCGGGCTCAAGATCGTGCACGACGCGACGCTCTCGAACCCGTACGTCTCGACGCAGCAGCTGGACGTGCTGACGATGCTCGGGTTCATCATCCTCATCGGCATCGTGGTCAACAACGCGATCCTGATCGTGCACCAGTCGCT
>CAZXGT010000111.1:0-7178 GCA_964639935.1 uncultured Phycisphaeraceae bacterium
GGGCGTGGAATCGGGGGCGCCCGCTTCCGAACCGGACTGATGAGCGGGCGTCTGAGTTCCGATAGCAGCAGGGTCGCGTGACATAAGGCGGGTAGTGTAGCCTTCCCGTCTGGCGAGACCGGAGGCCCGCTTCGGCGAGGAATCGATGAGTCAGACACCGGAAACCGGAATGAATCAGGAGCGGAGCGGCGCCGGGCGTCGTGTGCTCGGCGTGAGCCTGGCGATCGCGGCGATCGGTCTGATCGTCGGGGTGGCGTTCATTGTTCGTCAGGGTGTGCAGGGCGGTCCGGCGGAGGCTGAGGCCCGCGCGAGCGACGGCTCTGACGCGCTCGTGATCGAGGAGATCCTTCGTTCGTCGCGTTCGCTGCTCGCTCAGGGCGAGTACGGCAAGGCCGAGGCGCTGCTCGCGCCGGCGGTCCGTCGCAACGGGGTGGATCAGGATCTGCGGCTGGCGCTGGCTGAGGCGTTGCTCGGGCAGGGTTTTTTCGAGGCGGCGCACGAGCAGTTCGTCGCGGCGATCGCGATCGGGCCGGACGCCCCGCAGCTTCGCTTTGACGCGGCGGCGGTGGCGAGCCGGGCGGGGCTCCCGGACGACGCGGAGGAGCACTACTGGGCGGCGCAGCGGATGGACCCTCAGGACGAGCGGTTCCCGCTGTATCTCGCGCAGGTGCAGCGGAAGCTGGGCAAGCTGACGGAGGCGAAGAAGAACCTGCTGATCGCGAGCCGGCTCGATCCGAGCCTGGACGTCGCCTGGGGCACGCTCGCGGACATCGCGCTCGAGGAGAACAATCTCTCGATCGCGCGGAATCACATCGAGAAGGCGCGGGAGCTGGCGCCGGGGCGGCTGGCGTGGCGCATCCTCGAGGCGCGGATCGAGCGGCGCGACAACAACCCGCAGCGCGCCGTCGCGCTGCTCTCGGGCCTGTCGCCCGAGGAGCGGGCGCGCCAGCCGATGGCGCTGCGGGAGATCGCGCTGTGCCTGGGGCTCATGGACGAGCCGAAGCGGGCGGCGGAGCTCTACGCGGACGCGGCGGCGATGCTCCCGGCTGGGAGCGAGACGCTGCCCGGGATGCTCCGCGAGGCGGCGGAGTGGTACGAGCGGGCGGAGATGCTCGACGAGGCGATCGTCTACGCCTCGCGCGCGGCGCGGGCGGGCGATGCGGCCGCCAGCGACCTGCTCGATCGCCTGCACCGGCGGGTGATGCCCGAAGAGCCTGAGGTCGGCGAGGGCGGCTGACGCCTTGGTTGCGTCTGTCCGGCGTTCGTTCTAACGCCTAGACTCCCGCTATGGCTGAGACGCTCCGCGTCAATGAGATCTTCTATTCCATTCAGGGCGAATCGACCTTCATCGGGCGTCCGTGTGTGTTCGTGCGCCTCGCGGGGTGCCACCTCCGATGCTCGTACTGCGACACGGAGTACGCGTTCAAGGAGGGGGAGACCAGGCAGATCGAGGGCCTGGTCGACGAGATCGCGGCGCACCCGTGCGAGCTGGTGGAGATCACGGGCGGCGAGCCGCTGCTGCAGCCGCGGGTGGCGACGCTCATGAAGGAGCTCGCGGACGTGCGCAAGACGGTGCTGGTCGAGACGAGCGGGGCGTGCGACATCTCGATCTGCGACCGGCGGGCGATCCGGATCATGGACATCAAGACGCCGAGCTCGGGCGAGGCCGAGCGCACGGACTGGGCGAACATCGAGCGTCTGACCCCGCGCGACGAGGTGAAGTTCGTTCTGGGCGACCGGGACGACTACGACTTTGCGATGAGCGTGGCGGAGCGCTACGAGCTCTTTGACCGGGTGGCGGCGGTGCTGTTTTCGCCGGTGAACGAGCAGCCGAAGGGGCTCGAGATCATGGGGATGCGGGCGCTTCCGATGCGGGAGCTTGCGGAGTGGATGCTCGAGGACGGCTCGCGCGGGATCCTCCAGCCGCAGCTGCACAAGTTCATCTGGGATCCCCAGGCCCGCGGCGTGTGAAGCGCGAGTAGACTCGGGCGATGCGCGTTCGGCTGGCAAAGACCTTCGGCTTCGAGGCCGCTCACTTTCTCCCGTGTTTTCCCGAGGGGCACAAGTGCCGGCGGATGCACGGGCACTCGTTCCGGGTTGAGGTGGTCGTCGAGGGCGAGGTGGACCCGGCGAAGGGGTACCTGATCGACTACGGCGACATCAAGCGGGTGATCAAGCCGATCGAGGAGGCGCTGGATCACCGGGTGCTCAACGAGATCGAGGGTCTCGAGAACCCGACGAGCGAGGTGATCGCGGGCTGGGTGTGGGATCGCGTCAGCCGGGAGCTGCCCGGGCTCAGCGAGGTCGTGGTGCACGAGACCTGCACGAGCCGGTGTGAATATCGCGGTCCGTTGGCCTGATCACTCGGCGTCGGCGACGGTTTCTGCGCTCTCTTCGGCTGCGGCCATCGCCTGACGGATCTCGTGCGTCGAGACGGCGCCGAGGTAGCGGGCGACGGGCGTCTCGGGCGTCCGCTTCTCGATGTGCCTCTCGATCGTGGCGCGCGGCGTGGGCAGGCCGCGGGCGTCGGGATCGCGGCGCTCGTGCGCCTCGAAGCGGGCGGGGTTGATGTGGGTGCGGACGGACTGGACGTAGCCGTTCTCGCGGAGCCAGATGTTGCGGGCCAGCTCGCGGTTCTGATCGCCGGGGATGTTGCTCACGCGGGCGTCGCACCAGGGGTCGATGGCGATGATCTGATGCTGGCTGCGGGTGAAGATGACGTGGCGGTGGCGGAGCGGGTGGGCGCCGTAGACGGCGTTGGCTCGGCTGGCGTAGCGGGGCCCGGGGCGCCAGAGCGTGCCGCCGTCGGCTCGGGTGACGCTCTGGACGCGATTGGCGCCTGGGAGCTGGGGCTCGGCGAGGACGCGGTCGCGCAGCGTCTCGCGGCCGGGGACGTAGGTGGAGCAGTTCGGGCCGGCGAGCGCGTGGCCCGAGAGCGCGAGAGCGGCGATGGCGGCGATGGCGGCGCGGTGGTTCATGTCTTGAGTTCTCCCGGTGCGGTTGTATCTACAGCTTGACAGGGAACTTGAGACGATCAAGCGAAAAGGGGGCGCGAGGGGTGCGTCTGGGCGGGTCCGGGAATATCAGCGTTGATCGGCCTTCGCGGGGGCGTTGTCGGCCGGCTTGTCCGGCTCGGCGGCCCTGGTTGCGCGCTCGTAGGCGTCGAAGAGGGCGGCGGCCTGGTTGCTGACGCTTTGGCGCGTTCGGATCCAGCTCTGAGCGGCGAGGCCGAGGGTGCGGGCGCGGGTGGGTTCGTCGAGGGCGGCGAGCGCGGTGTTCTCCCACCCGAGGGCGGTGGGCTCGGGACAGACGATGCAGGTCTGGTCACGCTGGAGGGCTTCGACGACGGGGTCGCGGCGCGTGAGGATGCAGAGCCCCTGGGCCATGGCGTCGAGCACGATCGAGCGGTGCTCGGCGGAGGCCTCGGGGCGGACGAAGAGGTCGGCGTGGAGCACGGCCTCGCGGGAGGTTTCGAGGTTGGTCAGAAGCGAGACGCGGTCGAGGACGCGGAGGTCGCGCAGTCGTCGCCAGACCTCGTGGTCCCGGGCGACGGCGGCGTCGTCGAGGAAGATGAGCAGGTCCTCGTGGCGGCGGGAGGCGAGGGCGAGCCCCTCGAGCGCGGCGGAGACGGAGCCGGGGTCGCGGCCGGTCGCGAGGACGGCGGCCGAGACGGGGCGGACGGGGTCTGAGAAGGCGGCGGGTCTGTCTCCGGCGTGGGCGCCCCACGGCGCGACGCGGACGGTTGAGCGGACGCCGGTGTCGCGGAGGGCTTCGGCGGTGTGATCGCCCGGGGTGATCCAGAGGAGACGGACGCCTTTGCCGAGGCGGCGTTCGAAACGCTTGGCGCGGGCGAGGAGGTGGTGGGACCACATCTCGATGACGAGCCCGGCTCCGGCGCGTTTGGCGACGGCGGCGGCGAGCGTCCAGGCGCCCTCGCCCCAGACGTGGATGAGGTCGATGGCTTTGTGGGTCCAGTCTGGGGAGGCGGCGCCGAGGCGTTCGAGGAGGCGGTCGGCGCGGGCGCCGACGGTGAGCAGGGGGGCGCCCGGCTCGTACTCGCAAACGACCGCGAGGGAGGCGGCGTGCTCCGGGCCGCGGCCTTCTGGCGAGGCCCGGGCGACGCGGACGCCTTCGTCGGCGAGGGCGACCTCGAGGCGCGTGATCATGCGGTGCTCGCGGGTGGCGAACGCGTCGTCGGTGAGCATCAGGACCCGCATGGCGGCGCCTCCTCCGCTCGCTCGCGGGCTTCGGGCGTGGCCCAGACGAGCGCTCGGCGTCGCTCGCCCCGTTGGATGAGTGTAACCGGCTGGGCGGGATCAACGGAGGCCGGCGGCTGGTGGGCGGGCCACCAGGCTTGGAGCCCGGGCTCGATGCGGGCGTCGCGCTTGGTCACGCTGACGGTCGGGAGGCGCTCGGCGCGGCGGTCGAGGCGGGGGATGGATCCGATGAGGCCTCGGGTGTAGGGGTGCGCGGGCTCGCGCAGGATCTCGGCCATGGGTCCGGTCTCGACGACGCGTCCGGCGTACATGACGGCGACGCGCTGGGCTCGCTCGCGCGCGACGGCGAGGTCGTGGGTGATGAGCAGGAGCGCGAGCCCGCGGTCGCGGCGGAGGGCGTCGATGAGGTCGAGGATCTGGGCCTGGACGGTGACGTCCAGGGCGGTGGTGGGCTCGTCGGCGATGAGCAGGTCGGGCTCGCAGGCGAGGGCCATGGCGATCATGGCGCGCTGGCGCATGCCGCCCGAGAACTCGTGGGGGTAGGAGCGGAGCCGCTGGCGGGGGTCCGGGATGCCGACGGCGTCGAGGGCTTCGGCGGCGGCGGCGGTGGCGGCGCCTTTGCGGAGGCCGCGGTGGAGGCGGAGGGCCTCGGTGATCTGGTCGCCGATGGAGAGGACGGGGTTGAGGGAGGTCATGGGCTCCTGGAAGACGACGGCCGCGCCGCCGCCTCGGATTTTGCGGAGTTGTTTTTCGGCGGCGGTGAGGATGTCGAGCTCGTTTCGCCAGCGGATCTCGCCGCGGTCGATGGTCGCGGTCTTCGGGAGGAGGCGGAGGAGGCTCATGGCGGTGACGGACTTGCCGGAGCCGGATTCGCCGACGATGGCGAGGGATTCGCCGCTTGCGAGGTCGAAGGAGACGGAGCGGACGGCGGGGGTTCCGCGGAAGGAGACGGCGAGGTCGCGGACGGCGATGATCGGCCGGCGCGGCGTCATCTGGGCCTCGGGACGGCGGCGCGTTTGGGGTCGAAGCGTTCGCGGAGGCCTTCGCCGAGGAAGTTGAGGGAGAGGAGCGTCACGGCGAGGAGCACGCAGGGGAAGGCGAGGAGCCACCACCGGGGGCGGACGGTGTTGAGCTCGGAGAGGCCCTGAGCGGCGAGGTTGCCCCAGCTGGGGAGGGGGGGCTGGACGCCGATCCCGAGGAAGGAGAGGAAGGACTCCTGGAGGATCGCCTGGGGCGCGGTGAGGGCGCCGTAGACGATGATGGGCCCGAGGAGGTTGGGGAGGAGGTGAACGAGGAAGAGGCGGCGGGGCGGGGCGCCGATGGCGCGGGCGGCCTCGATGAAGGGCTGTTCCTTGAGTGAGAGAACCTGACCTCGGACGACGCGGGCCATGGTGAGCCAGGAAACGGCGCCGATGGCGATCAGGAGGGTGAGGACGTTGACGGCGGTGCGTTTTTCCTCGGTGAGGGCGGTTCCCTGGATGAGGGCGTCGACGGCGACGGCGAGGAGAACGATGAGGAGGATGTAGGGGAGGCCGTAGAGGATGTCGACGATGCGCATCATGACGGCGTCGGTTCGTCCGCCGGTGTATCCGGCGATGGCGCCGTAGAGGGTTCCGATGACGACGGCGATGGCGGCGGCGGCGAGGCCGATGCCGAGGGAGACGGCGCCGCCTGTGAGGAGCCGTGCGAGCATGGATCGTCCGAGCTGGTCGGTGCCGAGCGCGTCGTGGAGGGGGAGGGCGGCGTCGGCGTCGCGGAGGGCGTCGCGTCGGGCGAGCTCGTCCTCGGCGGCGGGCTGGAGCGCGGGCGGGAGAAGGTTGGCGTCGAGCAGGGCGCGTTTGTAGGGGGCGGGGGCGGCGTCGGGCCCGGTCAGGCCGAGGGTCCAGGGGAGGGTGAGGAAGCAGGGTACGGCGATGAGCGCGAGGAGGATGGCGCCGAGCGCGCCGGCGCCGGGGAGTCGGATCAGCGGCGTGTTGAAGCGAGCGCGCGTCACGCCGGAAGAGTACCGGCGCGGCCGGGATCAGGGCGCGTCTGGACGGGGATCACGGGCGTTTTCGAGTCGGGTGCGTGCGCGGTCGACGGCCTCTTCGAGGCGCTGGTCGACGATGTCCTCGCGCGAGGCCTCGAGCTCTGCGATGGTTTCGCGGGCCTCTTCCAGACGTGACTCGATCTCCTGGGCCTTGCGGCGGTGGAGCTCGAGGCGCATGTCGACGAGCTCCGCGATGAGCGAGCGGAGTTCCTCGCGGCGTTCGCGGGCCTCGGGGATGTTTCCGGCGCGCTCGAGCACGGCGATCTGTGAGGCGAGGAAGCCGGCTTCGCGCATGGAGCGCATGAAGCGGGCGCGGCGCTCGAAGGCCTGCGGGTCGGTCTCGCGGAGTTCGCGGAGGTCGCGGAGTCGGTCGCGGTGCTTCTCGAGGAAGCGATTGGCGCGTTCGGGGTTCTCGCGCCGGAAGCGCTCGAAGCGCTCGCGCATCTGAGGATCGATCTCGCCGAGGACGTCGCCGGGGCCTGCGGCGCGGCGCTCGCGGAAGCGTTCGAGGCGAGCGGCTTGGGAGGGTCGCTCGGGCGCCGCGGATTCGCGGTCGATCTCGGCGAGGCGGTCGCGGATCTCGGCCTGCTGGGCTTCGAGGCGTTCGAGCTGTCGCTGGAGGGCGTCGCGCTGGTCGGGCTGCGCGGCGGCGAGGGCGGTGGGCAGGGTCGCGGCGAGGGCGAGGGCGGCGATCGCGCGGCGGATCATGAGTCGTCTCCGATCAGAAAGAGGTCGTCGTCGGTGAGGGTGAAGGGCCGATCGAGTTCCGAGGCGAGCAGGCTGAGCTCGGCGTCGATGTCGTTGAGCTCGGCGGAGGGGAGCCAGTCGTCGTCGAGTGCGGTTTCGAACTCGTATTCGACGAGCGCCGCTTCGGGCGCGGCGAGTGGCGCGCCCCTCTGCAGGATGAGCGGGATGGCGATGGCGACGGCGGC
>CAZXGT010000112.1:0-7108 GCA_964639935.1 uncultured Phycisphaeraceae bacterium
CGGATCTGCTCGTCGGTCATCGGAGGCAGACCGCCGCGGCGGTCCTGCTCGCGCTGCAGCTCCTCGACCCGCCGCTCGAGCTCAGCCCACGCCTCGCCCGACCTGAGTCGGTTCTCGAGGATCCCGAGCTCCCGCATCGCGTCGACGTAGTTCTTGTCGAGATCGGCGCCCTCAAGCTCCATCATCACGAACGTCCGGTACTGCCCGTCCGGCTCGCGGTAGGTCTCCTTCCGAACCACGTGCGATCCGCGCAGCGTCGTGCTCGCGACGACGTTGTTGACGTCCTGGAACCGCTCGAGCACCTCAGGCTCGGCCGGCGTCTCGATCTGCTCCGTGAAGGCCCGCTGAAGCACATCCACGCGGCTCTCGATCGCCAGCGCCATCGCCTGCCGCGCCTGGTTGATGGCGAAGCTCTCGCTGATCCGTGGCTTGGCTCCAACGGCCTGCGCGGTCTTGCGGATCGTCCCGTCCTCATCGCGCGGCGACGCTTCGTACCACTCGGGCGAGAAGGCGCGAACGACTTCGTCACGCTCATCGACCACCCGCGGCCCGCTGTCGCAGCCGCCAAGCAAGACGGCGAGGCCCGAGAAAAGAGTGATCGCAGCGGCGCGGCTGAACATCGCAAGCTCCTTCTTCCCAAACGCAGCCCGTGACTCCGTTCCGGGCGACCAAACGACAGCCAAAGTCGGCTGCGCTTGTAAAATACAGATGATGCGGAACTTCGTGAAGCGAAAATCCGTCCTTCCGCTGGCGCTCTCTTGTGTTATCGGAGCCTGCGCGAGCCGGACCTCGGCGCCCTCGTGGGTCGACAACCCCTCCTCCGCCGCCGTGCCAGAAAGCTGGTGGTCGGCCGTCGGGCGAGGCGCCACCCGCGCCGAAGCCGAAGACGCGGCCCTCGTGCGGCTCGCCCAGCGCATCGAGACCCGTGTCCGCGCTCGCGAGGTCTACCGGGAAGGCCAGCCGCTCGACCGCCGAGCGCTGATCGAGACCGACGCCCGCCTCCTCGGCGCCGAGATCCTCCGCACGCACCACGGCGCCGAGCACGCCGCTCTTGCCGGGTTTGACCCAACCCGGGCCGCCAGCCTTCTCGCCGGCCGCGTGAGCGACGCCCTTGCGCACGACCCGCCGAAGCTCTCGCCCAGGATCCGGTCGTGGATCGAGCAAGGCGCCGTGCTCGATCGCTCCGCCGCCGACTGGGCCGATCTGCGCACCGCATATCGCGCGGCTCTCGCCGCTCACCGTCCATCGCGACTCGAAGCGCCGAGCCTCATCGCCGCGGAGCTCCGAGCCTCCTTTGGAGCGTCGGCCACGAGCGCGAGATGGTCGGTCGCTCCGGCCGCCTCCTATGCGAGCCGCCGCCTTGCGCGGTGGACTCTCGAGGCCGTGGTCGCGGGAGAGTCCCGACGATGGCGGGGCGTTGCCGCCGGGACCGATATTGCCGCCGCGCGCCGCCGCGCCGAGCTCGACGCCGCCGGCGCCCTCCGCCGAGAGCGGGAGCTCTTCCCGTGACGGAGAACCCGACCGTGATCGCTCAGGCAGCGCCGACCGGCCGCATCATCCTGTTGATCGGCCTCGCCATCGTCGCGGTGATTCTCTTTGGACTGATCGCACTCACGCTCCGCCGTCGACTCTTCGGAGACGCCGTCGAGCAGGGCGAAGCGTTCGACATGGAGAGTCTGCAACGCCAGCGGCGCGCCGGGCTCATCTCCGAAGAGGAGTTCAGGAGCCTTCGCCGAGCCTTGCTCGGACTCCCGCCGGAGAATCCGCCGCCCGGAGAGCCCTCATCCGATTCGTCGGAGAGCGAGTCACAGACCCGGCCGCCAGACGTTTAAAAACGGTTTTCACGCCCGTCCGCGGGTTATCAACGTGTCGCCGTTTGAAGCGGACACGCCAGTCTTTGGGGAAGCGGGATCCCCGTGGAGAACCGGGCGGATCAAGCCGATAGAATGGTCCGCTCGGGCGATGTGCGCGCGCGAGAGAGTTGACCGGTTCCAGAAGCGAGGATGCAATGGCAAAGGGACGCGAGGGCGGAGATTCACCCAAGGGACCGGGCGGCAGCGGCGGAGCCGCCGGCGGCGGAACGGGAAGCGGCTCCGGTAGCGGAGGGTTCCGCGGACGGAAGGTCACGACCTGCTCCTTCTGCGGGAAGACCTCGCGCGAAGTCGGTCCCATGGTGGAAGGCCCGAGCGATGTCTACATCTGTTCCAACTGCACCGAGCTCTGCCAGAACATCTTCAAGCAGGAACGACGGCGCGTCACGGGCGGACAGCCCCTCTTCACGAAGATTCCGGCGCCGCGCGAGATCAAGGAATTTCTCGACCAGTACATCATCGGCCAGGGGTCCGCGAAGAAGGCGCTCTCCGTGGCGGTGCACAACCATTACAAGCGGCTGACGCAGATCGACAGCGAGGACTCCGACGTCGAGCTCGACAAGTCCAACGTCCTGCTCGTCGGTCCGACCGGCTGCGGCAAGACCCTGCTCGCCCGCACCCTCGCCCGCATGCTCGACGTGCCCTTCGCCATCGGCGACGCCACGACCCTCACCGAGGCGGGATACGTCGGCGAGGACGTCGAGAACCTGCTGCTCAAGCTCCTCCAGAACGCCGACTACGACATCGAGGCGGCCCAGCGAGGCATCATCTACATCGACGAGATCGACAAGATCGGCAAGACCACGCAGAACGTCTCGATCACCCGCGATGTCTCTGGAGAAGGCGTTCAGCAGTCGCTCCTGAAGATGCTCGAGGGCACCACCGCCAACGTCCCCCCTCAGGGCGGACGCAAGCATCCCGAGCAGCAGTACATCCAGCTCGACACCACGAACATCCTCTTCATCTGCGGCGGCACCTTCGTCGGGATCGATGAGATCATCCGCCGCCGTCTCGGGAAGAAGCGCATCGGCTTCACCGTCGATACCGGCTCAGCGACGAGCGAAGCCCAGGAGACCGGCGAGGTCCTCGCCCAGGTCTCGCCCGAGGACGTGCACGAATACGGCATCATCCCCGAGCTCTTGGGCCGCCTCCCCGTCACGGTCGCGCTTGAGCCGCTCGGACGCGAGGCGCTCGTTCAGGTGCTGACCGAGCCCAAGAACGCCATTGTCAAGCAGTATGAGCACATGTTCAGCCTCGAGGGGGCCCAGCTCGCCTTCACCGACGACGCGCTCAACGCGATCGCCGAGAGGGCCATGAAGCGCAAGACGGGCGCCCGCGCCCTCCGCGCCGTTATGGACGAGGTCATGCTCGAGCTCATGTACGACCTGCCCGATCTCGACAATGAGAACGCCCGGTACGTCATCGATCGCGACACGGTCGATGGGCACACCGACTCTCTCAAGGAACTCCGGGCCCCCGTCAAGGAATCCGCCTAGCTCGCGGCGGCCGCCAGCGGCCTCTTGTGAATCCCCATTCAACCCGCGCTCCGTCTTGGTTTGACTTCAACGGCGCCCGATTTCCCTGCGCTGACAGTCGGTGCGAGGAAATCAACACGTGCAGAGGTCTGGGGTTTCTCAGACAGAAGGCTAAAGGTCGGACGCCCCCGCCCAGCCCCTGGGATCACCCGCGGGGTTCCTTCGCGCGACACCCGCGATGAACTCGAGCAGTTCATCAAAAGGATGGCGGTCAAGAAGCCGGCGTGATCGTGCGCAACCTCTTGCAGAAACGCGGCTCAACAACAATGAGCCGGTTTTCAGCACCATTTTCCTCAGGGTGGTCTACGTTGACCGCATGAGAAATGAGCGTGGTTGAGGCAATGGGAAAATCGGGTTTCGGCCGGCGGACGCGTGATCGGGCGCGTCCGCCGGTTGCTTTGTGAACCCCGCGTCTAGTCATCCGCGTTGAGCGGCACGCAGCACCAGGCCGTCCGCTCGCCCACGCGAACTTCCTGCAGCAGGTCCACGCGGAATCGGCCGTCGAGCAGGCGACGGTCGCGAGACGGCCGGTCCGTGAGAACGCGCGCCAGGATTTCCCTCAGAGGACGATCCCCAGCTGCGGCGCCGATGAGATCAAGATTCGTTCTCGCCCATCCCTCGGCGGCCAGGAGATCGGCGGCGGACTCGGCGCCGATGCCCAGGAGATGCAGCCGGCCCTGTCCATCCGCCGCAAGTTCGATCTCGGGCGCCGCAGCGCACCGGACGCTCAGACCGTCGAGGCCGAGCCGCTCCGCGAGTGATGCGACGTCGTCCGGGGCGATCTGCTCATGGGAGTCAGGGCGTGTGACCTCAGGCGGTGATTGTGCAGGAGGGGGTGGCGGCGAAGCCGGCTCCCCCGGATCCGTTGGGCGTGACGAAGCATGCGGCGAGCAGCGGATCCGCTTGAGCACCGATCGAAAGTCCCCGTCGTAGGAGCCCCTGTACAGCGTCCGCCCCGAGCCGGCGTCGATGCGCGACGACGCGGGCAAGAAATGAACGTCGCAACTCAGAAACGCGCGGCTCACGCGAGCCAGTTTCGCCTGCGCTTCGTGGCTCTCCGGCTCGCCGGCGCCCATCAAGCGGAGCGAGATCTCCCGTTGTCCCGACTCCACATCCTCGGGCAGCGCCTCATGGAGCCCCTTGAGGGTTCGATACGCCGCGACCACGGCAGCGTCGTCGACGCCTGAAAGAAGGCAAACCTTGTCCACACCGGCGGCGGAGGCAAGCTCGAGCTCGAACGGGGCGTCGACACGCAAGAGCCACCGGACGCCGAGATCGCTTGCGAACCCAAAGGCGTCCTCAAGCGAATCCCAACGTTCTCCGTGCGAGGTCAGGTCGCGGTTTCCAAAGAGATCGACGGACGCATGGTCGGTAGAAAGGCGGACGAGCGCTGTCGGTCGCCCGGTCTCTTCGGCGAGCGAGCGGGCGTGCTGCGCGGCCCAGGCCCCCGCCAGCACCGGCAGGTGCCCAAGAACCAACGCCTCGACTCTGGAGGCGGACGCCGTGGGCGCCGGCGATGCCCGGTTGGTTTCTTCAGGGTCCCGCTCGGTCAGACGCAGGGCCGGCGATTGACCGAGGAACAGATCGGCGAGGGCGTCGTACTCCTCATGGCCGGGCTGGGTGACCGTATCGGTGAGCGACTGGATCCCATCATCGAAAACGTGCGTCACGCGGAGCCTCCTTGCTCGTTGGCGTGCTCAGGGCGCCGGTCAGTCCGAGCCCTCTGCTCGGGGGGTCGCGGTCGCTGCGCCGCGAATGACGAAGCGGCTGTTGGTCCCGCCGTAGGGATTCGATCGGGTGTCTGGATTGAAGGGGTCGGCGATCCAGGCGCCATCGACCACGAGGCGGTACTCGTAGGTCCCGGGCGCCAGCTCGATCGACGCCTCATGGACCCCGAGCGCTTCGTTGTACCGCATTGGATGCGAGGCGGAGGACCAGCCGTTGAAGTCCGCGGCGATCGCGACAGAGGCGTCCCGATCGGCGGGGTGCACGAAGAGCGCCCCGCGAGACGTCTCGCGCACGCCATAGAGCTCCGCTGGCCGGCGCGCCGGCTTTTTCCGCGCGCCGTTGACCGGCTGCTCCGCTGGCGGCGCCAGATGCACGCTTCTGGCCCGACTGATTCGCTCCTGGATCTCCGCGGATCGCGAGAGCAGACGACGCGCGCGATCGGCAAGGTCTCGCGCACGGTCGCTCGATGGCGGCGACGCCGCGGTCGCGACGCCGGCCCCGTGATCTCGTTCGATCGCGGCTCGACGAGCGCTCCGCAGGCGATCCGTGGCCTCGGCGGAAACCGGCGCGGCATCCGGGGCTCGCGGACCCGTCACGCGAACGACGATATCGCGGCGGTCGTCCTGGAACGTTGGGGGGCCGGCCTGGGTGCGAAACTCGAGCCACTCGGCGACGGCCGTGTAATCCTCGGCGCCCCATGAGTCCGGGGCGTATTCGACCACCGGCTGACCGAAACTCACCGCCTCACGCAGCTTCGCGTCAAGTCGGATCGGCGTCGGGATCATCCTGTCGTCGAAGGCCCGGCGGAGTTCCCCGAGCACGCTCCGCGCCATCGAGCTCTCGGCGTTGTGCATCGTCGCGAGGAGCGAGTAGGGGGTCGTCATCCCGAGCCGCCGCCCGATCGATCGCACTGTCTGCACCTGGCGCTGCGCTCCGTGCATCGAGAGGAACGCCGTCTCAACGGGGATGATGATCTCGTCGGCCGCGCGAAGCGCGTTGAAGGTGAGCAGCCCGATGGAAGGGGGGCAGTCGATCACGCAGAACTCGAAGCGATCGGCCAGCCTCGCCAGCGCCCCAGCGAGCCGCGCGTCGCGATCCGCTTTCTCCGCGATGCCGCCGCGACTGGCCTCGAGCCCCGCCAGCTTGACCGTGCTCGGGGCGAGTTCCAGATACCGCGCCGCGGTCCACAGGAGCCGCGTCTCGTCGATCGCCCGATCGCCGCCCGCCAGCAGGAGATCCGCCGAGCTCAGGTCGATCTTGGCTTCCGGCACGGAGAGCCCAGCGGCGCAGTGCGACTGCGGGTCGAGATCGACCAGCAGCGTCGGCCGCCCGCGCCTGGCGAGCGCACCGGCCAGATTGATCGCGGTGGTGGTCTTCCCACACCCGCCCTTTTGATTCATGATCGCGACGGTTCGCACGAAAGCGGCCCCTCGGCGTTAGGTGGCGCCCCGGCTCCGCCCGACGGCGCCCACGATCCTTCAGCGGCTCCTGCCGCTTGAAGTATCGGACGCGACTTTCTCTCCGCTCCACATTGGCGAGAAGACGCCCGAGACCGGGGGGAGACGGCTCTCACCCCGACCGAATCGCCGACCAGCCCGCCCCCAGCGCCGATTCGTCTGGGGACTCGACCATCTCGCACCCGCCACCCGCCGTCGGTACGACGATCCGAAGGGTCCCGGCGCGGACCTTCTTGTCGGACGCCATCGCCTCGATAAGCCGCTGTGCCTCCGGCAGTTTCACGTCGGTCGGCAGCCCCGCGAGGCGAACGCTCTCGCGCACCCGGGCGAGGCCGTCGAACCGGCCCAGCGCCTCGCCCGTCGCCGCCGCGGCGATCAGCCCGAGGCCGACCGCCTCGCCGTGCTTGAGCGACAGGGCGGGCATCGGCTCGATGACATGCGCGAAGGTGTGACCAAGATTCAGAAGCGCACGCCCGCCGGCCGCGGACTCGGCCTCCTCACGCTCATCGTCTTCGAC
>CAZXGT010000113.1:0-7050 GCA_964639935.1 uncultured Phycisphaeraceae bacterium
CGGCGTGCGAGAGCGGCCCGGATCGCGCCACGTCGATGTCGCGCGACGGCGCGGTGTGGGCGTACCCGCAGGCCCCGCGCGCCGAGGTCGTGGATGTGCTCCACGGCGTGAGCGTCGCGGACCCGTACCGGTGGATGGAGGATCAGGAGTCCCCCGAGCTCCGGCAGTGGATCGAGCAGGAGAACGCGGTGACCGACGCTTACCTGGAGCGGATCCCGGAGCGTCGGGAGATCCGCGACCGGCTGACCGAGCTCTGGAACTACGAGCGGTGGGGTCTGCCCTATGAGGAGGGCGGGCGCTGGTTCGTGAGCCGCAACGACGGTCTCCAGAATCAGAGCGTGCTCTACACGATGAGGTCGCTCGATGGCGAGATGCGCGTGCTGCTCGATCCCAACACGTTCAGCGAGGACGGGACGATGGCGCTCTCGGGGACGGCGGTGAGCCCGGACGCCGAGCACATCGCCTACGGCGTTTCCGACGGCGGCTCGGACTGGCAGCGCTGGCGGGTGCGCGACATCGAGACGGGCGAGGATCTCGACGAGACGCTCGAGTGGGTGAAGTTCTCGGGCGCGAGCTGGACGAAGGACGGCGAGGGCTTCTTCTACAGCCGCTACCCGGCGCCCGAGAGCGGGCAGGAGGATCTGGCGGACACGAACTTCAACCAGAAGCTCTACTACCACCGCGTGGGCACGCCTCAGAGCGAGGACGTGCTCGTGTACGAGCGTCCCGACAACCCGAAGATGGGCTTTGGCGCGAGCGTCACCGAGGACGGCCGGTACGTGATGATCAGCGTGTGGGAGGGGTCGAGCCGGAACAACCGGTACTACTACATGGACCTCTCGGACGGCGTTCAGGGCGAGGTGGTCCGGTTGCTCGATGAGAACGACGCGCAGTACGGCTTCGTTGGCAACGAGGGGCCGGTGTTCTACTTCTTCACGAACAGCGACGCGCCGATGGGTCGGCTGATCGCGATCGACTCGCGCGAGCCCGAGCGGGAGAACTGGGCGACGGTGATCGCCGAGACCGACGACGCGCTCCGCGGCGTGAGCCACGTGGGCGGACGGTTCATCGCGAGCTACCTCGAGGACGCGCGGAGCTCGGTGCGGGTCTTCGAGACCGACGGGACGTTCGTGCGGAGCGTGGACCTGCCGGGCATCGGCTCGGCGAGCGGTTTCGGCGGGGACGTCGACGACGCGCAGACGTTCTACAGCTTCTCGAGCTTCACGACGCCGAGCTCGATCTACCGCTACGACATCCAGACGGGCGAGAGCGAGCTGTGGCGGGCGCCGGAGCTGGACTGGGACCCGTCGATGTACACGACCGAGCAGGTGTTCTACCGCTCGGCGGACGGGACGCGGGTGCCGATGTTCATCAGCTACAAGAAGGGGACGCGGCGCGACGGTCGCAACCCGACATACCTGTACGCCTACGGCGGGTTCAACATCCCGATCACCCCGCGGTTCAGCGTTCCGGACGCGGTGTGGATGGACATGGGGGGCGTGTACGCGGTCCCGAACATCCGCGGCGGGGGGGAGTACGGGAAGGCGTGGCACGAGGCGGGGACGAAGCTTCGCAAGCAGAACGTCTTCGACGATTTCATCGCGGCGGCGGAGTACCTGGTCGACAACCGGTGGACGTCGACGCCGCGGCTGTCGATCGGCGGGCGCTCCAACGGCGGCCTGCTCGTGGGGGCGGCGATGACGCAGCGGCCGGATCTCTTCGGCGCGGCGCTCCCGGGCGTGGGCGTGATGGACATGCTCCGGTTCCACAAGTTCACGATCGGCTGGGCGTGGACGAGCGACTACGGCTCGCCGGACGACCCCACCGAGTTCCGGGCGCTGCACGCCTACTCGCCGTATCACAACCTGCGCCGCGGCGAGTGCTACCCGGCGACGATGATCTACACGGCCGACCGGGACGACCGGGTGGTCCCGGCGCACAGCTTCAAGTTCGCGGCGGAGCTTCAGTGGGCGCAGTCGTGCGCGAACCCGACGCTGATCCGCATCGAGACGCGGGCCGGGCACGGGGCGGGCAAGCCCACGAGCAAGCGGATCGCGGAGTGGGCGGACCTGTGGTCGTTCCTGGTGGAGGAGCTGGAGTTTTCCCCCAACTGGGGTCGGGTTCGATCGGCTTTGGCGGAGTGAAGGGGTCTCTCGGTCCCCGGCCCCGGGGGTCGAGGCTCGGCTGAATCTTGACCTTTCGGGGTGGAATTCGGGCCGCCCGGCGGTTGACCGGCGTCCTGAGAGTGTTATCGTTTGCGACTCAGCGGCTCCGGGCCGGACGGCGTGATGCCGTTTTGACCCGCCCGCGACATGTCATCCGAGACTGCAGGAGCGTCGTCATGGAGAGTCCCACCGACGAGGACGACGCCCTCGGGCCTGGGTAGACGGATTCGGCGCCAGCCGTCGTCGCCCCATCCGAGGGCGACGCGAGCGACGGCCAGAGGCCGATCATCAGAGTGACGGCCGGTCGATTGCCGGTTCACCGCTCGCAGATTCACAACCCGAGCCACGGCGGCCTGTCGGTTGATGCCGGGGCCCCGATTTCCCCGATCCGGACGTGCGGGAGCGAGAGCGCCGCCCGCTCGCCGGCCGGAAGCACCTTTCCACCCCGATTCCCTAAGGGACCCGAAGCCATGGACTTTTCCGTCATCCGCAACATCGGCATCTGCGCTCACATCGACGCGGGCAAAACGACCGTGACCGAGCGCATCCTGTTTTACACGGGCAAGAACTACAAGATGGGCGAGGTCCACGAGGGCACGGCCACGATGGACTTTCTCGAGGAGGAGCAGGAGCGCGGGATCACGATTCAGTCGGCCGCGACGACCTGCCCGTGGACGCACAAGGGCACGGACTACAAGATCAACCTGATCGACACCCCGGGCCACGTGGACTTCACGATCGAGGTGGAGCGTTCGCTCCGCGTGCTCGACGGCGCGGTGGCGGTGTTCGACGGCAAGGAGGGCGTGGAGGCCCAGTCCGAGACGGTCTGGCGGCAGGCCGAGCGGTATCGCGTCCCGCGCATGTGCTTCATCAACAAGATGGACAAGCTGGGCGCGAACTTCGAGTTCAGCTTCAACTCGATCATCGAGCGCCTGGGCGCCAACCCGATCGCGGTGCAGATCCCGATCGGTCACGGGGACGACCTCGAGGGCATCGTCGACCTGATGGAGATGAGGGCGTTCTACTTCGACGCCTCCGAGCTCGGGGCCAAGGTGACCGAGGGCGACGTGCCCGACTCGCTCAAGGACACGGTCCAGGAGTGGCGTCAGCAGATGGTGGAGAAGATCGCCGAGCTCGACGACGAGCTCATGGAGAAGTACCTCGCCGACGAGGAGCTCTCGACGGCGGACCTGAAGGCGGCGCTGCGTCGCGGGACGATCGGGCTCAAGTGTCAGCCCGTGCTGTGCGGCTCGGCGCTCAAGAACATCGGCGTGCAGCGCCTGATCGACGCGGTCATCGAGTACCTGCCGGCCCCGAACGAGGTGCCCGAGGTGCAGGGCGTGGACCCGTCGGACAAGGACAGCAAGCTCACGCGTCCGCACGATGAGAACGCCCCGCTCTCGGCGCTGGTCTTCAAGGTCGTCTCCGACACCCACGGCGATCTGACCTACGTGCGGGTCTACTCGGGCAAGCTCAAGAAGGGCGAGCGCGTGCTCAACCCGACCAACGGGAAGCGCGAGATCGTGTCCCGCATCTTCGAGATGCACGCGAAGGACCGTCAGGCCCTCGACGAGGCGGACGCCGGCGGCATCGTCGCGGTGATCGGCCTCAAGGATTCGGGCACGGGCGACACGCTCTGCGACCCGGACGATTCGATCATCCTCGAGCAGATGAACTTCCCGGAGCCGGTGATCTCGATGTCGATCGAGCCCAACACGGCCGACGACCGGCGCAAGCTGGGCGAGGCGCTGGTGGTGATCCGCCGCGAGGACCCCTCCTTCCGCTCGCAGTACGACGAGGAGACGGGGCAGACCATCATCTCGGGCATGGGCGAGCTGCACCTGGAGATCATCAAGAACAAGCTCGTCCGCGACATGAAGGTGGGCGTCGAGGTCGGCAAGCCGCGCGTCAGCTACCGCGAGGCGATCAGCCGCGGCGTCGACAACGTCCGCGGGAAGTTCGTCAAGCAGACGGGCGGCCGCGGTCAGTTCGGCGACGCGACGATCAACATCGAGCCCTTCACCGCGGAGCAGGCCGAGGAGGCCGAGCTCAAGTTCGACGGCAACGTCGCGTTTGAGAACAAGATCGTCGGCGGCGCCATCCCGAAGGAGTTCATCCCGTCGGTCGAGGTGGGCGTGCGTCAGACGGCGGCCTCGGGCGTTCTCGCCGGGTACCCGCTCATCAACATCAAGGTCTCGCTCGTCGACGGCTCTTACCACCCGGTCGACTCGTCGCAGGTGGCCTTCGAGCAGGCGGGGCGCCTGGCCCTCAACGAGGCGTGCCGGAAGGCGGGTGTGGATCTGCTCGAGCCGGTGATGAAGGTCGTTGTGACGACGCCCGAGGATTTCATCGGCCCGGTGACAGGCGACCTCTCATCGCGCCGCGGTCTGGTCGTCGGTCAGGAGGAGCGCGGCAACACCCGGATCATCACGGCCGAGGTCCCGCTCTCTGAGATGTTCGGCTACGTGACGACGCTCCGCAGCCTCACGCAGGGCCGTGCGAACTCCTCCATGGAGCCGCTCGAGTACCGCCCGCTCCCGCCGAACCTGGCCAAGGAGGTCGTGGAGGCCACCTGATCGGGGTGACCCGATCGGGCCGATCTCTCCCTGCAGCGGTCCAGATTGCGTGATTTTCGGTCTTTTTGGTCGGGGTGAGGCGGCGGAGCCCGATACTACGGCTGAATCTCCTCCCGGCGGCCCGCGCGTCTTCTTACAGGCGTCGCGGGCCGTTGCTTTTTTGGCGGGATCGGTATTCTGGGTGGGATTGAAGAAAGCGAGGCGCGGATGGTTCGTCTGACAAAGATCTACACCCGAAGCGGGGACGGCGGCGAGACGATGCTGGGGGACGGCTCGATGGCGGGCAAGGACTCAGCGCGCATCGAGGCGATGGGAGCGGTGGACGAGGCGAACGCGGCGATCGGCCTGGCCGCGGCGGCGGCGTCCGGGTCGGGGCACGAGAGTCTGCTCGAGCACCTGATGAACGACCTCTTCGACGTTGGCGCGGATCTTTGCGCGCCGTTCTCGGTCGAGGAGCCCGAGGGCGAACGGCTGCGGATGCGCGAGGAGGACGCCTCTCGGCTCGAGGGGTGGATCGACGAGCTCAACGAGCCGCTCGGCGCGCTCGAGAGCTTTGTGCTGCCGGGCGGGACGGAGCTCTCGGCGCGGCTCCACGTGGCGCGGACGCACGTGCGCCGGGCGGAGCGGCGGATCGCGGCGCTGATCGAGGCCGAGCCGGGGCGGGTGAACAAGGCGGCGCTGATCTTCATCAACCGCCTGAGCGATCTGCTCTTCGTGCTCGCGCGGCGCGCCAACGACGACGGGGCGCGGGACGTTCTGTGGAAGCCGGGGGGTGAGCGGGCGAAGAAGCCGTCGGGGGATGAGGGCGGATGACCCTGAGCGTCACGACGGAGTTCCACGAGGAGTTCGAGGCGGCGCGGGAGCGCTGGCTTCGCGATCGGCTCGTGTGGTACTGCGGCTTCATGGTGGCGCTGGCGCTGATCCCGCTGGTGATCTCGATCATCCGGATCGACTCGCCGGGCGAGGCGCTCGAGGGCGGCTACCTCGCTCGGAACCTGGTTCGGATCGGCCAGGCGGCGCTCTTCGGGGCGGCGTTCACGTACGCGGCGACGCGCCGGCGCGACCTGTCGCGCGAGCGGGTGCTGCGCGTGGTCAACGTCTGCATCATCGCGCTTGGGATCATGAGCCTTGTGGCGGCGCCGGCGATCTCGGGCGCGATGAGCGCGATCATGAGCGGCCCGGGGGAGGGTTCGCGCAGCCTTGGCCCCGGGGCGGCGTGGGTGTTTCTGATCTTCGTGACGCACTTCTTCGCGTCGGTGTTCATCCCGTGGACGCCGAAGGAGTGCCTGCGTCCGATGGTTCCGCTTCTGGCGGTCGCGTCGGCGGTGTGGCTGATTCAGCCGGTTTTCACGGACGCGTCGCTTCCGGGCGCGCTGTTCGCGGCGATCATGCTGTGGACGGTGGCGCTGCCCGGCCTGCTCGTCTCGTGGCTGCGTCACTCGCGTCACCGCAATCGATTTCACCTGCGAGCGCTCACGGGGCGCTACGGGCTGATCAAGCGGGAGCTGGTGGACGCCCGGCGGATCCACGAGTCGATCTTCCCGCCGCAGGTGCTCGAGGGGCCGGTGCGCTTCGCGTACCGGTACGAGCCGATGCTTCAGCTCGGGGGCGATTACGTCTTCGTGCACCCGGACCCGGCCCTGGCGCGCGACGGCGACGGCTCGATGAGCGTCGTCCTGATCGACGTGACGGGCCACGGGATCGCGGCGGCGCTGACGGTGAACCGGCTCGACGGGGAGCTCCACCGTCTTTTCGCCGAGGATCCGGAGATCGGGCCCGGGGAGCTGCTCTCGGCGCTGAACCGGTACATCCACCTCACGCTGGCCCCGCACTCGGTGTACGCGACGGCCTTCTGCGCGCGGGTCGATCCGGAGGCGGGGGAGCTGCGCTGGGCGAACGCGGGGCACCCGCCTGGCGTGCGTCGCGACGCGGCGGGTCGCCTGGAGGAGCTGACGAGCACGACGTTCGTCCTCGGCGCCGCGACCGACGGGAGCTACGACTCGAGCGAGAGCGTGACCCGCTTCGACCACGGCGACGCCCTGCTGCTTTACACCGACGGGGCGTTTGAGGCGCGCAACGCCGAGGGCGCGATGTTCACGCTCGACGGGCTTCGCCGGGCGCTGGTTCGGTGTGCGGCGGTGGCGCCGGGCCGGGGGGAGCTCGCGCAGCGGCTGCTCGACGACGTGGACGCCTTCCGGTCCGGTCCGCCGTCGGACGACACGCTGATCCTCGAGGTGTCGCGGCCGCCCCGGGCCCGCCGGGCGATGAGCGCGCCCGCCGCCGAGCCGGTCGCAGCGGGGTAGGGGCGG
>CAZXGT010000114.1:0-6912 GCA_964639935.1 uncultured Phycisphaeraceae bacterium
TGGGTGGATGTCGATCGACGACCCACACCCCGATGGTCGCGACGATGGACATCGCGGATACGATCCAGTCAGCAAAGACGACCGTCGGATGGTCTCCCATGAGGTTTCACAAGCGCGGTCTGTGAATAGGGCCAGCTAAGGCACTATCGAGGATGACAAAAAGCATTCGCAACCCACGCAGAAACCTTTTGTACTGCCGAGTTCGCCTTCGTATCGCCGAAGCCGACACATCCGGGCGCCTCGTTTGAGCCGTACGGCGGCGAGCGCCGCCTCATCCGATCGGCATTGAGCCCTCCCCCGATCCCCGTTACACTCTCCGATCCCCCGTCGCCCGCCGCCGTGTCCGCGGGCCCCCCAACGACCAGGACGGAGCCATCCATGAGCCAGTTCACTCGCTTCTCGGGCCGCAAGCCCGACGTCATCCAGACCTCCGGCAAGGGCGTCCCCTTCGTCGATTACAAGAACGTCGACGCCCTCCGCCGCATGATGAGCCCCAACGGCAAGATCTACGGCCGCAAGCGCTCGGGCCTCAACGCCCGCGAGCAGCGCATGGTCGCGCAGGCGATCAAGCGAGCCCGCTTCATGGCTCTGCTGCCCTACACCTCCGCGACGCTCTGAGCCCCCGGAAGCCGCCTGATTCAGACCCCGGTTCAAACAGGGTCGCAGACCATGACCGCCCGAACGCCGGGCGGTTTTTTCATGCGTTGCTCTCGCTCTCGCCCCCGCCCGCCGGCGGGAGCACGTGGTCGAGCGTCGCCATCGCGTGGCGGAAGTGGGGGATCACGATCGATCCGCCCACGATCAGCGCCACGTTCATCGCGTCGATGATCTCCTCCCGCGACGCCCCGCTCTCGGCGCACTGCTCGATGTGGTAGTCCACGCAGTCGTCGCACCGAAGCACCGCCGAGCCCACCAGACCGAGCAGCTCCTTGGTCTTCGTGTCGAGCCCGCCCGATCCGGACCGATCGGCGTACGCCTCGACGTCGAGCCGAAAGAACCGCTTGACGCCGAGGTGCCCGGTGTCGAGCACGCGACGATTCCCGGCCTCGCGCCGGGCCTTGAACGCTTCGAACTGCTGATCGGCTTCGCTCATGACCGCCTCCAAACCGTGGGGAGTCAGAGCCTAGCGACGAAGCGCGGCGAAGGTCAGACGCGGGCGGGTTTCTCGCGGGGCGCGGCGGCGGGACGGGGCGACGACGCCGGGGGGGTCCGCTCGCCCTCGGCCAGAGAGAGGCGGGCCACGGCGTCCCGCTCGATCGCCTGGCGCCGGGCGACCTTGATGGCCGTCACCGCGATGAACGAGACGAAGACAATCGCCAGCGTGTACGAGTCCCGCGCCCGCCCGAGCGTCACGAGAACGCCCAGCGCCGCGAACGCGAGCCCGAGCGCGTAGAGCGAAAGAACGGCGCCCTTGACGCCGAGGGCCCGCTTGAGCATGTGGTGCAGGTGCTGATCGTCGGCCGCGCTGATGGGCTGGCCCGCCAGCTTCCGCCGGAAGATCGCCAGGATCGTGTCGATGATCGGGATCGCGTAGATGATCAGCCCCGCGACCACGAGCGGCGTCCGGCCCGTATCGCCGAGCGAGAGGATGATCGTCACGGTCACAAACCCGAGCAGGAGCGAGCCCGCGTCCCCGAGAAAGATCGACGCCGGGTTGAAGTTGTGCGGGAGGAACCCGAGGCACGCGCCGAGCAGTCCCATGCACAGCACGATGCGGGCCCCGTCGTACGCGCCGTTGTCGGCGGCCGCCATCCCGATCGCGATAAAGAGCAGGCCAAGAGCGGCGATCGACGTCACGCCCGAGAGCAGCCCGTCGAGCCCGTCGATCAGGTTGCTCGCGTTGCACGCTCCCAGCACGAAGACCGCGATGATCGCCACGCCGCTCCAGTAGATCAGATCGATCTGAAGCGTCCCGTCGAGCATCGGCAGGAAGTCCGGCGCCGGGATCGGGAAGACCAGCTCCTCGTTGCCAAAGAGCCGTCCGATCGGCCCGAGCACCCCGCGCGCCACGTTGGTCCCGAAGTTCTCGACCGCCAGCGCCGCCGCCGCCAGGAGCTGTCCCGAGATCTTGAGGAACGGGTCGATGCCCACAATGTCGTCGAGCACGCCCAGAAGCGTGATGAGCGTCATCCCGATCACGATCGAGATCGGGATCGGCTGGAGCGATTTCGTGCTCTCGTGCCCCGCGAGCAGCTCGGGCGGCGCGAAGTAGCTGAAGAGGATCGCCGCCATCAGGCCCATCCACACCGCGACGCCCCCGAGATACGCGACCGGGATCCGGTGAGCCTTGCGAGGATCGTTCGGGCGATCGATGACCCCGTTGCGGATCGCGAGCCGACGCATCACGGGCGTCAGCAAAAGCGTCACGAGGAACGCGATCAGGAACACCCACAGGTACGAGTGGAAGATGTCCAGCGGCGTCTGAACCTGCGGCGCCGCCACGTCGCTCGGCTCGAGCGCCAGGTGCGGCGCGAGGTCCGGGCCCTCGCTCGCCGACGGATCCAGGATGGACTGCACCGGCTCCATCATGCGGCGGCGCGAGGCCGCTGGCTCCCCTCTCTCCGCGACGCGCCTCAGTTCTTCGCGTCGTTCTCACCGTACCCGGACTCGCCCGCCGTCTCGGTGATCAGCTCGGCCTTCTTGCGCTTCTTTTTCTTCTTCGAGGACGACGTCGCGTCGCCCGAGCCATCGCCCCCCGTGTAGCGATGGGTCTCGAGGAAGTTCTTTCGGAAATAGCCACCGGCCGACGAACGAACGCCGTTGATGACCACGCCCATGAACTCCGCGCTGGACTCATCGAGCTTCTGCCGAAGGCGCGTCACGAGGCCTCGCGTCTCGGAGTAGGCGCGAACCACGAGCAGACTCGCGTCGCACTTGGCCGCGATGTTGAAGGCGTCGCTCGAGACGATCGCCGGCGGCGCGTCGATCAGCACAAGGTCGTACCGATCCTTCGCCAGATCGAGCGTCTCCTGGAAGCTGCTCGTGATGAGCCGCTCCGGCTGGCGATGCGAGCGGGCGCCCGCCGGCAGCACGTGGAGCCACCGGTCGTCGAGCGCCGACACCGCGTCCTCGAGGGATGTCTCCCCCGCCAGAACCTCGGCGAGCCCCGGCGCGACCGGGATGTCCATCGCGTCGTGAACGCCCGGCCGCCGGAGGTTGGCGTCGATGACGAGCGTCCGCAGCTCGCACGAGGCGCAGCTCCGCGCGAAGTTCACCACGAACGACGTCGCCCCCGACCGAGGCATCCCGCCCGCCACCAGCAGCGTCGTGTGACCGCTGCGACCGAAGCGCTTCAGGATCTCGATCCGCGTGTTGCGGATCGACTCGGTGATCACGCCCTCGGGGCGATCCAGCACCGCGGTCTCCATCGCCGGGGGCTTGGACGGATCCTCCGAGAGATCCGGGATCACGCCCGCGATGCGAAGCCGCGGGATGAGCGCCAGATCCGCCGGACCGCGAACCCGCTGCTCGAGCAGCTCGCGGAGGAAGATCAAACCGCCAACAAAGCCCGTGACCAGGATCGTCACCGCCGGGACCACGATGATCAGCTTGGGGAACGTCGGCTGCGAGTCCGCCGTCGGCGGCTGAAGCGTCTTGACGCGCCGCGCGTCCTGACGGTCCTGAATCGCCCGCGCCTCGGCGATCCGGCCCTCGAGCTCCATCTCCCGGTCGGCCAGACGCGTCAGATCCCCCGAGAGCGTGTTGTAGTCCTCGAGGATCGCCTGCAGCTCGGACTGACGCTGCTGCGCTTCCTCGATCCTCGCGACGCTCTCGGATTCGATCGTCTCATACGTGCGAACCTGCGTGCGCATGCCCTCGATGAACTCGTTGAACGTCTTGTCCAGAAGCTGCTGCTCCTGGGCTTCCATCTCGTCCTCGGTGGACGCGATGGAACGCTCAAGCTGCTTCACCGACCGGTGATTGGGCCCGAGGTTCTCCCGCGCGCCGCGAAGCGACGCTTTGAGGTCCGCGATCCGCTGCTCGAAGCTCGCGACGATCGGGTGCTGGCGGACCGCCGCACGGACCTGCTCCGGGTAGTTCGTGCCCCCGGGCGCCCGGAGCTGCTCCTCGTAGATCGACAGCTGCTCGCGGAGGTTGCTCATCTGGTACCGCGTCTCCTGCAGCACCGGGAGCGTGCCCTCGAGCACCATCCGCTCCTCCGTGAGCTTCTCGTCGAGCGTCGTCAGGTTGTTGTCGCGCAGGAGCCGCCGCATGCGGTCCTGAATCAGGAGCCGCTCCTCCTGGATCGCGTTGAGCTGGTTGGTCAGCGACTGCTGGATGTCGAGCTGACCACGCGACTGATCCTGCGCCAGGCTCTCCATGTATCTCGAGACCACGACCCGGCCGATCGTCTCCGCGTCGCCCCGTCGCCCCGACGAGACGGACATCTCGATGAAGTTCGTCTCGGGGATCACCCGAACCGACACGATGTCCTTGATCGCGAGGAACGCCTCGACCGGATCGAACTGGCCGCTCGCGCTGCGGAACCTCTCCGCCCACTCCGTCTCCTGACGAATCTGCGGATCCGCCGCCGCGTTGCGCAGGATGTCGTCGGACATCATCCGCGCCACCTGCGACTGCATGTATCGCTCGATCTCGTCCCGTGAGCGGCCCGTCGCGTCCGTCCGCTGATCCGCCGCGTCGATCTGCCCTGCGACCTCAAAGTAGGCGCGGGCCGTGTACCTCGGCGCGAGCTTGAGAAGCGCAAAGTGGGTCGCCACCCCGAGCGCGATGCCGAGGACGCCCGCGAGCCCCAGCCACAGCCAGTTCTGCCTGAGCAGCTTGAGCGGATCGATCGCGACGTTGAACTTCGACGCCGTGGAGCCCGGAGGCGGACCGCCGGCTGCGGCCGCTCGGGGCGGTGAGGGTGGTCTCGTCGGTGCGCTGCTCATGAGCCAGGTCCTTCTCTGTGCGTCGGGCGCCGACGCCTCACTCCCGTCTTGGGCGACGACGCTCCGATAAAGCGCGCCTCCCGTTCGATGATCGTGGGCCGACTCGGCATCATTCGGCTTCTTCCAGTCGCTGCCTGAGCGTTTCGAGCTGGTCCGAGTACACGGCGCCGATCCCGGGGGCGTCGGCGAGGCGTTCGCGGGCCGATTGATACATCCGCTGCGCCTGCGCCCGGTCGCCGCGCTCGAGGAACACATACCCAAGGTGCAGCTCGACCGGTATTTGCTCCCCAGGCGACGTCGCGTACTGACGCGCCGACTGCAGCGCCCGCTGCGCCTCGGCCAGCTGCCCCGTCCGGTAGTACACCCAGCCAAGAGTGTCGAGCACCGCGGCGTTCTGAGGCGCCAGCTGCGCCGCGCGCTCCGCAGGCTCGACCGCGCCCTCCGGGTCGTCAAGGAACGTCGTCCGCAGGTAGGCCAGGTTGTTGTTGAACTCGAGATCGTCCGGGCGGAGCGCCTGGGCACGCTCGAACGTCGCCGCCGAGTCGACGTACTCGCCACGCGCAAAGAGCATCCGTCCCCGATGACGCAGAAGCTCCGTCTCGTCCGACGGGCGGGCGAGCGCGCCCTCGATCGCCTCCAGGCGCGAGAGCAGCTCCGCGGACCGCGAAGCGTCCGACGCGAGGCGCGTCACGAGCTGGAGCTCATAGGTGTTCTCGAGCCCGCTCGGCGGCGAGAGCTCCTCGGCGAACCGACCGGCCTCGATCGCCGAGCCGAGCATCTGATCGAGCTGCTGGAACCACACCCGGAGTTCGAGGTCATCGCCCACCGTCGCGAGCGAGGCCGCCGCCGCCTCTTCCGCCTCCCCGTCGCGACCGAGGGCGTGCAGCGCGCGGGCCCGAAGGATCTGGATGTTCCCCATCCCGAACATGTCGTCGTCCATGCCGTCGATGATCGCCAGAGCCCGGGCGGGGTCGGGGCCGCGCTGAAGCAAGAGGGCGTTGGCCAGACGCATCGCGATCTGGTCGCTCGGGTCCTCCTCGAAAAGCTGCGAGTAGCGAGACGCCGCCTGCGACCACAGCTCCCCGCGGCGAACCGGATCGTTCACCACCTCCGCCGCCCGCGCGCTCAGATCGCCCGCCAGACGCACCCAGTACAGATCGCCGTCGCGATCCCGCACCGTCCGGTCCGCGAAGCTGATGGCGCTGGCGAAGTCGCCCGTGTTCACAAAGAGCTGAAGAAGCAGCGACCGCAGCTCGTCGTTCTCGGGGGCCGCCTGAACCGCCCGACGCAGCTCCGAGACCGCCTCGCTTGTCCGCCCGCGGCTCGCGAGCATCTCCGCCTTCATCCGGCGCGCCGTGATCATCTCCGGCTGAAGACGGATCGCCCGGTCGACGTCCGACAGCGCGTCGTTGAACTGGTCCTCATCCTGCGCGTTGTAGCGCGCCCGCTGGAGGAACGGCAGCGGATCGTTCGGCTTGAGCTCCACCGCCCGGTCAAAGAGCGCTCGCGCGTCGCGAGCTCGCCCTTGCGCTGCCGCGGCTCGCGCTCGGATCAGCACCGCCGTCACGTTCTCAGCCGCATCCTCAACCGTCGCGAGAACCGTCTCCGCCTCGTCGAATCGCTCCAGCTTCCCGTAGGCCTCGGCCAACCGAAGCGAGATGCGGTCGTCGCCCGGGAACGCCTCGTGCAGACGCTCGTAATACCCGAGCGACCGCTCGAGATCGCCCGCGTTGAAGAAGTAGTCCCCGAGACGACGGTCGATCTCGAGCGCCTCCGCCGACTGAAGCTCACGCGACTCTTCAAGCACCTCCAGCGCCGCGTCGGGGCGATCGAACTCGAAAAGGAAATCGGCCAGGCCGACCACCGCCGACGCGTCCTGAACCTCGCCCTCGTTGCTCGCGAGAAAGTCAGACAGCGCCCGGCGCCCGGCGTCCACCCCGTCGCGGACCGCCAGAAGCCGCGCCCGCATCGTCGCCGTCCGCACCGTCCGCTCGCTCGACTCGAGCTCGCCGAGCAGCGC
>CAZXGT010000115.1:0-6402 GCA_964639935.1 uncultured Phycisphaeraceae bacterium
CCGCCGCGGTAGAGCTTCGAGAGGCTCGCCGCGATCGCGATGTTCTTCACCGCGTTGAGGCCCAGCAGGACGATCGCCCGGTTGATCGAGCCGATCTGCCCCGGAAGCCCGTAGAAGGCCGAGTTCACGACCTTCAGGATCCGGCTGCACAGCGCCGGATCGTTCGAGATGATCTTGTGCAGGTCCTGCGCCGTGGAGTTCGGATCCTCGACCAGCTCGATGATCTTCACCGTCACCTCGGGAAGGGTGGCGATGTGGCTGATCTCCTTCACCGCGGCTTCAACGACGTGCTTCTTCTCTTCCGGCGTGACCTGCGGGCTCATTGGCGTCTCCAGAAATGAGGACCGTGAGACACCTTCGGCTCGCGATGGTTCGCACTTTGCAGGGAATCGCGCTTTCGCGTTCCCGAGGGCCCGGGGCGGCTAGTAGCTGTTGCGTTTTCGGACGACCCGCGTGAGATCGCCCGTCCGAGAAACCGCGGCGATGCGTTCGGCCGCACGCTCCCCGGCGCGACCGTCGCCGTAGGGATGCTCGATCGCGTCGCGCTCGATCGCCAGCGCCCGCTCGATCGCCGCCGCCGCCGACTCGCGCGTCTCCTCGGCGTCCACCACGTTCGATGCCCGCTCGCGCCCGCCCTGACGCTCCCCGATGTTGACCGCTGGAAGCCGCAGCGCGGCCGCCTCGATCAGACCCGCCGAGGAGTTCCCGACGAGCAGGCCGCCCGACCCGGCGAGCCGCCGGAGCAGCGCGAGGAACCGATCGCGCGCCAGATGCTGGCTCTCCAGGACGCCCGCGTCCCGGATGGCGGCGATGATCCCGAGCCGCCCCGGGTCGTGGTTCGGATGCAGCGCGAGCGTTCGCCGGCCCGAGAGCGCCGAGAGCGCCGCGCCCGCCGCGCGGCGTTCGGCCTCGTCGTCGCGTCCGATCGGGTGCATCAGAAAGAGCGCCTCGGGCGAGCCGCACTCGGCGAACTCGTCATCGGCCATCGGCGCGACGCTCGCGAGCGCGTCGATCGCCGTCGAACCGATCGCGCAGACGAGCTCGGGGTTCTCGCCCATCCGGATGATCCGCTCGGCGGAGGCGGGCGTCGCGGGCAGGTGAAGGTGCGCGAGCTTCGTGACGGCGTGACGCATGGCCTCGTCGGCGACGCCCTCGGCGCGATCCCCGCCGTGAAGGTGCGCCACGGGGATCCCACCGACGCTCGCCGCGCTCGCCGCCGCCAGCGCCTCGATCCGATCGCCGAGCACGACGACCCACGCCGGATGAAGCGCCTCGATGGCTTCCGCGAAGCCCAGGATCCCGCGGCCGAGCGCCCGCGCGTCGTCTGTCCGGCTCGTCTCGCCCGGGCGCTGCATCTCCACCACCGCGTCGATGCGCACGCGCTCCCGCACCTCCTCGATCGTGCGCGCCGGAGCGAGCAGGTGGGCGCCGGTCGCGGCGACGCGAAGCTCGAGGTCCGCGTGGGCGTCGACCGCGCGCATCACGGGCTCGAGCAGGCCGAACTCGGCGCGCGTCCCGGTCACGACGAGGACCCGCGCGGTCACGCGACGTCGCCCTCGCGAAGCAGCTCCCCCGCGGCGATGTCGCGCGACGCGGTGCGGCCGATCACCGCCTCCGGCGCGCTCGCGCACAGCGCGCCCCCGGGGCGGCGCGTGGTCACGTGCGCCGCGGCGATCGTCTCGCCCGCCGAGATCGCCCGCCGCGCCGCGAGCGACTGGCGCGAGAGCGAGCGCACATCCGCCTCGATCGCCCCGGGCGTCTTCTCACCGGAGCCGAGCATCAGATGCGCCCGCCCGGCCCCAGCGACGTACTCGGCGAACGCGTCCGGCTCGAGCGACGACGCGTGATCGGGGCCCGCCGCCCCGCGGTCGTGGGTCAGGTGCTTCTCGAGAAAACAGGCGCCGGCGGCAACGGCCAGAGCGCCCGTCTCGATCGCTTCGGTGTGGTCGGAGTACCCGACGGGCAGATCGAGCTCCCGAGCGAGCGCGCGGACGGCCCCGAGGTTCGCCTCGCCGATCGGCGTCGGATAGGAGCTGACGCAGTGCATGATCGCGAGGCGGTCGCGGGCGCTCTTAAGCCAACCGGCCGTGCGCTTGATCTCGGCGAGCGCCGCGGCGCCGGTGCTCAGAATCAGCGGCCTGCCGGTCGCCGCGACGCGCTCGATCAGCGGGCGGTTCACCACGTCCGGCGAGGCGAGCTTGTAGGCGTCGAACCCGATCCGCTCCGCGCTCTCGACGAGCTCCGGCGTAAAGACGGTGCAGATCGCCAGCGCGCCGCGATCGCGCGCGCGTTCCGCGACCTGCGCAAGTTCGTCCGCCGAGAGCTCCAGACGCTGCAGCATCTCGAAGGGGTCCGACTCGCCGGCGCTCTTCTGGTAGGCGGCGAGGCGCGACTCGCGGCTCAGCAGGAGATCCGCCCGGAAGAACTGCGTCTTGACGGCGCCGGCGCCCGCGCCCGCGGCCGCGTCGACCAGCTCCAGCGCGCGCGAGAGGTCGCCGTCGTGGTTGACGCCGATCTCGGCGATCACCAGCGGCTCGGCGCCCTCGGCGATCGTGCGCTCGGCGATTCTCACGGGAGGCCCCCGGGCGCGCGCTCCGCGAGCGCCGCCTCGGCAACGGCCAGGTCGCGCGGTGTATCGATGTCGACAACGTCGGTCTCGCCCGTCGCGACCCCGCGGCGGTCGGCGCCGAGAAAGGCGTGCGGCCCCGCGGCGACGCCGGGGATCTCGCGCCGGAGCGCGCGCCGCGTGACAACGAGCACGCCGCCGTCCGGGACGAAGGCCGGCGGGAGATCCTGGCGGCGGAAGACGCCGTGGTTGAGCTCGTCGCCTTCCCACGGCTCGACCCGCCCCGAGGCCTCGTCGAGCCTCGCCGTCCACCACGGGTGATGCTTGCCGACCGGGGCGAAACTCTGGACGGAATCGGCGCCGGTCTCGGCGAGGCGTGCGATAGCGCGGTCGATCAGCCCGGGCGGGCGGACCGGGACGTTCGCGTAGAGGATCGCGACGGCGTCGGGGTCGGGGCCGTCGAGGGTCTCGAGGGCGTGCCGGGCGGCGTCGTCGACGCTCGCCGCGTCGCGAGCGAGCTCGGCGGGGCGGGCGACGACGTCGATACCGGCCTCCAGACCGAGCTTTTGGAGCTCCGGGTCGTCGGTCGAGAGCGCGATCCGGCTCACGAGCGTCGCCTGGCGGGCGTCGTCGATGGTCCAGGCGCAGCAGGGGCGTCCGCCGACCAGCGCGCGGTTCTTGCCCGGCACGCCCCTGGAGCCCGCGCGGGCGAGGATGAGCGCCAGCGTGCGCATCAGGATCGGTCCCGGACGCCGCGGCTCTCGAGCGTCCGCCGCCAGGCGTCGGCCGGCGCGCTCTCGGTCAGCGAGGCGACGGGAGCGCCCGAGACGGAGAGATCCGTTCCGGCGACGACGGCCCCGTCGCAGCGGACGCAGAGGGTCGTGCGGGCGAGGCGCTCGCGAGCGAGCCGTGGCGGGGTCAGCGGCTCGAAGCGCTCGCCCTCGACGCGCCGGGGGAGGGGGTCGATGACGGCGGCCCCGGCGCGCCCGAGCCAGCGGTCGTAGAACCCGGGGATGTCGCGCGACGCCGCCTCGCAGCGCGTGATGCGCGGGACGACCCAGGGCAGCAGCGCGCGGCCGGCCGGGCGGCGGGCGTCGAGCGTCAGCTCTGTTCCCTCGATCGCGGCGTGGTACTCGTCCTCGCCGGTGATGCGCTCGTAGGCGTCGGGGGAATCCGCGTAGAGGTCGAGGCTGACGACGTCGGCAAGGCGGGCGAGGTCCAGGAGCGCGGTTTCGTCGTGGATGGGCTCGGTGCGCACGTGGACGTGCGCCGCGCCGGCCTCGCGGGCGACGGTGATCGCGTCGCGCCAGTGGGGGGCCGTGAGCGGATCCCCGGCGCCAGCGAGGGAGACGGCGGCGCCGGGGAAGGCGTCGACGGCGCGGCGCACGAGCTGGAGCTGCGCCGCGGGCTCGATCGGCGCGGCCCCGCTCGGCTCGAGCCAGTCGGCGCGGAGGCCGAAGCGGCCGAGGCGCTCGGGCGTGAGCTCGAAGATGACATGGACGGGCGCGCTGACGGCGGGGACCCGCGACGCGTCCCGGGCGCGCCGGTCGACCGGCGCGCAGAGCGGCTTGGCGATGGGGTCGGCGAGCGGGTTGAAGGGCATGTAGCCGAGCATGCCGCCGAGGGTGGACCAGGGCGTCGCGGCGTCGCTCGCGCCGGCGAACTCCTCGATGAGCGCCCTGGAGACGACGACGGGCGCGAGCCCCGGCGCGGCCTGGGTGAAGGCCACGCGGCGCTGCTCGGGGTCCTCCTGGCGGCGGCGGACGGTCGCGTCCACGAGCGCCGGATCGAGCTCGGTCCAGTCGTCCCCGACGAGGGCGACGGCCTCGAGATCGAGGCGGTTCATGAGCTCGGCGAGGAGCGCCGGCTCGAAGAGCTCGTCGTAGACGGTGAGCCCGGCGATGGCGCCGCGCCAGGCCTCGGGGTTCCAGGCCCGCGCGGCGGCGACGGCCTGGCGGCGCTGGCGGAGGGTTTCGCGGTCGATCGGGACGATCTCGGCGGGGAGCGGGGCGCCTTCCAGGAGAGGACGGACCGCGGCCTCGTCCGTGGCGGCGATGATGACGCGATCGACGGCGTCGCTTGCGGCGAGTCGCTCGAGCGTGGCGCGCAGCGCCCGGGCGGTGAGCGAACGCGGGCGGCCCAGCGAGTCGAACTCGGGGTCGGCGAAGATGACGGCGGGGATCGGCCCGCTCGGCGTCCGCCCGGCGCGCGGGGCGTCGCTTGTCGAGGTGAGCTTGGGGGCGCCGGTGAGGGCGTCGCCCGCGGCGTCCAGGAGGCGGGCGACCTCGGCGGCGGCGTCCTCGAGCCAGCGGACGTTCGTGATGTCGCGCTCGATCTGTCGGCGCTGGCGCTCGGGGCCGTCGAGGTCGGAGAGGTTGATCTCCCGGTCGGCCTTGGCGCGGTTGAAGGCGCCCGTCTGGTTGATGCGCTGGACGAGGTCGTAGGCGGGGCCGAGGCGCTCGCTCTCGCTACGGAGCTCGTCGATGCGGTCGATCAGGCGGTTGATCTTCTTCTGGTCGCCGCCGGCGTCTTGCATTTTGCGGAGAGTGGCCCGGGACTGCTCGCAGAGGGCGGCGAGTCGGCCGGTCTGTCGGCGCAGGTCGCCGAGCCGCTCGAGCAGCTTCGCCCGGCGTTCGTGCGTGATCTTGGCCCGGGGGGGCGTGGGGATCTCGGGGAGCGGGTCGCCGGACGCGAACTCGTCGAGGGCGCGCTCGAGGGTCATCGGGCGGGTGTGCTTCTTGGCGGCCCCGCCTTCAGTGGCGTCGATCGTCGTGCGGCCCGCGCGCTGGTCCTCGGCGAAGAGCTTCTCGAACTGGGCGAGGTAGGTGGCCATCTGCTCGTCGGTGAAGAGGGTCTCGCCGAAGCGATCGGTCGCGGCGCGAAGCATCTTGCGGTGGCGCGCGATGCGTTCCCACTCGAAGGTTTCGAGGGTGCGGAAGGGGCCGAGCTCGGGCGCCCAGACGTCGTGGATGGCGGCGCCCTCGCCGTAGTAGAGGCCGCCCGTGAAGGCCAGATCCTGCCCGGTGAGGATGACGGGGTCGCAGCCGAGGTGGCGGGCGATGTGGTGGCAGAGGTGGGCGACGGTGGCGCCGGGGCGGATGCGGCCGTGGTCGCCTGCGAGCTCGGGGGGCAGGAGCAGGTCGAGGTGCTCATCGGCGGTGGTTCGGAGGGCGCCGGGCCAGGCGTCGAGAACGGCGGGGCTGACCTTCGGCTCGGCGATGAGCGTGACGCCTCGGACGTCCTCGGCGGTGAGGCCCTCATAGAAGCGGGTGGAGATCTCGTGATAGTCGAGCGCCGCGACGAAGTGGGGGCGGACGCCCTCGGCCAGGAGCGTCTTGAGCGTGGTCTGCACGGCGATGAGGACGCAGCGCTCGCGGACGGCGGGGTTCTTCAGGAGGTGGATGTTCCGGCGGAGGGAGGGACCGGCGGCGATGACGATCGCGGGGCGCCCGGCGCAGCGGTTCTCGAGATCGACGACGCCCTCGTCGCCGGCGCCCGCGCGGGCGACGTAGTGCTCGGCGTTCATGAGCGAGTTTCGGATGGTGATCTCGGTCTGCACCATCGTGGTGACGATGCTGGTGCGGAGCGCGGCGACGGCGCGGGCGACGGTCTTCGAGAAGACGGTCGCGCTCTCGGCGAGGCGGGCCGCGGAGGGGCCGTGCTCGACGAACCGGACGCCGAGGCCGAAGATCGCTTCGACGCCGGTGGCCGCGGCGCCGACGGCGGCGGCGTCCTCGGGGTCGTCGAAGAAGACGACGTTCGAGGCGTTCATCCAGGGGGAGTGGTCGACGCGCTCGAGGACGGCGCGGAGAAGGGAGAGATCGGGCTCGAAGACG
>CAZXGT010000116.1:0-6387 GCA_964639935.1 uncultured Phycisphaeraceae bacterium
GCATCGTCGCCGTCCGCACCGTCCGCTCGCTCGACTCGAGCTCGCCGAGCAGCGCTTCGGCCTCGTCGAACCGCGATTCCTTGATGAGCAGGGAGGCGAGCGCCAACGCGTTGCGCCGGTTGCTCGGGTATCGCTCGCGCATCGCGAGCCGCTCGTTCAGCGCCGTCTGGCGATCCCCGACCTTCTCCTCGAGATCAAGCCACGTGTTGCGAAGCTGGAGATTCAGCGGGCTGAAGTCGATCGCCGAACGCAGAACGCTGAGCGCCTCGTCCCAGCGCTGGAGCTCCGTCAGCGTCGTCGCGTAGCTGAACGCGATCCGCGCGTCGTCCGGCTTGGCCTCGTGCGCGCGACGCAGCGTCCGAAGCCCGTCGCCCACCATCCCGAGCTCGAGCTCGGCCCGCCCCAGAAGCATCAGCAGTTCCGACGAGAAGGGGAAGATCTCCGCCGCCTGCCGCAGCGTCTGCACCGCCGCTTCGTACCGACCCTCGACCATCTGCCGGCGACCCTGGTAGATCAGCCCGTTCGCCTGGTCGGCGTTGATCTCCGCCGCGATATCGACCAGCCGCCGCGCCTCGTCCATGTCCCCGCTTCGAAGCGCGTGCTCAAAGAGCAGCTCGAGCGCCTCGGCGTCCCGAACGTGATCGGCGCGGAGCGCCTCGATCGCCTCGGCCTCAATCTCCTCGCGCCCGTAGCTCGACGCCAGCCGCGCCCGCCGAACCAGCTTCTGCGCCTCGGTCATGTCCGACTCGGCGATCACCGCCGCCGAGGCCTCGAATGGGTCGTCAAAGTCGAGCGAGCGACGAAGCCGCTGCAGCGTCGCGTTGTTCGGGTTCGCCGCGAGCGCCTGCGACGCCAGACGACGGGCCTCGCCAAGCTCGCCGCGCTGCGTCGCCACGTGCACCAGCTCGACGAACAGCGCCGGATTGTCCGGACGGTCCTCGAGCTCCGCCCGGAGCAGCTGCTCGGCCGTCGCCAGATCCGACTCCGTGTTGCTCCGGCGAAGCTCCCGGCTCTGGGAGATCGCCGCGCGAAGCGATTCGACCTGCGGATCCCGCTCGAGAATCCGCTCGAGCCGCCTCTCCACCTCGTCGAGCGCCCCGAGATTCGGATGGAGCTCGCGAGCCGCGGCCATCAGCGCGCGAGCCTGCTCATCCTCCTTGAGCCGGGCGTGGATGTCCGCGAGGGTCAGCATCGCGCGGAGGTCCGTCGGATCCTCCTCGAGAACGAGCTGAATCTGCTGCTTCGCGGCGCCGAGCTGGCCCGCCTCCATCAGCGACTGGCCAAGGCGCCAGCGCGTCGCCGAATCGGTCTGCCCGTGCTTCTCAACAAGCTGGGTGTAGAGCCGGACGGCTTCGAGCGTGCGCTCCTCCGCCTGAGCGAGCTTCGCGCGAACCGTGATCGCCGGAATCGATTCCTCGCCGGCCCGGGCCGTCTCCCGAAGCTCCCCGAGCGCGCGCTTGGCCTTCGCCAGGCTCGCCTCCTTGGCCTCCGGGTCCGTCGCCTGCTCCCACTGCGCGAGCGCGTACTCCGCCAGACTCTGCAGCGCCGCCGGGCGGAAGTACCGCTGCATCAGGCCCGTCAGGCTCACCGGGCGGATCGGTTCCTCCAGGTACGCCTCGATCGCCTCGATCGCCTCGTCATAGCGCCCAAGCGCCGCGAGCATCTCCGTCCGAAGCTGAACAAGCCGGGGCGTCACGTCCTGCGCCGACGAGGCGCGATCGACCAGCTCGAGCATCGCCGACCCGCGGTTGGGCGCCTCGATGATCCGCATCGCCAGATTCAGCCGCGCGAGCTGGCCCGACTCGATCTCCGCGGGATCAGCCCGGCCGAACGCCTCCACCACCGCCGCCTCCTGACCCACCAGCTCGCGCAGCGACGCCCGCTTGGCGATCTCGTTGGGCTCCCTGATGACCGCCTTCTCCACGCTCACCTCAAGCGCCGTCAGCGGAGGCTCGGGGTGCTCCGGGAACCGCTCGCCGAACGCCGTCAGCGCTTCATCGAGCTCACGCTCCAGCCTCCGGGCCTCCGCCTCCCGACGATCAAGAAACGCCTGCTTCCATTGGATCAGCCGCCAGAGCACCACCCCGCGCGCCGACTCCACATCCGTCGGGTCCGCCGCCGCCGCGGCCTGAAGGTCCTCGAGCGCCCGATCGCTCAGCCGCGGCTCCACGTCCGTCAGACGCATCTGGTTCAGCGTCGACAGGCCGCGGTACCGACGCAGCTTCTGCGCCTCGGGGTCGTCGCCGAGACGCTCGATGCGCTGCCCCGCGAGCTCCGCGAGCTGCTGCCACGAGCCGGCGCGCCCGGGAAAGAGCGTCTGCGCCCGGTTGAACTGCGCCTCGAGCAGATCGCGCTGGCGCTCGGCGTTGAACGGCTCGAGCACCGCCATCTGCTCCAGAATCCCCAGGTAATGGCGGTTGTAGCTCCGCTCGTAGTCGACCATCGTCTCGGGCGTCAGCTGAATCAGCGTCGAGCGCCACTTCTCGAGCCAGTCGAGCCGCGTGCGATCGTGCCCCACCGCCCGCTCGTAGCTCTCGGCCGCGAGCTCGATGTCGCCCGCCGCCAGCGCCGCGTCGCCGCGGTCGACATACTCATCGCCCGTCTTGTTGAGCGCGACGTACGCGACCGTGATCGCGGCGCCCCCGATCAGAACGATCCCCGCGGCGAGGGCGACGGCGAACTTCACATTGACTCGTGCAGCCATGGTGGTCTCTCGTTGGTCGATCAGTCGGTCCGGCCCGAGCCGCCCTCAGCGAGCGCTCGAACCGCGGGGTGACGACCCTCGCGCACGTCCACCCAGTCGGGCGTTCGGCGCATCAGGTCCGGGAGGCTCTCGTTCAGGAACGAAGCCGCGAGCTCCGCGAGCTCGTCGGCGTCCTCGACGTCGGCCGAGGTGAATTGCACTTTCATGTAGTACGCGTGCGTCGACTGGTTGTCGAACGCCAGGCTGCGAACGTCGCCCGCGCGCGGAACCGTCCCGCCGTTGGCGATGAAGAAGTAGCCCGCGTGAAGCTTCATCCCGTTGTCATCGACGAAGCGCGTCACGTTCATCTTCAGGTTCTCGATCCCCCGCGGGAGCCGCGCCCGCACGCCCGGCGCGTCCGAGTGCGCGCTCGTCCGCCCGCGCAGGATTTGACCGTGCACCGACTCGTCGATGTCCGGATCAGGCGAGAAACGATCGAGATCGAGCGGGATCCGCGTCACCCGCCCCTGCGAGCCGTCGATCGCCAGGTTGCCGCTGCCCACGAAGCACCGCTCCGGGACGTGCGGCACCGTGTCGATCATCCCCGTGTAGTACGCCGCGTGAACGTCGATCAGCCGGGCCTTCCCGCCCTCGGGAACGTCCGACTCGATGTACTGCCGCGAGATGTAGTTGTCCGTCCCGAGCGCCTTGCGCATCTCCGCCGAGAGCGGCGGCGGCTCGAAGACGAGCGAGAACCCCTCGACGCGCTTCGGGAGCGACGGCAGCGTCAGCCCGCTCTCGGGGCGGATCGCCGCCTTCTGAATGTGGATGTTGAACGCCCGCAGCGCCGCGTCGAGCGAGGCCGCCGCGGCCACCAGCACCAGGAGCACCATCGCGTAGGCGATCACGGTCTGTCGTTTCATCACGCCGCCCCCTTCGCGCTCGGGTCTTCCGCGACCTTCTTGAGAGCCCACACCACGCCCATGTAGAGCAGGAACCCCGGGATCAGCCACAGCGTCCCGATGAACATGTGCGCGTCGCCCGCCGCGAAGTCCGGGTTCACGATGCTCGCGATCCCAAGCGACGACACCCGAAGCACGTTCACGAAGATCGCCACCGGGACCGCCAGAAGAATCAGCATCGCCCGCTGCCACCACTGATCGCACGCGATGAACGCCACCGCCGCGCCGAGCGCCAGGAACGCGATCACCATCCGCATCCCCGAGCACGCCTCCGCGATGTTCAGCGGGATCTCACGCCCGCTCTCGAGAACGATCACCAGCGTGTTCCCCGAGATCTCCGTCGTGTAAAGCACGCTCAAGAGCCAGTGCGAGCCGATCGCCGCGATGCTCTGAAGCGGGCCCGTGATCGTGATCATCACCTGCTCGCTGATCGTCAGCCCGAACGCCAGATACGCGATCGGCACGAACAGCAGCCGCATCATCGAGGGCCCCGCAAACAGCAGCGCGATCCCAAAGAGCGTCAGGATCATCCCGCCGCCCGAGAACATGTGGTTCGACAGCGGGCCGATCAGAAAGAAGTAGTACAGCAGGATCCCCGCGAGCACCGGGAGCAGGCCCGGCCAGTACAGCCTCGACGACCGCCTCGCGATCTCGTCCTTCGCGAGCCACAGCATGTACAGGCTCACGAGCGGCACCAGGTACGCGTGCTTCCAGTCCTCGCCGAACTTCTCGGACGTGCTGAACTGATGCTGCCGAAGCAGCACCTCGAGAAACAGCCACAGGAACGCCCCGGCGATCGGGATCGCCGCCGCCAGCCCCCGCGCCGTCAGACCAAACGGCAGGCCCCGCTCGTTTTCAGAGCTCGGCGCGGCACCGGTTGTCGCGGACGCCTGCGTCATCAGATCGCGTGCGCTCCAGAGAGAGGGAAATGCCAAGACGCCGCGTCCCACCGACGCGGAGCCCGTCTTACGCCGCCCGCCCGGCCGGGGTTCGCCCGCTCAGGCGAAGCCGAACGTTTTTCACGCCCCCGAGCCCGACTCGCGGCTCACATCACTGACGGTTCGTCGGGGGCGCCCCGAACACGTCGTTGCCGAAGTTCCGGTCAAGCAGGAAACCAAAGCCGTACGACGCGCGCAGACCCCCGCGGATCACCGCAAGCGGCGTCGCCCAGAAGCTCGTGCCCACGTTCACCATGTCGTCCGGCTTCAGGAAGATGTCCGGCTGCGTCCCCTCCGCGATCGCCTTGACATCCAGGCGGATCGTCGCCTGACGGTCCGTCCCCACCATCCGAGTCAGGTCCACCCGCCACGGGACGGCCAAACCGTTGAGACCGCCCGCCGAGAGAACCGCCTTCGTCAGCGTCAAACGCCCGTTGGTCGGAAGCGAGTAGATGCCCGGCCTCGCGATCCCCGGACCCGCCAGGTACACCAGCCCCGTCTCCGGCGGCGGGACGCGGATCACGTCCCCCGGACGCACCACGATGTTGTAGCGCGGATCGCCCAGCAGCAGCGGCTCGGTCGGGATCTCGATGATCCGCTGGGTCACCAGCTCCGCCGCCGCCCGCGCCAGAGGGTCCTCACCCTCGGCCAGCCCCGCGGCCTCACCGCGCCGCGCCGAGTCCACCCGGACCCAGCGCCCGTTCAGGAAGATCCACGACCCCGGATCGGCCGGCCCCGTCTGCTCAGGCTGCTCGCGCCGCGTCCGACGCTCGCGCGGCGCCTCCGCCTCGATCAGGTCGATCGGCGGCGCCTCGTCCTGCGCCATCGCCACCCGGCGCACGCCCGGAACCGCCGTTTCCTCGCCGATCAGCGCCGGCGCCCCCTCGCCCCCCGGCTCCGACAGCTCCCGGATCAGCTCGTCGAGGTCCACGCCCTCCTCGGTCTCGCGCGACCGACCCTCCTCGCGGGCGGGCGGCGCCGTCCGCGGGCTCGCGCCCTGACCACGCGTGTAGTCCTCCGAGAGCGGAACCTGCCGGATCACGAAGAGCTTCTTGATCACCGGCGACACCCCGCCCGCCTCAGAGATCGCCTCCAGAAGCCGGTAGTCCGGCACGGGAATCAGATACCGCCCCACGCCCGGGATCGCCCCGTAGATCGAGAAGGTCGCCTGACGGCGGCCGATGATCTGCACCGAGACCAGCGCGTCCTCGATGATGCCCTCCTCGCGAAGACTCCGGCGCACCCGCTCGCGGATCTCGTCGCTGGTCATGTCATAGACGTCGACCCGCCCAAGCTGCGGCAGGTCGATCGCGCCGCGAGCGTCGATCTGCCGCTCAAACGGCGTCGGCACGCCCGCCTGAAGGAAGTCGAAGATCTCGAGGAAGATCGTGTCGCCCGGGCCCACCCGATAGTCGTCCACCTCCGGGATCAGATCCTCGGGCGTCACCGGCGCGGACTCCACGAACTCGCCCCGGTCGCGCTCGATCACGTCGATGCGATCGAGGATCGGCACCACCGTCGGCGTCGCCTCCCACCGGCCCACCACCGACGGGTCCATATAGGAGTCGGCGTTGCATCCCGCCAGCGTCGCCGCCGCGGCCAGACCGCAGGCGGCCCCGATCCGGGCAAAGCGGCTCGTCCGTGACACCTGATGCGCCTCGCTCACGTCCTGCTCCTTTTACGCGGGCCCGCGGGCCCGCCGCCCGCCGAGGCGGACGATTCGATCTTCATTCCCGCGCAGCCCCCATAAGGGAGCCGCAGGCTATCACCGGGCGCCACCCTGTCAACGCGACACGGCGCCGGG
>CAZXGT010000117.1:0-6364 GCA_964639935.1 uncultured Phycisphaeraceae bacterium
GGCGACGGCGTCGTCAACGCCGCGGATCTCTCCGCGCTGATCGCCTCGTGGGGCCCCGTCGACTGATCTCCTCGCTCCCGGCGGGCGGGCCGGGCGGGCCTTGCTTCGGGCTGTTCGCCGTCGCCGGCGTCGGTCCGGGGCGAGCGGCGCCCGGCCCGCCGACAGCCGGGACATCCGCGGGCGCGAGCCCGCACGGAGCGTGCATCGTGGTTTCAGCGAGCAAGCAAGGGCGGTGTGTACCCATGAGCAGCCCCGACGCGACAAAGCAGGAACACAACGGGCGGGATCGCTTCGGGCCGTCCGGATCGTCATCCCTGCTGCGCGATCGGGATCTGACGGTCGCGGATCTGTTGAGCTTCTGCGCCGAGCGGCTCGGCGAGATTTCGGCCGAGGTCGGCGAGGCGGAGATGGCCGAGCGAACGGGCGCCGGGGCGGAGGCGGTTCGGCGCTTCGTCGCGGGCGAATCCGAGCCGGGCCTCGGCTTCATCATCGCGCTCTGCCGCGAGTACGGGCTGTCGGCCGAGTGGTTGCTCTTTGGCGTGGGCCCGAGGGATCTGCGCGACGTGCCCGCGCACGCCATCGAGACCGCCTGCTCGCGCACGCTCATCAAGGCGCTCTCGGCGCAGCTCGAGGATCTCCGCTAGGAGCGCGGGGCCTCGGCGGGGTTGTCGCCATCGCCGCCTGAGGCCGATCAGCTCTCGGCGGACGCGAGCGTCGCCAGCTCGGCATCGCTGAACGTGCGGCTTCTGATGTGAAATCGTTTCTCGCGGCCGTTGTCGAGGGAGAACATCCCGCCGCGCCCCGGGACGACGTCGAGGATGAGCTGCGTGTGCTTCCACGCCTCGAACTGCGATCGCTTGATGTAGACGCCAGCGCCCGCGACCTCCCCGAGCTTCACGTCGGAGGCCCCGATGCGGAACTCGGCCGCCGGGTAGCACATGGGCGACGAGCCGTCGCAGCACCCGCCCGACTGGTGAAACAGGATCTCCGGGTGCTCGGCGCGGATCTCGGCGATCAGCGCCTCCGCGGCCTCGGTGGCGATGACCCGGGGCGGCGGAGCGGTCGTCGTTTCGGTCGGGTCGGCGTTCATAAGACGCCGGTTCGCCATTTGGGCGACCCGGCGCGCGTGGTTCGGTCGCTCGCGGCTTAGAAGAAGCCGAGCTTGTTCGGGCTGTAGCTCACGAGCATGTTCTTCGTCTGCTGGTAGTGGCGCAGCATCATGAGGTGATTCTCGCGTCCGATGCCCGACTGCTTGTACCCGCCGAAGGCCGCGTGGGCCGGGTAGAGGTGGTAGCAGTTGGTCCAGACGCGTCCCGCTTCGATGCCCCGACCGAAGCGGTAGCAGGTGTTGACGTCGCGGCTCCAGACGCCCGCGCCGAGGCCGTAGAGCGTGTCGTTGGCGATCTCGAGCGCTTCCTCGGGCGTCTTGAAGGTCGTGACCGAGACGACCGGGCCGAAGATCTCCTCCTGGAAGACGCGCATCTTGTTGTGACCCTTGAGGACCGTCGGCTGGACGTAGTGGCCGCCCGCGAGCTCGCCGGTCATCTCGGCCTCCGCGCCGCCGGCGAGGATCTCGGCGCCCTCCTGCCGGGCGATGTCGAAGTAGGAGAGGATCTTCTCCTTCTGCTCGCTCGAGGCCTGCGCGCCGATCATCGTCTCCTTCTCGCGCGGATCCCCCTGGACGATGGCGTTCACGCGATCGAGCGCCCGCTCCATAAAGCGGTCGTAGATCGACTCGGCGATCAGCGCCCGGCTCGGGCACGTGCAGACCTCGCCCTGGTTCAGCGCGAACATCGCGAAGCCCTCGAGGCACTTGTCGAAGAAGGCGTCGTCGGCGTCGAGCACGTCCTCAAAGAAGATGTTGGGGCTCTTTCCACCGAGTTCGAGCGTCACTGGGATCGTGTTCTCCGCGGCGTACTGCATCACAAGCCGCCCGGTTGTCGTCTCGCCGGTGAACGCCACCTTCGCCACGCGGTCGCTTGACGCGAGCGGCTTCCCGGCCTCGAGCCCGAAGCCGTTGACGACGTTCACCACGCCCGCGGGGAGCAGGTCGCCGATGAGCTCCATCAGGACGAGGATCGACGCCGGCGTCTGCTCGGCGGGCTTGAGGACGACCGGGCACCCCGCCGCCAGAGCCGGCGCGAGCTTCCACGTCGCCATCAGGATCGGGAAGTTCCAGGGGATGATCTGCCCGACAACGCCCACGGGCTCGTGGAAGTGGTACGCGACCGTGTCGTCATCGATCTGGCTCATCGTGCCCTCCTGGGCGCGGATGCAGCCGGCGAAGTAGCGGAAGTGGTCGATCGCGAGGGGCAGGTCCGCGAGCGTTGTCTCGCGGATGGGCTTGCCGTTGTCGAGCGTCTCCGCGAGAGCGAGCAGCTCGAGGTTGTCCTCCATCACCTGCGCGATCGCGTTGAGGATGTTGGCCCGCTCGGTCGTCGTCGTTCGGCCCCATGCCGCCTTGACGGCGTGCGCCGCGTCGAGCGCCGCCTCAACGTCCGCCGCCTCCGAGCGCGCGATCTCGCACAGCGCGTTCCCGTGGATCGGAGAGGTGTTCGTGAAGGTTCGGCCGCTTGCGGCGGGGCGGAATTCGCCCCCGATGTAGTTGCCGTACTCGGACTTAAAGGGACCGGAGGCCAGATCAGCGGCGTTTGGGGTGAGCGTGGTCATCGGAGGGCTCCTTTTTCTTGCTCCGCGGTGAGGCGTTCTGGCGTCGCGGCGATCGCTTTAGACTATTCGATCATCGCGCGCCGGGCGGACGAAAACCCCGCAACGGGTGCGTCGCGCCGCAGGCGCCGACTCGACGCCGGTACGATCGGCGGCCGAGGAGAACGCGTGAGTCTCAGCCTGCGACCGATCTCGACGACGGAATCCGGCGATGCGGTCGGCGCCGTCACGCTGCCGACGGACCGGCCGCTGGTCGTGGGCCGGTCCGCGGATGCCGATTGGTCGGTCCCGGATCGCTCGGTCTCCCGCCGTCACGCGTCGATTGCGCGCCGGGGCGCTGACTGGTTCATCACGGATCTCTCCTCGCGCCACGGCACGTTCGTGAACGACCGGCGGCTCGATCCCAACGAGCCGATCACGATCCACGAGGGCGACGTCATCGCCTTCGCGTCCTGGCGGTGCCGGGCGGCGTCCGGATCGCCGCGTCCCGGCGTGAGCACGTCCTTCGCGCCGACCGCCGGCGAGCCCGCGAGCGTCAGCGCGATCCCGGCCCGAAAGCTCGGGGGCGTCGCGCAGCGCGGGCTCGAGGTTCTGATGGAGCTGACCGCGCGGCTCGACGCGGCGGATTCGCGCGAGCAGATGGCCCGCGCGGTGGTGAAGGCCGTGCGCGAGGCCACCGCCTGCCGGCGCGTCATGCTCATCGAGCCCGCGCCCGGGGACGAGCTGAGCGTGCTCGCTTCCACCTCGTCCTCGACGGCGTGCGTCTCGAGGTCGCTCATCGAGCGGGCCTCCCGGGACGGGCTGGTTGAGCTTGTCGACGGGAGCTCGCGCGCCGGCCACGCCGCATCGATCATCGATCTCGGCATCCGATCCGCGATCTGCGCCCCCGTGCTCGTCGACGCCGCGCCGGACGCCTTCCTGATGGTCGACACCCGCAACGCCGAGGGCGCCGTTCCGGGGGACGCCGCCGCGTTCTGCCACGCGGTCGCCCGGCTCTCCGGCCTGGCGTTCCAGCGGCTGCGGGCGTCGACGATGGCCGAGCGCCACCGTCAGCTGCAGGCCGATCTCGACGCCGCTCGCCGCGCTCAGGAGCTGCTCTCGCCCCCGAGGCACGGACGGTGCGCCGCCACGCGATACCGGTTCGAGTCGATCCCCGGACGGGTCGTCGCCGGGGACCTCTTCGACATCTTCGAGCTCGATTCGAAACGCGCGGCGTTCTTCCTGGGCGATGTCTCGGGCAAGGGCGTCGGCGCCGCGATGCTCATGGCGGCCTGCCAGTCCCAGCTGCGCTCGCAGCTCCTCTCCGGCGTCGAACTCGCGAGCGCCATGGTCGCCGTCAACGCCGATCTGCATCGTCGGACCGATCCTTCGAAGTTCGTCACGCTCATCGGCGGGGTGATCGACGCCGAGCGCCGGGTCGTGCAGATCGGCGACGCCGGACACGGTCTCTGCGTGCTCGTTCGCGACGGCGCCCGTCCGAGCCGGATCGAGCCCACGCCCGGCTTCCCCCTGGGCGTTGTGGATTCAACCGACTACGACACGATCGAGGTGGAGCTCGCCACCGGATCGGCGCTCGTGGTCTTCTCGGACGGCGCCGTCGAGCAGCCGGACCCCGCGGGCGCGCAGTTCGGGCTCGAGGGCGTGCAGCGGTCGCTCGCCACGGGCGGCGCGCGTGAGGGTCTCGTTGACGCCGTGATTCAGGGCGTTCGCGACCACGCGAGCGCGACGCTCGCCGACGACCTGACCGTCGCCGCGCTCTGGCTCGATTGAACAACCATTCTCCGCCGCACCAAGCCCGGGGCCGACGTCGCCTCGCGCCGGCCGAACGCTCCCGATCAGTCGCTCAGCGGCCACGGGGCGGCGCGGGAGCGGTGAGAACCAGAAGAAATCTTGGGGTGTAAACCCAAACACCCATTGAACATGCTCGGTTCTCGACTACCCTATCAATATGCGTACACAATCTCCAGGCAGGCTGGCCGCGGCTCGTCGCGTGCTGGAGCGTTGCGAAGAACCGGCGGCGCGGAACTCGGCGCCCGCGTCGCCGGCCGCCTCGGTTGGGGAAGGGGGGCCGACGCTCGGCGCGGGCCTTCACGAGTGGCTCGCCGATGACGCCGACGGCGTCTCGGTCCCTCCGCTGGGCGTGCTGATCGATCTGGCCCGGCGGCACGCGCGGCCGGCGCAGAGCGTGCTCTGGATCGGTCGGCGTTGCTGGCCGCACCCGCACGCGTTGACGCTTCGCGGGCCGGGCGGGGCGGACGACGCCCTGCTCCGCCGGAGCGTGTTCGTGGATCCGTCGTCGCGGGTCGAGCTGATCTGGTCGGCCGACGCGGCGTTGCGCCGCTCGGCCTCGGTGGTGGCCGACGGCGCCGGGCTCGCGATGGCCGAATCGCGCCGGTTGCAGCTTGCGGCCAAGGATGCGGGAACGCTCGCGCTGGTCGCCCGACCGCGCCGCGACCGCGCCCGGCTTTCCGCCGCGCGGACGCGATGGCTCGTCACGCCCGCCGCGGCGGGGCCGTCCGCTCAGACCGCTCAAGCATGGATGGTTGAACTGTTGCGCTGCAAGGGAGTGCAGCCAGAGATCCAGGAGGCGCGGCGATGGCTCGCGCAACGAGATCATGCGACGGGCGCGATCACCAGCTGGCGAGCGTGCGATGAGCGTGTGGCTCCCGACGTGGACGATCGACGTCCACAACCGGCGCACGCGCCGATCAGCGCACGGATCGCGTGAGAAACCAGACCGCCGCCCCACGCTCATCACGGTGAGGGACGGCCAGCGCGAGCTCGTCTGCGCCTGCTGCGATCGGGCGCGACGCGCGGGCGCGCGCTCGGGGCTCCCGCTCGCTCAGGCGCGGGCGCTCGTTCCCGGGGGGAACGTCCGCGTCGAGCCGCGCGACGCCCGCCGGGAGCGGTCCGCGCTGCGGGCCCTGGCGAACTGGGCCACGCGCTTCTCACCCGTGGTCGCGATGGATGAGCCCGGCGGGCTGCGCCTGAACGTCACGGGCTGCGCGCACCTTTTCGGCGGGGAATCCCGGATGATCCGCGCCGTCGAAGAGCAACTCAAGCGCCTCGGCGTGGGCGCCCGGGCGGCGATCGCGCCGACCTACGGGGGCGCGTGGGGCGTCGCGCGCTTCGCGCCCGCTGGCCGGCGGATCGTCGTGCAACGCGAGCTGCGCGACGCCCTCGCGGACCTGCCCGTGGGCGCGCTGCGTTTGAACCGTCGGCTCGTCGCCGACCTTCGCGCGCTCGGGATCGAGCGCGTCGCGCACCTGCTCGAGCTCCCGCGCTCCGCGCTCGCCGCCCGCTTCGGGAGCGATCTCTCGCGGCGGCTCGATCAGGCGCTGGGCGAGGCGTTCGAACCGATCGACCCGGTGCGCCCCGTCCCGCCGCTCTCGCTCGAGCGGCTCTTCCAGGGGCCGACCACGCGGACCGAGGCGATCGAGCTCGCCGCGCGCGAGCTCCTCCAAAGAGGGTGCGATTCGCTTCTGCGCCGCGAGGCCGGCGCCCAGCGGTGGACGCTCGAGCTGCGCCGATCGGACCTCCCCCCCGAGCGGATCGAGATCCGCGTGAGCCGCCCGCTGCGCGATCCGGCGCGAATCTGGGCGCTCGCGGCGCCCAAGCTCGAGCGGGCGCACCTCGGCTTCGGCGTCGAGGGGCTTCGCCTGCGGCTCGACGCGATCGGGCGAATCCGTCACGAGCA
>CAZXGT010000118.1:0-6330 GCA_964639935.1 uncultured Phycisphaeraceae bacterium
GAGTAGTCCTGCAGGTCGCACTCGCCCGCCTGGTCGCACACGGCGCAGTCGAGCGGGTGGTTGATGAGCAGGTACTCCATGACCGCCTTCTGATTGGCGACGGCCTTGGGGGAGTCGGAGTAGATGACCTGCCCGTCGGCGGCCTGGCTCTGGCAGGTGGGCAGGAGCTTGGGGATCGCCTCGAGCTTGCCGTCGTTGCGCGGGTTGGGCGCCCAGACCTCGGCGAGGCAGATCCGGCACGAGGCGGGGATGCTCATGGAGTCGTGGTAGCAGTACTGCGGGATCTTGATCCCGTGCGCGTTGGCCACCTGCAGGATCGTCTGACCCTGTTCGAACTCACAGACTTTGCCGTCGATGGTGATGGAGGGCATGCGGGGGCTCTTTCATGCGCTGGAACCGGCGCTCAGGTCGGGCGCCCGCCGCCGGGCCGCCCGTGACCTCATCCTAGTGGCCTGCGCGGGCTCGCGTCAGTCGGCGGGGGCGAGATTGATGTCGCCTCGCGGCCGGTCATCCCCCGGCGTTCGTTCCGGTCGGGGAGCGCGGGCCGCCGAGCCGGCCGATCGCCTCGCGGACCGCCTCGAGCTCCACGTGCGTCGCCATGTCGGGGTCGCGCAGGAGCCCCTCGGCGTCGAGCTCGGCGCCGAGCTCGCGGGCCCGCTCGAGAGCTGCGACGATTCCGGCCGAATCGCCCAGATTCGCACGATGCTTGACGACCCAGCGCCACGCGTCGCCGGCGCCCTTCGGGCTCGTCTCGCGCTCGGCCCACCGGCGAGCCGCCGCCTCGGCCTTGCGGAACAGCCCGGCGGCCTCTTCCGTGGACCCGGCGCGGTGCAGCTCCACCGCCAGCCAGCGAACGAGAAAGTGCGCAAAGGCGGGCCGCTCGGTTTCGGCGGCGAGCGGCCACGCGTCGATGCGCCGCGCCATGGCTTCGGCGAGCATCCGCGAGGCGACCGGCTCCCCGGTGCTCGCTCGCCAGTCCCGCACCGAGCGGACGAGCTGGTCGAGGGCGCCGAGCATCTCCGCGTCGTCGACGGTCTCGAGCAGCGCGTCGAAGCCCTCGGCGGCCTGCTCGCGGCGGCCGATCTCCGCGAGGGTCCGCGCGACCACCAGCGCTGCGCCCTCCGGCGCGCCCTCCGCGATCAGCCCATCGAGCGCCCGGGCGGCCTCGTTGTGCCGGGCCAGCCGCATGAGCGTTCGGGCCTCGTAGACGACGTCGTACCCGCCAAGCCACTCTCGAGCCTCAGCGTGCGTTCGATGGTCCCACCGGCGGAAGGCCTCGAGGGCGACCTCGTATGCGCCGTAGGCCTGCGACGACCGCTCGCCCGAGGCGAGCGTGTAGCCGAGGTAATAGCCGGTGAACCCGCCGGCGGCCATCTGCTCGTGGGCCTCGGGGGGGAGGCGGTCGATGAGCGAGCGGAGCGCCAGGGCCGGCTCCTCCTCGCGGAGCAGGCGGCCCGTCGCTCGCCGCCAGACGTTGTGATCGGCGGTGCGGGCCTCGAGCGCGTCGAGAATCTCGCGCTCGGCCTGCTCGATCGGCGTCGCGCCCGACTCGCTCGAGGCGCTCCGCTCGGGGGGAACCACCAGAAAGTGAACGATCAGCGACAGCAGGAAGGCGAGCGTGCCCGCGGCCGCGGCCCTGTTGATCACGTTTCTCGACACTCGGCGCGCCTCTCACACGATCCCGCTCGCGGCTCTAGTCTAGGGGTCCGATGAGCACGAACCCATCCAACGCTCCCGCGCAGGCGTTTCAGGCCCCGCGCGGCACCCGCGACTTCTACCCCGAGGAGATGCTCCGCCGGCGGTGGACCGAGAACCTTTGGCGCGAGATCGCCACCCGCCACGGCTTCGACGAGATCGACGGGCCGCGCTTCGAGCACCTGGATCTCTACACCGTCAAGAGCGGAGAGGGCATCGTCTCGGAGCTTTTTTCCTTCAGCCGTCAGGGTTCGGAGACGACGCTCGCGCTGCGGCCGGAGTTCACGCCCACGCTCGCGCGGATGGTCGCCGCCAGGGCCAGCGCGCTCCCAAAGCCGACGAAGTGGTTTTCCGTCGGTCCCTATTTTCGGGCCGAGCGTCCTCAGCGGGGCCGGCTGCGCGAGTTCCTCCAGTGGAACGTGGACATCGTGGGCGACGACACGCCGTTCGCCGACGCCGAGCTGATCGCCTGCTGCGTGGATCACCTGGCGGCGGCGGGGCTGACCCCGGAGCACGTGCGCGTGCGCATCAGCGACCGGACGATCGTCAGCCAGCTTCTGGAGGTGGCGGGCGTCTCGAGGAGCAACATCACCACGGCGCTCGATCTGCTCGACAAACGCGAGAAGCTCGATCCGGCGGAGCTTCGGGAGAAGGCGGCGGCGCTGGATCTGGATCTCGCCGCCTACGACGAGCAGGCGCGCAAGATGCGCGACTTTTTCACCACGGGCGCCGCGAGCGCCAGGTTCAAGCACGAGGCGCACATCCGGAACCCGGACGACGAGACGGAGGACGTGCGCATCACGGAGCGCAAGGTGGACTTCTCGCGCCTGCGGCAGCTCGTTTTTTCGCTCGTCGCGATGGACCTGACGAAGTGGTGCACGGTCGACTTCACGCTCGTGCGCGGGCTCGCCTATTACACGAGCACGGTCTTTGAGGTGCACGAGATCCGAGGCAAGGAGCGCGCGATCGCCGGCGGGGGCCGGTACGACCAGCTCATCGAGCTCTTCGGGGGGCCTTCGACGCCCGCCGCGGGCTTTGCGATGGGCGATGTCGTTCTCCAGCTCGTGCTCGAGGATCACGGGCTCATGCCCGATGAGAAGTCGCTCCGCGAGCGGGTGGGGGCGACGTGCGAGGTGTTCGTTCTGTCCAACGGCGACGAGGCGCCGGACCGGCTGCTCCGGCCCGTGGTCGCGGGCCTGCGGCGCGTCGGCTTCCGCGCCCGGCACTCCTACAAGGCGACGAGGAACGTCGGGAAGCTGCTCAAGGAGGCGGACCGGAGCGGCGCGCAGGTCGCGGTGATCATCGAGAGCGAAACGCAGGCGTCGGTCAAGCGGCTGGACTCCGGCGAGCAGGATCGCGCGGCGCTGACCGAACTGCCCGACGCGATCCGGCGATCGCTCGACGGGCGGCTCGGCTCGGCGAGGTAGGGTGAGCGGATGCCGTCGAAGCTGACCAAGCCGGAGCGCGAGGAACCGAAGACGCCGGACCCCTCCGACCCTGTTGACCGCGGCGCGCCCCACACCGCCGACGCGATGGAGCACGAAGGACCGGCGAGCCGCGACGAGGAGATCAGGCGGTTTCTTCACGGCCCCCAGAGCCGCGGGTGGGAGCTGAGGCGGGCCGTTCGCATCTTCGTCGAGACGCTCAGGGGCTTCCGGGGGCTGCACTTTGTGGGCCCGTGCGTGACGGTTTTCGGGTCGGCGCGGTTCCGGGAAGAGCACCGGTACTATCAGTTGGCGATGGAAGTTGGGCGCGAGCTGGCCCACGCGGGCTTCACCACGATGACCGGCGGCGGACCGGGCGTCATGGAGGCCGCCAATCGCGGGGCGCACGAGGCCAAGGGCCGCTCGATCGGGTGCAACATCGAGCTCCCGCACGAGCAGGAACCCAACCCGTATCTGGATCGGATGATCGAGTTCCGGTACTTCTTCATCCGCAAGGTGATGCTCGTGAAGTACTCGTACGCCTTCATCGCGCTGCCCGGGGGGTTCGGCACGATGGACGAGGTTTTCGAGACGGCGACGCTGATCCAGACCGGCAAGATCAAGGACTTCCCCATCGTGCTGATGGGCCTGGACTACTGGAACCCGCTCGTCGACTTTGTGCGCGAGACGATGATCCCCGCGGGGACGATCGATCCCGAGGACGCGACGCGCGTGATCCTCACCGACGATCCGAGGGAAGCCGTACAGAAGGTGCGCGAGATCACGATCGAGAAGTTCGGCCTGCGCGAGGCGCCCAAGCCGCCCACGCCGTGGCGACTCTTCGGCGAGCGCTCCTAGACTTCCTGCATCGCCCCAAGGGGAGCCGCGTCCGTGCCGGATTTCACTACGCAAGAGCCCGTGTTTCTGATGTGCCCGCCGGAGCACTTCCGGATCCCGGAGCCCAGGCCCGGCGCCGGCTTCGCCAATGAGATGTCGGTCGAGGGCCATCGCGTCTACTCGAAGGATCCGGAGGCGTTCCGCCGAAGGTCGATGAGCAAGTGGCTGCGTTACCGGGACATTCTGGAGCGCGAGCTGGGCGCGGACATTCGCCTGCTCGAGCCGAGGGAGGAGCTGCCGGACCAGGTGTTCACGGCGGATCCGTCGATCTCGCTCACATGGACGGGCGATGACGCGCAGGAGCAGAGCGCGGCGCTCCTGAGCCGGTTCACCTACGAGGAGCGCCAAGGCGAGGCGGACCTGCACGCCGCGGCGCTGCGCGACTTCGATCCCTCGCGCGAGATTCGCTTCGCGGAGTTCAACATCGAGGGCTGCGGGGACAACGTCTACGACCCGAAGCGCGATCTCTTCTGGTCAGGATGCACGGCGCGTCCGGGTCGCGATCACGCCGGGGACGGGCGCTCCGACGTTCGCGCCCACGAGCAGCTCGCGGCGCTCACGGGGGTTCGCGTCGAGAGCCTTGAGGTGCGCAGACCGTTCTTTCATCTGGACACGACGGTCGCGGTGCTGCCCTTTGGGCACATCCTGTGCTGCCGCGAAGGGCTGGCGGCCCACGCGCACGAGAAGCTGCTCGAGCTGGCGTTCGAGCCCTTCGGTCTCGACCCGGCCGAGCATCTGATCGAGGTGTCGATCGAGGACGCGGCGCGCTATGCGTGCAACATCGTCGCTCGCGGGCATCTGATCGTTCTGCCCGAGGTGAGCGAGGGACTGCTCGCGCGGATCCGCCGGAGCGGCTACGAGCCGATCACGACGGACTTCACGGAGTTCATCCACTCCGGGGGCGGCCCGCACTGTCTGGTGAACCAGCTCAACGAGCGGAGGTTCCCGGGGAAGGTCATCCACCCGGCGGCGCCGGAACGCCAGGCGACCGTTCGGCCGGAGTGAACGACCGCGCCACCACCGCCAGGTCGAACCCTAACACCAGATTGTTGAGTTCCTCAAAGCCTTCCCGGTTCCACTCCCGGTGAAAGTGCGGCCGCAACGCGCGAAGGTCCACGACGACCCAATCCCCGTCGCCCAGCGCCGGCGCCAGCGCCGCCACCGCGCGCGAGCGGTCCGCAAACCCCGCGCTCGTCACGAAGACGTGCAGCGATCCCCCGCCGCGCAGCTCGCCCATCCCGTCGGCCACCGCGCCGATGTCAAGCTGATTCAGAGGGGTGTACCCGCGCCGCGCGTGGTTCGAACCCACCTTGATCACCACCCGCTCGCCATTCTCGAGTGCGCGCACATGTTCGGCCAGATGCCGACGCATCAGATCGATGCGCTTCTTGTTGCTCGCGTAATTCTCACCCGAGCGGAACAACCGATAGATCTCACCGCTCGTTTCAAGCTCGTCGATGATCCGAAGGCCCTCGTCCACACCCGCTAACGCCTCGCGCAGCGTGTCGTACTCTTCCGAGCCGGCACTGTTGAGATACCCGTGAGACGCATCACCGGTCTGCGCAAACTCCACGAACCCGGCGTTGGCCCGATCCAGCTGCGCCTGCGCGATCGCGCGGGCCTCGTCGTCGGGCGCCAGCCGAACCAGCTCAGCCAGATTGAACCGAGCCCCGCCCATGAACACCTGATCAAGTCCCCACAGCTCCATGCCGTGGTCCGTCACCGCCGACTCGAGCAGCGCCAGCTCTCCGACCCGATCGATGAACGCCGCGGTGAACGGAATCTCCGCGAAGAGACGCGCGAGCCGATCGACGCGACCCGATTCAATCTCTCGCTCCGCGTGCGCCGCGATCCGTTCCCCCGTTTCGATCGCCAGCGCCGCGTACCCCGACTCCTCGAGCGCGGGCAGCATCGCCCGCACTAGCGCGGGTGTCTCCTCGTTCAGGTGCGACTCACCGAGCAGCAGGAACGACGCCCCCGCCGCCTCCTCGAGCAGCAGTTCCGCCCCCGCCCCGCCCAACGCCCCGTCCTCGAACGTCATCGCCTGCGAGTGCTGCTGAATGATCTCCCCGACGTCCCCAGGCGCTGCGGCGCTCACGCACACCGCCGCCACGCCCACACCGATCCATCTCACCATCGCGCACCTCCGTCGCTGGATCTCAAAGAAAAGCTCACCGCGGCGCCCTTGCGCCGCAGCCCGTCCTACGGAAACACAGCCCACGGATTTCGCGCGCTAAAGCCGCGCGAACTCCCCAGGGAGCCCACGCGAGCCGACGTCGATTAGAAACGGAAAGTGGAGCCGGGGGGAATCGAA
>CAZXGT010000119.1:0-4657 GCA_964639935.1 uncultured Phycisphaeraceae bacterium
ACGCTCCCGCCCGATCGCCCCGACGCCCCGCCGCCCGAGTGGGGGACCGAGTCGCGCGACGAGCGCCTCGATCGCCTGCTGCGCAAGGCCCGGGCGCTCCCGAAACGACCGGGCGTCTATCTCATGAAGGACGCCTCAGGCGTCACGCTCTACATCGGCAAGGCCGTGCGTCTCGCCGACCGCGTCGCGTCCTACTTCCAGCGGGCCACGGACCTCGGGCCGAAGAAGGCGCCGATGCTCGAGGAGGTGCACGATCTCGAGATCCTCGAGTGCGAGAGCGAGGTCGAGGCGCTGCTTGCCGAAGCCCGCCTCATCAAGGACGTCAAGCCCAAGTACAACGCCCGACTCACCGACGACAAGACGTTCCCGTACCTGGTCGTGACGATGCAGGACGATTTTCCGGGGGTGTTCGTCACGCGCTCGCCCGCCGAGCACCGCGGCGCCAAGGTCTACGGCCCCTTCGGGAGCGCCGGCGCGCTGCGTGAGGCGCTCCAGCTCATGCAGCGCATCTTCAAGTTCCGCACGTGCTCTCTCGACATCATCGACGGCGACCCGAAGAACGCCCGCTTCCGCCCCTGCATCCTGCACGCCATCGGCCAGTGCACGGCGCCTTGCGCGGACCGCATCACCAAAGCCGCCTACCGCGACGACATGAAGCGTCTCATCCGCTTCATGGAGTCCAAGCGCTCCGTGGTGCTCAGGGAGCTGCGCGAGGACATGGAGGCCGCCGCGAAGGATCTTCAGTACGAGAAGGCCGCCGCCATCCGCGACCAGATCAGCGCGATCGTGAAGCTCGACGAGCGCGCCTCGGTGAAGGACCGCTGGCAGCCCGAGATCGAGATCGCCTACATCGACCCGGAGAAGGGTCCAAAGAGCCTCCAGCGCGCGCTCGGGCTCACCGTGCCGATCCGCTGCGTCGAGGGCATCGACATCGCCCACCTCAAGGGGGGCGAGACGGTCGGCTCCAAGGTCAGCTTCGTCGACGGGCGCCCCTTCAAGGACGCCTACCGGCGCTTCAGGATCCGCACCGTCACCAACGACGACTACGCCGCCATCCGCGAGGTCGTCAGCCGGCGCTACCGCGACGCCGGCGCCGGGCAGGAGCTCTACCCCGACGTGGTGCTCATCGACGGCGGTCTCGGGCAGCTCCACGCCGCGCTCGAGGCCTTCGACTCCCTCGATCTCCAGCCGCCCATGGTCATCTCCCTCGCCAAGAAGGAAGAGCTGATCTATGTCCAGGAGCGCGCCGAGCCCCTGCGCCTCGGGCGCGACAACCCGGGCCTTCGCCTGTGTCAGGCCATCCGCGACGAGGCCCACCGCTTCGCCCAGCATTATCACCACATCCTCCGCCGCAAGAAGACGACCGGCCGCTGAACGCCTCCCCATGAATCGGCGGGAATGTGGGGTCTGCGGGCGGATTGCGCGGGCAGCGACCCGCGCGATCCTTCGCTCTTGACTCATCGCTGCAGGCGACGGCCGCCTCGCGATCCGATGCTCCCGGGACGCCCCGATCGGACCCCGGGGCGTGGAGACAACGATGCTGAAGGTTCCCCTGCGTCAGGCCGCCCCGGGCATGAAGCTCGCCCTCTCGCTGCACCACCCCGCCAAGCCCGGCCGGGTGCTCCTGAAGGCGAACTACGAGCTCGACGAGTCGGACATCCAGCGCCTGCGCGAGCTCGAGATCCGGGAGATCTGGGTCCGATACCCCTCCCTGGCGTTCGTGGGCGAATACATCAACCCCGCGGTCAGCGAGCTGCGCAACGAGCTCGCCGCCGCGCTCGACGCCACCTTCGAAACGGTCGCCAACCGCGGCGACGTCCAGCTCGACTACGACCAGTTCAAGCGCACCATCAGCGACCTCGTCGACCAGCTCACCAGCCAGCCCCGCGCGGCGCTCTACATCAACGAGATCTGCGCGGGCGGCAAGACCCACATCGCCCACGCCGCCAACGTCTGCTCGCTCTCGCTCCTGATGGGCCTCAAGCTCCAGAGCTACATCGTGACCCAGCGCTCCCGCCTCAACCCCCGACACGCGATGAACGTCGTCAGCCTCGGCGTCGGCGCCATGCTCCACGACATCGGGATGCTCCGGCTCGATTCGGCCGTCGTCGAGCGGTGGGCCCGGTCCGGAGACGAGTCCGACGAGGCGTGGCGCGACCACGTCCGCATGGGCTATGAGACCGTCCGCGACACCGTCGGACCATCCGCCGCCTCCGTCGTCCTCAACCACCACCAGCGATGGGACGGGACCGGCTTCCCGGCCCGCGCCGAGGCCGACGGCGAGGAGCGCGCCCAGTGCGGCGACCAGATCCCGGTCTTTGCGCGCATCGTCGCCGCCGCCGATCTCTACGATCGCCTGCGAAACCCCCCGGACGGCTCCGAGTCGCGCCCGCCGGCCGCGGCGCTGCACGCCATGCGCACCACGGACCTCGCCGGACGGATCGATCCGATGATCTACCGGGCGCTGATCTCGATCGCTCCGCCTTACCCGCCCGGCGTCATCGTCGAGCTCTCGAGCGGCGCCACGGGCGTCGTCACCGGGTGGTCGCCCGCCGAGCCCTTCCGCCCGGCGGTCCGCCTGATCCCGGACCCGACCGCGCAGTTCGGAAGCGAGAAGATCGACGCCGAGAGGGTCGACCTGCGCGAGCACAGGGATCTGTTCATCGCGGTCGCCGACGGGCGGGAGGTCGCGGGCTTCAATCTCGAGGCCGCCCACGAGGCCGATTTCGATGTCGACGCGGCGCAGGCCAACCAGTGGCGCACGAGCGAGGCCGAAACGAGCAGCTTCGCGGCGTGAGGCTCACTCGGCGGCGGCGCGCGCCTTCGCGGCGTCCCCGCCCCGGCCGGCGGTCTTGCGCTTGGGCCGGGCTTCTTCGGACGCCATCTGCGTCTCCGGCGCCGGCTTGGCGCGCCGATCACGGAGGATCTCGCCCGTCGTCGGCTCGCGGAGCAGGACCCGCTCGCCCGGCGTCACGCCGGCGGTGATCTCGGCGAACCTCGTCGAACGCCGCCCGACATCCACCGGCGTGCGCTTGAACTTCCCGCCCTCCGGCGTGTAGACGAACGTCGAGCCGCCATCGCGGAACACCGCCTGCGACGGCACGGCGAGCGAGTCCTCGACCCGATCGATCACGATCTCCGCTTCGCACCGCATCGACGGCTTGAGCTTCTCGCCCGCGTTGGACTCATCGAGCAGCAGCTTGACCGTGTACTCGCGGAGGTTCGGATCCCGCCAACCGCCGCTCTCAGCGAGGACGCCGATCTCCAGCACTTCCGCGGGGAAGACCGCGTCGCGGATGGCGTCGACCTTGGCCATCGCTCGCTGCCCGGGTCTGATGCGCCCCGCGTTCGATTCGTGCACGCGAACCGACGCGACCATCTGGCTCGTGTCGGGGAGCACCACGATCAACTCGTTGGGGCGGATGGTCTGCCCGATCTGCATCGGTCCGTCGTTGCCCCACCCGCGACGCGATCGCTCCGCGGTCGAGCCGTAGACCACGAGCCCATCGGTCGGGGCCTGCACCGTCGCCTTCTCGAACTGCTCGCGCTGCTTGGCGAGACGCTCCTCGCGGATCGCGAGCTGACGCCTGCGGTTGGTCAGATCCGCTTCCTTGCTCGCCAGGCGGCTCGCGTTCTGACGCCGGACGCGATCGAGCGCCGCCCGCGCCTCCTCGACATCCGACGTGAGCTGCTTGCGCCGCTTCTCCATCTGAAAGGTTCTGTAAACCCACTCGTTGGAGCGAGCCGTCTTCAGGTTCGCCTGCGCGTCGATGTAGTTGATCTCGTCGTTCTTGAGCTGATCGCTCGCGAGGAAGCCGCGGTCGTAGAGCTTCTGCGACTGCTCGTAGGCCTCCTTGCGCTGCGAGAGGCGACGCTCGGCCTGCTCGATCGCCAGGCTCAATTCCTCGAGCCTTTTGACGAGGTCGCCCTCTTCCCACTTGCGCAGCTCGATCTCCGCGAGGTCGAGCTTCAGCCTCGCCTGCCGGAGGTTCGCCTCGTTCTCGTTGATCTGGATCTCGTACCCGTTCTCCGCGGCCACCAGGTCGCTCTTGGCCGTCTCCACCTTCAGCAGCTCGTCCTCGATGTTCTTCTCGATGCTCTCGGTGTTGAACTGCACGAGCAGGTCGCCCTTCTTGACCAGCGTGCCCTCCTCCACCAGCTCGGTGATCGTCGCCTGGCTCTCGAGCTCCGAGCGGATCTCCGTCTGCCGCAGCGCCTCGAGCTCTCCGCTCGCGATCACCTCGATGTCGAAGCTGATCGAGCTGACGTTGTGCAGGTCCACCTGGTCCGAGGCCCCGCGGTCGCCGTTGGTCATGCTGATCGCGCCGACCGCCACGCCAACCAGCGCCACCGCGGCGATCAGCGACATCACGAGAAGGCGAGTCATACCGCGAGAGCCTGCGGCGGCTCGGCCGGTGCGATCAGAAAAGCGAGCGATCATTCGGTCCTTCGCCACAGCGAAAGCCCTCCTCACGGGTCCGGGGTTCTCGAGCGTCACAGCCCAGTATTTCAACCAGCCCACCGCTGGGCGGTTCCACACCGATGGCGCGGAATCGCCCGCATGAGCTTTATCATAGGGCTGAATCGGGCGAAATCAGCCGTCGGGTTCGGAATCCGGCGGATCAATCCCCGCCGGCTCGTCCTCGACCGGCTCGGG
>CAZXGT010000119.1:4757-6098 GCA_964639935.1 uncultured Phycisphaeraceae bacterium
TCGGGCTCGGGCTCCACCTCGGGCAGGAACGGGGGCCCTCCGGGCAGCGGGCCGATGTCCTCCTGCATCCCCCCCGGGACGTCCTGCCCGCTGCGATCCCCCTCGAGCAACGGATCCTCCATGCCCGGGATCGGCTGGAACCGCCCTTCGAGATCCACGCGGAGCTGACCCGTCGCGAGCAGGAACTCAAGAACGGCCGTCCGCAGCTGCTGCTGGGCGAGCGAGAGGTTGTTTTGCGCGTCGAGCAGTTCGTCTTCTGATCGCGTCAGGTCGAAGGGGTCCGTGTCGTCGCGGAGCTTCTGCTCCTCGATCTGCAGCTGGATGTTCTCGACGCGCTGCTCGTTAAGGAGGATTGAGAAGCGGAGCTGATCGATGTTCCGCCGGGCGGCCCGGGCGTCGAGGATGATGTTGTCGCGAAACCGCTCGTAGTTGCGCAGATCGCGCTGGAGCCCGATAATCGCAGAGCGCAGCCCGAGGCGCTCGATCTCCCGGTCGAGCGGCAGCCCGAAAGTCACCGACGCGGAGTACTCCGGGCGGTTGTAGACGAAATCGAACTGCCCCACGCGGTCGTTGTCGTCGGTCCCGAGGCTGATGGCGCCGGCGATGTCGAGGTCCGGGAGCAGCGCGTTGCGCGCGATCTGCACCGAGCGGCGCTGGTCGTCGATCCGGTCGCGCTCGTTCTGGAGATCGAGGCGGAATCGGACCGCCGTCAGCGACGCCTCGGTCGGCGAGACATCCGGCTCGGGCAGGACGAGATCCGAGGGCTCGAGGATCACGGGCGTCGTCACCGGGAGCCCGAGCCGGATCTTGAATCGGTCGAGCGAGCGGAGATAGGCCTCACGCAGGCCGATCAGCGCGTCCTCGGCGCTGAGGAGATTCTGCTGCTGCTGGCGGATCTCGAGCGCCCGTCGCTTGCCCGCCTGCACCTCCGCCTGCGTCCGCTCCACCGACTGGCGCCGGCTCTCGATCGAGCGGACCTGGTTGCGGATGCGCTCGAGCTGGTTGAGCAGGTTGAAGTAGTCGCTCGAGATGTCCACGAGCAGCTCGCGGCGTCGCCTCTCGAAGGAGCGGGCGGCGTAGACGAGATCGCGCTCCGCCTGGATCAGGTTGTCCTGGGCGACCACGCGTCCGGCGCCGCGCAGGAGCGGCATGTCCGCCGAGAGCACGAACTGCGACGCCTGCACGTAGTCGTCGGTCACCGAATCGCGGAGCTGCTCGGTCGCCTCCCAGATGACGGCCGCCTCCACATCGCCGCCGTAGGGCAGGCGCTGCGTCGCCCGCAGCTCGTTGATGAGCCGCAGCGGGATGTCCGCCTCGGGATCGCCCAGGGTGCTCGCGACG
>CAZXGT010000120.1:0-6086 GCA_964639935.1 uncultured Phycisphaeraceae bacterium
AAACCGCCGACCGGTGTGGGCTGGTCGGCGGCGTGAGGAGATTCGGGAGGTGTGACGCGCGAGACGCTCAGGCGTTCGCGGGTTCGTGCGAGTTCTCTCGAGCCCCGCCGGTGCTGTCGGTCCGACGAGCGGGAGGCCTCTTGAGCTTGAATCGCTGGACGAGCGCCTGCATGTCCTGAGCCTTGGTGGAGAGGTCGGTGGAAGCGATGGAGGCCTGGTTGGCGCCCTCGGTTGCCTCGGAGGCGATGGCGCGGATGCTCTCGATGTTCTGGGAGATCTGAGTGCTTGCGGAGGACTGCTGGTCGGTGGCGGCGGCGACGTTCTGGATGAGGGAGCTGACCTCGCGGGCGGACTCGACGATGCGCGAGAGGGCCTCGCCGGCCTTCCCGGCGGTCTCGACCCCCTGCTCGACCTGCTGGGCGCCGGCCTGCATGCGCTCGACGGCCTGGGAGGTTTCGGACTGGATGGCCTGGATGGACTCGGCGATCTCGTCGGTGGCCTTGGTCGTGCGGTCGGCGAGCTTGCGCACCTCGTCGGCGACGACGGCGAATCCGCGGCCGTGCTCCCCGGCGCGAGCCGCCTCGATCGCGGCGTTCAGGGCGAGGAGGTTGGTCTGATCGGCGATGTCGTTGATGACCTCGATGATCTCGCCGATCTGCTCTCCCCGGCGGCCGAGCTCCTGAACGGCCTGGGAGGAGGCATCGACGGCCTCGTTGATGGATTGCATGCCGACGATGGTGTCCTGGACGACGCGGCCGCCGTTCTCGGCAGCATCGCCCGACTGGTCGGCGGAGCCGGAGGCGCGGCGCGAGTTGTCGGCGACCTCGTTGATCGCGGCGGACATCTGCTCGATGGCGGCGGAGATATCGGTGACCTGACGGGTCTGGTTGTCCATGCCTCCGGCCATTTCGGCGGCGGAGGAGGCGATCTCCTCGCTCGCGGCGGCGAGGCTCTCGGCGGACTGCTGCACTTCCTCGAGAAGGCTTGTGAGGGAGGCGGCCATGGCGTCGGTGGCGCGGGCGATCTCACCGATCTCGTCCTTGGGCTTGAGGTTGAGCTGGTCGGTTTGAGTGAGATCGCCGGCGGCGACGCTCCGCAGGACGGCGAGCACGGAGTGGATGGTCTTGAGCAGAGCGCGGATCACCAGGATGCTGACGACCGAGCCAAAGAGGACGGCGAGCACACTGAAGGCGGCGATCTTGACTGTGGATGCGGCGTTCTCGGACTCGATGGCGCTCTGAAGCGCGTAGCTTCGATCGGTGACGTGATCGACGAGCTGGATTCCCTCGGTCTCGATGGTGTCGGTGAGGTCGGCCATCTGGACGTCCACGATGCGGTCGCGACGCTGAAGGATGTCGATGAGTTCGCCGACCTCGTAGGCGTAGAACTCGAAGGCTCCGGCGACCTCCGCGATCGCGAGGCGCTGCTCGCGCTGCTCGGCGGCGGCGGCGAGGTTCTCGAGATACTCATCGGCAAGTTGGAGCTCGTGCTGCGCGTGCCTGGATTGGTCTGGATCGGCGGTGCGGAGGAAGCGCTGGGTGGCGGTGCGGGCGAGAGCGAAGTGTTCAAGCGCGACGGCGGCTTCGAAGGCGCGCTGGTAGTCGTCCTCGGCGCGGTAGTTGTCGATAAGCGAGGAGAGGATCTCGGTGGCGCGATCACCGGTGGGGATCAGGAGGGAGTCGACGACGGCTCGCTCGTGGTCGATGGCGGCGACGGCCTCGGCGGCGAGTGCGTCGAGCTGCCGGAGATGCTTGTCGATGATCTCCACGAGCGCGAGGTCCTGCTCGTCGTCGAGCTTGGATCTGAGGAGTTCCGCGTGAGCCGCGGCGGTGGCGGCGTAGTCGGAGTACCGTGCAAGAGCCTCGTCGCTCTCGGATTTCATGAAGTCTTCGATGGCGAGCTCGGCGCTGAGAACCTCCATCTTGAGAGCGCCGACGAGGGCGAGTTGATCGCCCATCTGGGAGAGGCGGGCGGCGGCCTCGTTGCTGCGGACCTTCGCCGTGACGGAGACGGCTGAGACGATGACGAGGAGCGTGGCCATGGCGCCGATGGGGATGGCGAGCTTGGCGCCGATGGTCATACCGCGGACGGTCGACCCGTCGGCCCGCTTGAGATGCGCGAGCTTCCAGGCGAGGAGCGCGGTGATGAGGGCCATCGCGGCGACGGCGATCCAGAAGAGCTGGTGAATGACGGTTCGCGGGATCTCGGCGCCGGCGAGCTTCGCGCTGGAGGCCTCGCCCGCGTTGATCCCGAAGGGCTGACGGGTGACCTGGGTCAGATTCGGCTTGGTGAAGGCGCCGGAGGAGGCGAGCGCGGCGAGGCTTTCGGCGCCTGACGCCTCTGGCTTCGGGGCGGGCGCCGGGGGGATGTTCGCGGGGGTCGTCGGCGAGAGCGGCGGTGCTGCGGCGACCGCGGCGATGATGTCGAGGGGGCGCTCCTCGGGGAGCCAAGAGACGGCGCCGGTGGCGACGTCATAGACGGCTCCGACGATCTTGACGCGGCCCGACTCGGCGAGGGCCCGGGTCTCGGGGCTTCGGCGCAGGAGGTCCTCGATGGACTGCCACACGTTCTCGGCGATGGCGCGGGGGATGAGGTCGTCGTCGCCGGCGGCGATGGCGCGATCGACGGCGGGACGGATCTTTTCGATAAGCGGCGGGATGTTGGTTTCAAGATCGAGGCGAGCGCCTTTGGCGAGGCGTGCGGCGGCGCTGACCGCTCCGCACTGCGTGTGGCCCATCACGACGAGCACTGGCGTCTTGACGTGGGCGAGGCCGTACTCGATCGAGCCGATCTCGTCGGTGTCGCAGACGTTGCCCGCGACCCGGACGACGAAGAGATCCATCACGCCGGCGTCGAAGATGCGCTCGACCGGCGCGTGGGAGTCTGAGCACGCGAGGATCGTCGCGAGTGCGTGATCGGCCTGATCGTCGGCGCCGGCCTGCGAGAGCCGAGCGAAGCCCGTGTGCGGGTGGACGGCGAGCCCGGTGCGGAAGCGGTCGTTGCCTTCGGTGAGGCGGGCGATGATCTCGTCGGGAGAGGGCTTGCCGCGGTGTTCGCTCTCTTCGCCTCGAGCCGTGGTGGCGACGAGTATGGAGAAGAGAACGCCTGCGATCGCGGCGGCCGGTGCGCATCGGTGGAACATGTCTTTGCCTCTCCGGATGGGATGGCGGGTTATCCCGCCCATCGAACGGTGAGGTATCGGCGTGCCAAACCAGCAGGATGACCCCCTGATCGGGTAAGGCGGTATCAGAGAGACTTTCTGCGGTCTGTGCGGGTTGCGCCGCTACGGGGAAGTGGGCGTTTCCCGCCCATCGGCGACGCTTCCGGGCTGCTCCTCCGCCTCACTGACGTGGAGGTTGCTCGCAAGGTCGTCGAGGGTCCGCCGATAGAGGCTCCTGGCCTTGAGCGCTTCCTGAGCGGCGAGAGCGTTTCGGAGTTCCCCGCTCTTCATGTAGGCGAGATGGCAGACAGGGTCGCCTGGGGCGACGGACGGGATCGTGGTCATGCCGAGGACCATCCCGTCGACGGGCGCCTCGATGACATTCTGTTCCTGGCCGGTGAGATTCGTGTTGGTGGCGATGGCGGCGCCCTGCTCGACGAATTCCCCGGGGGCGACGTGGAAGCTCAGGAAGCCGCCGTGCGTCGCGCGGATCCAGGTTGTTTTGTCGGCGACGATGGCGTACTCAGGCGTTCGGATCCTTCCGTGGACCATGCCGAGGTGGATGAGGCAGTTTCGGATGCCACGGACGGCGTAGTCGATATAGAAGCGTTCGACCTTCCAGACCTCCCCGGCCTCGAGAATGATGGTCGGCTTACCGTTGCGGCAGGCGGATCTGCGGAGGGTGCCGCGGGGTCCGCGGGAGTCGACGATGATCTCGGCGCCGAAGGCGCGGGCGAGATCGGCGACACGCTCGTTTTTCATATCCCCCCGGATGTTCGGGAAGTTGGTGCGGCGGACGGCGGCGGTATGGAGATCGATGCCGTAATCGCAGCGGTCGACCACCGAGTCGGTGATGGTGCGAGCGAGCCTTGAGGCGAGGCTTCCCTCGGGGTCGCCCGGGAAGGACCGGTTGAGGTCTCGGCGATCGGGGAGATATCGGGAGTGGCGCTCGAAGCCGAGGACGTTGACGACTGGCACGAGGACGAGCGTGCCGGCGTCAAGGGTGAAGGGCTGCTCGGTGATGAGGTGTCGGATGGCGCCGACGCCGTTGATCTCGTCGCCGTGAACGGCGGCGGTCACAAAGACGGCGGGGCCGGGATGGAGGCCGCGCCAGACGTAGATGGGGATGCTGATGTTTCGGCCGAGGTAGCTCTCGGAGACGACGACGGCGGCGGCGGCCTGCTCGCCCGGGGCGACGTTGACGTCGCCCCAGACGGCGACATCGGAGGAGGGATCGTTCATGCCTCGTCTTCCAGCTGCGCGATAAGGGTTGGGTCGAGCTTTCGGACCTTGTCCTTCCGACGACGCCTGCGTTTTTCAGGGAGAAGGTCGCGCATGGTCTCGAGCTTGCCGTAGCAGAGGAGGCGGTCGTGGGCTTCGAGGACGCGTGAGCCCTTGGGGTTGGAGATGACCGTCGCGCCGCGGTTGAGGGTGAGGATGTTGATGTCGCGTTCGTCGCGGAGGCCGGTCTCGGCGATGGTCTGCCCGACGAAGCGCGAGTCCTCGTGGATGAGCACCTCGGTGACGCCCCAGCCGCGGGAGACCGTCAGTCGTTGGCGGATGTCGACATCGGGGAACCCGACGCGGTCGGCGATGTAGTCAACGATCGAGCCGGCGACATCGAGGCCGGTGCCGGTCTCGATCCCCTCCAGGCCCGGCGAGGAGTTGACCTCCATCACCTGTGGTCCCTCGTCCGACTCGAGCATATCGACGCCGGCGACGCGGAGGCCGAGGATCTGGGCGGCTCTGACGGCGGTTTCTTCGTAATGTTCGTCGAGCGTGACGCGCTCGGCCCTCCCGCCGCGGTGGATGTTGGAGCGGAACTCCTTTCCCTGGGCGACGCGGCGGATTGCGGCGACGACGCGGTCGCCGACGACGAAGGCTCGGATGTCGCGGCCGCGGCTTTCGGCGACGAATCGCTGGACGAGGACGTTCTGCTTGGCGCCCTGGAGCGTCTCGATGATCGCCTCGGCGACCTTGTTCGTTTCGGCGAGGATGACGCCGACGCCCTGAGTGCCCTCGAGGACCTTGATGACGACGGGAGCGCCGCCGAGGCGTTCGATCGCGGGGAGGACGTCCTTGCGGTCGCGAACGAAGAGGGTCTGGGGGATCCCGATGTCGTGCCTGGAGAGGATCTGGAGCGCGCGGAGCTTGTCTCGGGAACTGGCGATCCCTGCCGCGGTGCTCGGGGTGTAGACGTCCATCTGCTCGAACTGGCGAACCACGGCGGTTCCGAAGTAGGTGATCGAGGCGCCGATGCGAGGGATGATGGCGTCGTAGTCGGAGATGCGTTTGCCTCGGAAGTAGAGATCGGGTTCGGCGTGCTCGAGTTCGATAGCGAACCGGAGGGTGTTGAGGACTCTGACGTCGTGGCCGCGTTGCTCGGCGGCCTGGCGGAGGCGACGGGTCGAGTAGGAATTTGGGGCGGCGGAGAGGATCGCGAGTTTCATGCGGTTCGCTTTCGGGTTCCGTGGGGAACAGGCGGCTCAGGCGGGTTTCTTCCGAGGGTCGGTGAGGCGAGTGCGGGACGGGTCGACGCGGAAGGCGCCGGCGAGGGCGGTTCGGCCTACGAGCATTCGGCAGAGCATGCCTTCGCGGCAGACGAGGGAGACCTCGATCTCGCGCTCGATCTCGCCGAGGCGCATGATGGTTGTGACGACGGGGCGATGCTGCGATTCGCCGGAGCTCGGTCTGACCCTCGCCCACCTGGCGACCTCGGACTCCACCCAGACGCTGCGGCGCTCGGGCTTGTCGCGTGTGACGACCTGGAAGCGGATGCGGTCGTCGCCGAGGTCGTCGATGTGGGCGACGTGGATGGCGCTGGTGCGGGCGCCGGTGTCGATCTTGGCCTTGATGCGTTTGACGCCCCAGGCGGGAAGGGCCACCGGCTCGCGCCACCCAACTGTGATAAGAGGGTTGTCGGGGT
>CAZXGT010000121.1:0-6059 GCA_964639935.1 uncultured Phycisphaeraceae bacterium
CGACCCCGCGGGGTCGGTGGAGACCAGGAGCACGCGCCGCCCCTCGGCCGCCATCGCGGACGCCGCGGCGCAGGCCATCGTGGTCTTGCCGACGCCCCCCTTGCCGGCAAAGAGCGTGATCGAGGCGTCGCCCTTGGCCGGCGCGGGCAGCGAGAGCTCGCCCGTCGCCGCGGGCGCCGCGATGCTCGTCGCCTCGAGCCGCTCGTCGCCGTCGACATCGAGCGCGGCCATCGAGTCGAGAGCGCGGCGCAGATCGCCGCCCCGCGGCTCGGCGCCGAGGAGCGGAACCATCCAGAGCGAGGCGGCCCGGATGCTCTCGGGCGCCTCGGCCATGGCCTTCCGCTGATCCGTGGCCATCGCGCCGATCGCCGCCGATGAGCCCGCCGGGGCCCACCGGTTGACGACGATCTCCGGCGCCGAGACGCCAAGCGATCCGAGCGTTCCAAGAAGGCGGGCGGTCTCGGCGATGCTCATCGGTTCGGCGTTCATCACCGGGACGAACTGGGTGAGCGTCGCGTCGGTCCACGCCTCGGCGACCGTATCGAAGGACTCCGTGAGCTCGTCGATGAACGCCTCGACGGGGTCATCCCCGCCGCCGCCAAAGACCGACGCCATGTACCGGTGCTTCCCGAGGAACGCCTCCACCGCCTCGAGCCATCCGCCGAGCACCTCCGGCATGCCGAGAAGACGCAGCGCGTGCCCGGTGGGGGCGGTGTCGATGATGTACAGGTCCGCGCGGTCCTCCTCCACCCACCGGGCCAGGCGCACGAAGCTCATCAGCTCGTCGACCCCCGGCACGCTCAGGCTCAGGAACTCGTTGATCTCCTCGGCCGTCAGGAAGGTGCCCCGCTCGCCGATCGCCTGGAGCGACGCGCCGTGCTGGCTCATGAAGCGCGCGTGCTCCTCGGCGGCGTCGATCTCGCACACCTCGAGGTTCTCGGGGAGCTCGACGTCGTCGAGCGCGTCTCGCACGGAATGGGCGGGGTCGGTCGAGACGAGCATCACGCGCTGATCCCGCCAGTTCGTCGCTCTCCTGATGGCGGTCGCGCAGGCCATCGTCGTCTTCCCGACGCCGCCCTTGCCGCCGAAGAACAGCAGGGGGGTGTCCGTGCAGAGGAAGGCGGGGTTGTTCAAGAGTGTTTCGTTCATCTCGGGTTCTCCATCTCCTCGTCAAGGGCTTCGATGCGGTCGAGGAGCTCCTCTTCGAGCGTCTCGAACTCCGCTTCCTCGATGTCTCCGGCCTCAAGCCGCATGTGCAGACTCTGGAGCCGCCGCATGAGACCGGTCCGCTCGTCGGCCATCTCGGCCTCCGCGGCCTTGTGCAGCTCCTTGACGAGCCACATGAAGCCCTTGGCGGGCGAGAGCAGGATGTCGTCGATGATGAACATCCGGCTGTCCGTTCACGATGCCGCGGCGCTGTTCCTGGCCGCGGTCTCGAGGTTGAGATTGACGAAGCTGTGCGGCGCGAACGGCCCCTTGATGTTGAAGGCGAAGCTCTCGTCGAAGCAGGAGGCGACGCACTCGAGCTTCGCCTTGAAGGTGTCCAGGCGCGAGCGGTGCAGCAGGCAGGCGATGGTCAGGAGCTCCGCCTCGTCGCGCGGGTCGCCGTGACGGATCGCCTCGCAAACCGGCTCGACCTCGAGCAGCACCGTGGAAGAGTGCTCCTCGCGATGGTGGGCGATGAGGCTCTCCACATGGCGACCGATCTCGACCTTCAGCTGATGAGAGGCCAGATCTCCGAGCCGCGTGAGCTCGTTGCGCCGGTCCCGAAGCGAGGCGTCGATCGAGACGAGGTGCTCGAAAACATTGTCGACGTCCCACCGGAGCGTCAGCTCGATCTCCACGCACCCGTGCAGCCGGTCGAGCTCGTGGCGGATCGCCGGACCCTGTTCGCGCATCAGCTCGAGCAGGGCGTCGCGAGAATCCGCGATCAATCCGAACGACGCCGGGAGAATCGTCTGCTCGTTCGCCAGCGTCGAGACGACCCGGTGATGCGCCGAGAGCAGCGCGCGACGCGGACGGACCCGGCCGCGCGGCGTCCGGCTCACGATCGCGTAGACGCCCTCGGCGACCAGCGCCTCAACCGGCGCGTCGTCGAGCCCGACCAGGAGATTCCCGGGCGGTTCCTCGCCGAACCCATAGACGTACAGGCTTTGATTCTCAGCGCACATCGGAGAAGCATCCTTCTGCGGTTCAGGCCGCCTGAGATGTGATTTCGTCATCGCGACGATCGAGCGTTCTGGTGATGAGCGAGCCGGCGCTGGCTCGCCGGACGAGCCCGTCTTCGATGCGGATCTCCATCAGCCCGTCGCACGTGTTGCAGCGGAGCGGGCCCTCGTAGTCGGAGTACGCGTCATCGAGACTGAACGCGTGACCGCAGTAGAGACAACTGATCTTCATGACGGTTCATTCCCTTTCGTGCCGACGCTCCGTCGCCTTGCGGCGCCGTAGCGGATGCTGATTCCGTGGTTGTCAGACGGAGCTTCGGGCTCCGGAAGCTCGACGCGTGTGCGGAGCCGATCGAGGATCTCCCCGATGTCTCGCTCGAGCGTGCGAGCGCGGCGCAGCGCCACCGTCGCTCGCGCTTCGCTCATCTGCTTCTCGTGCTCGCGACGCTGCAATTCCATCGCCAAGGCCGCGAGCTGCGCGTAGGAGCGGGTGGTTCCCCCGGCCCGTCCTCCCGCGCCGGTCAGCGTGCGGATGTCCTGCAGACCGCGCCGCGTTGTCGATCGCTGATCGCCCATGGCCGTCTCCTTACGCGGCCTTCGCCGCTCGCTTCGCCCGGGTCTTCCTGACGCGCGCGGGGATGACCTCGCCCACCAGCGCGCAGAACTCGTCGAATGTCAGCGGCGCCTCGTCCTCGCCCAGGTCGCTCGCGGCGTCCCCGAGCACGTCCCACGCCGCCTGCAGGAACAGCTCGTCGCTCGCGTCCACGCGGGCCTTGAGCTGCGTCGTCACCCGCGCCAGCGCCAAGGCGCCGCGCACGGTGGGGGGGCCGGGCTCGGCGCGCAGCTCGCGGAGCGAGCGCACGAGCCGGACGATCCGGCCGGCGTCCGCCTTGGCGACGTCGCTCGCTCCGGCGACGATCCTCGTCTCCGTGTCCGCGTCGTAATGATCGCAGCGGATGGTGATCAGCCGGTCGAGCAGCGCGTCCTGGGCGCGATGCACCCCGGCGTACTCCACGGGGTTGCTCGTGAGGATCAGGCGAAACGCCGGGTGCACCTCCTGGTGCGATCCCGAGGCCGCCGGCCCCGTGAGGATCCCCTCCTCCAGAATGCTCAGGAGAATATTGTTCGCCTCCGCCCGCGTCCGGTTGAACTCGTCGTAGATGAGCGTGTGACCGAGCCGGCAGGCCGTCGTGAGGCGGTTGTCCACCCAGTTGACGTCGAGGTTCTCCTCGGTTTTCAGAACCGAATGGATGTAGTTGTCGACCACCGCCGTTCGCCGGTACCCGCGGTCGTTGCCCAGCAGGTCGTTCCCGTTGAAGGACTCGTTGCCGTGCAGCAGCGAGACCGGGCGACCGCGCTGCGCCGCGATGTGGAAGGCGAGGGTGGTCTTGCCCGTCCCCGCCGGCCCGGCGAGGTGCACGGGGTACCCCGCCTCGAGATACGCCGCGGCGCGACTCGCCACGCGATCGATCTCGGGCGTGCAGACGAAGCAGGGGTCCGGCGCCAGCGAGAGCGCGTCGCCACGGACGGGCGGCTCGCGAAGGGCGTTCTGGGGGAGTGTGTCGGTCATGACGCCTGCTATCGACCGCGGCGTCTGCGCCGTTCAGATCGGGATGGAGCAATCGATCCAGATTGTTCAAAACTACCTTTGCAGGTAGGGCCAAACGGCTCACGCGCGCGATGGCTGATCGACGCGCCGGAAGCGAATGCCGTCGCGCTCGGGCTCGACGCGCTCCTCCGCCTCGCCGGGCTCGTCCGCCTCCTCCTGCTTTGGAGGATCGGGCGTCGTCGCCGCGGCGTCGTTCGCCGCCGGTCCCCTGCGAAGGCGGTCGAGCGCGGCGATGCGCTGCTCGCGCGCCCGCTCGGCGAGCCGCTGACGCTCCGCGTGCAGCTTCGCGCGAAAAGACGCGACCGTTTCCACCACCTCGCCCGACTCGTCCGACTCGTCCGGTTCATCGGAGTCGTCGCGCTGTTCCGGCTCAGGCTCGAGCTCGGCGCCCGGCTCAGGTTCGCGCGCGTCTGCGGGCGGGGTTGCGGAGGCCGCGACGTCTCGCGCCGCGTCGATGATGCGCGCCATCGTCTCGGCGACATGCTCCTCGACCGCGGGCGCCTCCACTTGGCACTCCCGCTCGATCGCGCGCAGGCGGTGTCGGAGGTCCCCGAGCCAGTGCTGGACGGTGTCGTAGAAGTTGACGCGGAGATCCTCGCGCATGGATCGAGCCGGGTCGCTGTCGCCGCTCGGTTCGACGCCGGGAAATTCAAGCCGATCGAGCCAGCTCCCGACATCGCGCGTCGTGTCTCGGACAGCGTCGGCGGTCTCGTCTCTGCGCATGGGGGTCATATCCGCCGCCGCCTCCGAGGGTGGTGGGGTGCGTCTGAAAAGGCTCCTGACCGGCCTTTCGACGGGTCAGGGCGTGGAGAGGGGGTGCGTTGGTCCTCAGGCGTTCGGCGCGGCGGCCGTCGCGGTGAGGCCGATCGCCTCGGCGTACTTCAGGTACGTCTCGACCGACGCGACCACGACGCGGGCCTCGACGGACAAGAGCTCGATGCCGACCAGCGACACCTTCGCGAAGGCGTCGACGACGATCCCCTTATCGAGGATGCGGTCGACCACTTCCGCCAGGCTGGACGAGTCCGTTGACTTCTGGATCTTCGCCATCACGGTTCCTTTCTCTGCCGGGGCCGCCCGGCGATCGTGAGCGTGCTTCCGCTCCGTTGATGCCTGTGCGCACAGGGCGCACTCCCGCGGAACCTCCGCGAGCGCTCGCACCATCGACGCCATGCCGCGGGCGGTGGACGCCTCACACGCCGCGAGCGTCCTCCCTCCGTCGGGCTATGCCGTTTCGCCACCTTCGGGAGTGACGGCCCCGCCCGCGTCTGACCTGAACTCGAGCGCTCGCGAGAAAAACGCCAAACCGCCCGTGTTGCAGAACCGATGTCCCGCCCGACGCACGAACGCCGCGCCTCCGGAGCCGCAGACATGACCGACGACAACGCGCACCATCCCGACGCGCTCAGGCTCGCCGCCCGCGCCGATGAAGCCCTCGACGAGCTCCGGCGCGCCTGCGAGGAGGGCGAGCCCGCGCCCGCCGCCGCCGGACTCGTCGATCTCGCGGAGGAAGCCGGGGCGCTCGGTCTCTCGGGCGTCGCCGAGGCGCTCGCGGCGATCAAGCGCGCCATCGACAGCGCCGCCGAGCCCGAGGGCATGCGACCGAGCACGCTCTCGCTCGTCGCCGACGCCGTCACGGGCGCCCGCGAGCTTGTCGAGAGCGTCGCGCTCGGCGACCTCCGCGTCTCGCTCGAGCCCGATCTGCTCTCGCGACTCCTCTCCGCGACGGACGAGCCCGACGCTCAATCAGAGAGCGCCCCGGGCGAGAAGGGATCGAGCCCGCCGGAGCCGGCGGCCCCACGCCGATTCTCCGCCAGCGTCGAGAACGTGCAGAACCTGGCGCCTCCCGACCCCAACAAGCCGCTGGACCCCGCGGGAAGCGCTCCGCCGCCCGCTGCCGCTGCGCCCGACCCCGAGGCTCCGCCCGCCGGCGACGGCGAGTCGATCGGCTCGGCGCCGAACGCCTTCACCGCCGACGCCGCTCCGCCGCCAGCGGATCCCACAGCGGAGGATCTCCCGGGGTCCGCGCCCTCGCCCGCAAGTGAAGCAGGATCGATCGGATCAGCCCCGAACGCCTTTGCCGCCGACGCCCCGCCTGCGCCCACGGAGCCCGCGCCGGAGGATCGCTCAGCGCCCGCGGCGCCTCCCGCTGGCGAAGCCGACTCGATCGGCTCGGCGCCGAACGCCTTCACCGCCGACATCCCTCCGGCCCACACCGAGACATCTTCAGAACGCCTCGAGTCTGCTCCAAACGATCTCGCGGAGGCGGCGCTCGACCCGAA
>CAZXGT010000122.1:0-6029 GCA_964639935.1 uncultured Phycisphaeraceae bacterium
ACGAAGATGAGCGGTGCGATGTTGATGAGGGGGTCGGTGCGCAGCGCGCCGGCCTCGAGCACGAGCACGCGCCCGCCCTGCTCGGCGATGAGCTGGACGTCGGGGTCAGCGGGGTGCTGGATGAACTCGACAGGTCGCTGGAGCCCGCTCACGAGCGTCTCGGCCTGCAGCGGCGGGAGCGCGAGGGCGGCTGAGGCCGTGGCGAGGGCGAGGGAACAGGCGTGGATCATGACGGGGCTCCCGGCGCCGGTTCGTAGGGGCGCCAGCGGTCGGGTTCCTGGGTCGCGCGGCTGAGACCCTTGGTGTACTCCTCGAGCGGGATCGAAACAAGCCCGAAGCGCTCGGTGTGGGGGTTTGGGACCTGAGCGTCGAAGACGCGGTAGCCGCAGCGGGCGAGGTGACGCTGGAGCTCGACGAGGCAGACGGAGGAGGCGCCGGAGCCGTCGAGGGGGTGGCGGGCGCCGTCGGGGCGGCGCGGCTTCGGGCGGTGGAACATGGACTCGCCGAAGAAGGCGGCGCCGATGGAGACGCCGTAGATCCCCCCCACGAGCGCGGGCGGCCCGTCATCGGGCTCGATCCAGGCTTCGAGGGAGCGGGCGTAGCCGGCGCGGTGGAGCGCGCCGAGCCAGCTCGCGAGGCGGTCGTCGAGCCAGGCGTCCTCGGGGGCGGCGCCTCGCCTGGGGGCGGCGCAGCCGGCGACGACGTCCTCGAAGGCGGTGTCGCTTCGGAGCGTGAAGCGGTTGCGACGGATGTCGCGCTCGACGGAGCGGGGGACGTGAAAGCGGTCGTCGAGTGGGACGATCGCGCGGGGGTCGGCTGTGAAGAAGGCGATCTCGCCGGTGGCGGGATCCGCCATGGGGAAGGCGCCGGAGGCGTAGGCCTGAACGAGCGCCTGAACGAAGGGGGTTTCTTTTTCGGGGCGGTCTCCGTGGCGGGCGGGAGGTCGCATGGCGGGATGGTACGGCGCCACGAAAAAACCCCGCCCGGGTGAACCGGGCGGGGCTGTCTTGACATTCAGGGGGTGTTTCCCGAGTGGTTCAGGGATTGCGGGAGTTAGCCGCCCCAGTTGGCGATGAGGGCGGCGAGGTCCGAGGCGCCGACGGACTCATCGTTGTCGATATCAACGGGGAGGCAGGAGCTGGATCCCCAGTTGGCGATGAGGGCGGCGAGGTCGGTGGCGTCGACGGAGCCGTCGAGGTTGGCGTCGCCGGTCTTGGCGTCGCCGGTGACGCGGTAGATGTTGCCGTTGAAGCTGAGGATGTAGAGCTCTCCGTCGGCGTCCTCGCCGAAGGCGGCGACGTTGCCGACGCCGCCGAGCTGGGCGGTGTGCTCGATGAAGTCGGAGACGGAGGCGTTGCCCATGGCGTCGAACTCGACTTTGAGGGAGGCGACGCGTCCGGTGATGAAGTCGGCGTAGAAGTAGCGCCCGCGATTGTGGGCCATATCGACACCGCGGTAGATGTAGCCGCCGGTGATGGAGCGTCCGAAGCCGCTCGAGTGGAGGTAGTCAAAGACGGGATCGGTGAAGGATTCGCCGGCGGGCGGGTTGCACCCGGAGAAGCTCGCGAGGCCCTCGCGGCAATCCCAGCCGTAGTTGAGGCCGGCGTCGTTGGGGTTGATGTTGATCTCTTCGCGTGAGTTCTGGCCGACGTCGGCGATCACGATGGCGCCGGAGCCGCAGGGACCCTCGTCGAAGGTGAACTTCCAGGGGTTGCGGACGCCGTAGGCCCAGATCTCGTCGCGGAAGGCGGCGTTGCCGACGTAGGGGTTGTCGGCGGGGATGTCGTAGCCGGTGGCGGTGGAGACATCGATGCGGAGGATGGAGCCGAGGAGGTTGGAGCGGGTCTGGGCGCGGTTGAAGGGGTCGCCGCCGGAGCCGCCGTCGCCGAGGGCGATGTAGAGGAAGCCGTCGGGGCCGAGGCGGAGGTTGCCGCCGTTGTGGTTGGCGAAGTCCTGGTTGACGGTGAGGAGGATCTCGGCGGAGCTCGGGTCGGCGGAGGTGGCGCTGGTGGTCTCGTAGCGCGCGACGACGGAGTTGCCGGCGGTGTTGGTGTAGTCGATGTAGAAGCGACCGTTGTTGGCGAAGTCGGGGTCGAGGGCCATGCCGAGAAGGCCGCGCTCGCCGCCGCCTGAGATGAGACCCTGCACGTTGAGGAACTGCGAGGGGACCAGAGAGCCATTCTGGATGGTTCGGATGATCCCGTTCTGCTGGACGACGTACTGGATGCTCTCGTCGACGGGGTTCTGCACGAACTCCAGGGGGGTCTGGAGGCCGGAGACGTAGACCTCGCGGGAGATGCTCTCCTGGGCGAAGGTGGCGGGGGCGGCGACGATGGCGACGCCCGCGGCGATGGCGGCGATATTGGCACGGATCATGTTCTGCGATCTCCTCTGGGGCCGTTGCCGGGGCCCGGACGGACCCGTCTGGCAGCGTTGGAATCGGCACGTCGCGCGATTGGCTGAGGCCAAGGTGGCGAGCGCGACGGCGCTTTCGGTGGTGCGACTCTCCGTTATCGGACAGGCTCGCCTCGGTTGAGGGGCCCATCCGCTCTGGAAGAGAGACTAGCCGACGCCCGCGGGAGGGACCAGAACTTTACGCAGAAACAGCCGATTCAGGCGGGTTGGGGCGGGTCGGTGCGGGTTTCCGATCGTCGCGGGCGGCGCCGGCGGCGGGCGCGTCTAGGATCGACCGGGATGACGAGCTTCTCATCCAAATCCGGGGCGAAGCGGGGCGAGGTGTCGCTCCCGGTGATGCAGCCCGAGCGGCCCGCGGGCGGCCATCCGAAGAGCCGGATGGGCAAGTGGCGCACGGCGGTGCTCGTCGGCGTGCATGTGATCATCCTCGCGCACATTCTTCACTGGCTGTGGGCGGGGTCCACGCTCTCCCCGGTGGAGCCGTCGGAGGCGATGTACACCTTCAGCGAGGGCGAGCTGAACGCGGGGTTCGTGTTCTTTGCGCTGGCGCTGCTCTCGACGGTGATCTTCGGCCGGATCTTCTGCGGGTGGGGGTGCCACGTTGTGGCGCTGCAGGACGGGAGCTCGTGGATCCTGAAGAAGATGGGGCTGAGGCCGAGCCCGTTCCGCTCGCGGCTGCTGCTGTGGTTTCCGCTGATTCTCGCGTTCTACATGTTTCTGTGGCCGAAGACGAAGCGGTATGTCGCGGCCCCGGCGCTCGAGCGGGTGTGGCCGGAGGGTCTGGCGTTCATCGGCGCGACGCCGACGTGGGAGCATCTGGAGAACGCGTTCATCGTGGAGGACTTCTGGGCGACGTTCCCGCCGTGGTATGTGGCGATCCCGTTTCTTTTCATTATCGGTTTCGGGATCGTGTATTTCCTCGGGGCGAAGGGGTTTTGCACCTACGCGTGCCCGTACGGCGGGTTCTTTGCGCCGCTGGACAAGGTGAGCCCGATGCGCATCGTCGTGGACCACGACAAGTGCAAGGAATGCGGCGTGTGCACGGCGGTGTGCACGTCGAACGTTCGGGTGAGCGAGGAGATCAAGGACCACGGGATGGTGGTTGATCCGGGTTGCATGAAGTGCCTGGACTGCGTGAGCGCGTGCCCGAGCGACGCGCTGTCGTACAAGATGATTGCGCCGCCGATTGTGGCGACGAACCCGCGCGACCCCGATCCCGCGACGGCGGGGCGGCGGAAGAAGAAGCCGAGGGCGCGGGCGACCAAGGTGAAGTGGGACCTGTCGTGGCCGGAGGAGATCGGGTTTGCGGCGTTCTTCTTGCTCGCGTTCGTGTCGCTGCGCGGTCTTTACGGGGTGATCCCGATGCTGCTCGCGGGCGCGCTGGCGGTGATCGCGACGTGGCTCTTGTGGAAAGCCTGGACGGCGGTGAAGAAGGACAACGCGCGGCTTCACAGCCTGCAGCTCAAGCGGCGCGGGAGGCTGACGGCGTGGGGCGGGGCGTACCTCGGCGTGATGGGCGCGATGGTGCTGTTCATCGCGCACTCGGCGTGGCTCAGCTGGCACTGGTCGGCGGGGTTGCTCGCGCTGAACCGGATCGCGCTGGTCGACGACGAGGCGGCGGGGGCGGCGAGCGAGCGGCAGGCGCTCTACCAGAGCGCGGCGGCCCACTTTGAGCGGGTCCATGAGATCGGTTTCTGGTCGACCCCGAAAACCGACTTCAGTCTGGCGCTCGCCCATGCGCAGCTCGGGGAGCCGGGCAAGGGCGAGGCGGCGATGCGCCGGGCGATTGCGCGCGAGGGCGTCAAGGACGGGCTCGTGGTCGATCTGGCGGAGCTTCTTCGGCGGCAGAACAAGCACGCGGAGGCGCTGGCGTATCTCGAAGACGTCGTCGAGGCGAACCCGAGGTTCAAGCGGAGCCGGTGGATGCTCGGGGCGATGTACCAGCAGGCGGGGCGCGCGGGCGACGCGGTCGAGCTCCTGCGGGATGGAGCGGAGGTGCGGCCGAAGGATCACGAGTCGCACGCGAAGCTGGCCGAGGCGCTGGCCGCGGCGGGGGATCTGGAGGGGATGATCCCAACGCTCGAGCGGGCGATCGAGCTCAAGCCGGAGGCGCCGGGGTATCGGCGGGATCTCGCTCTGGCGACTCTTTACACGGGGCGGCCCGCGGAGGCGGTGGAGCTGATGGCGGAGGCGGCGGAGGTCGCGGAGGGCGATCAGAAGGCGAACTTCTACCGTGAGGCGGCGCAGATGGCGCGCCAGGCGGGGCTGATGGTGCGAGCGAGGGAGCTGATGGGTCGCGCGGCGGAGGCGGCGGGCGAGGTCCGAGAGTAACGCCGCCGGGCGACGCCGGAGCTTGAACTTCACACGACACGGCCGGCTTTTTCATTGGATGAACCGGGGATCGGGCGTAGTCTGTATGGAATACGAGGGTCGCGCTGAGGCTTGGCCTGACGCGACCGTGCGGGGGCGCCTGCCGGCGTCGCGCCGCATCAGGAGTCATTGGCATCCCCTCCGCCAGAGGGGAACACAAAAGAGAGGCAGAGACATGCGACAGATCATGACAATGAGCGCTTGCGCGCTCGTGCTTGCGGCGACGGGCGGCGCGGCGCAGGCGGGGTTTGTAAATGGCGACATCGTGTTCACGGACGCGCCGGATAACGCGATCCGCGTCGTCCGTTCCGGGACGAACGTGGTCGAACCGCTCTACACGTTCAGCGATCCGAACGACCAGATCCGCCTGGCAGAGATCACGCGGGTGAACGGTCGGTTCTACGTGAACTCGGGCTTCGCGCAGGCGGACCTCGGGATCCCCGGGCGCCTGATCGAGATCCAGGGGCTCTTCGGCAGCGCGCCGACGGAGGGCACGCTCGCGAGCGGTGGCTTCCTGCAGAACCCGATCGGCCTGGAGTTCAACCGTCGCTCGGATCAGTTCCTTGCGATCAACAACACGGGCCAGACCCAGATGCAGGCGGCGCCTGACTTTGACGGGATCATCGGCATCGACCGCCAGACGGGAAACCAGACCTTCCGCTTCGACGAGGAGGTCGGCGACCCGACGCGACCGCGCTACCAGGCGGGCGCCCGCATCGCCCGGGACGCTTCAGACGCCAACCGGTACTTCGTCTCGACGGTCAACGGCGGGACGCTGCAGGACACGAACCTGCCCCCGGGCGACTTCGACAAGGCGTCGGCGCTCTACAGCGTTTCGGTGGACTCCTCGGGAGCGACGAGCGTTGACCTGTTCGCGGACTTCAGCTCGACCGACTTCGGCCCGCTGACCTTCGTGCGCGGCGTGACGACGGCCGTCGGCGCGGACAACCTGCTGGACATTTACATCACCGACGGGTTCACCAACGGGATCTACCACGTCGACCTCGACGCCAACGGCGACGTGGCGAGCATTGACCAGCTCATCGGCGGGCTTGCGAACCCGGGCAACATCATCTACGACCGCTTCACGGACACGCTCGTCTTCGGCGAGGTCGACGGCGACTCGATCAGCCGGATCAACCTCGACGGCACGGGCCTCGAGGTTCTGGCGACGGGCGTCGACCCGCGCGGGTTCTACATCGTTCCCGCTCCGGGCGCGATGGCGCTCTTCGGCCTCGGCGGTC
>CAZXGT010000123.1:0-6010 GCA_964639935.1 uncultured Phycisphaeraceae bacterium
CAACGGGCCCGCCCCACGACCCGAGCGCGACGATCGCGATGAGCCATATGCCCGAAGACCCCCAAACGCCGCCCGTTCTCGCCGAGATCCTCGAGGCCAAGCGCGCCGAGATCGAGCGGCGCAAAGCCGAGCGCCCGATGGGCGCGCTCGAGGAGATGATCTCCGAGCTCGGGCGCCCCCGGAACTTCTTCCAGGCCGTCACCGCCCCGGCGAAGCAACGCCGCACCGCCGTCATCGCCGAGATCAAGCGCAAAAGCCCCTCCGCCGGGTGGATGCGGCCCGAGTACGAGGCGTCCTTCGACCCCGTCCGCATCGCCCGAAGCTACCACGAGGCCGGGGCGCACGCCCTCTCGATCCTCACCGACGAGCCCTATTTCGCCGGCGATCTGGGCTACATCCACCGCGTCCGCGACGTGGTCAACCTCCCCGTCCTCCGCAAGGACTTCATCATCGACCCCTACCAGGTCTACGAGGCCCGCGCCTTCGGCGCCGACGCCATCCTGCTGATCGCCGAGTGCCTCTCCGAAGGCCAGATGCTCGACCTGATGATCCTCGCGCGACAGCTCCAGCTCACCACGCTCGTCGAGGTCCACTCGATGGAGAATCTCCTCCGCGTGCGCCCTCACGTGAGCTTCCCCAACCGCAGCTACATGCTCCTGGGCATCAACAACCGCGACCTGACCACCATGACCACCGACCTCGCCCACACCCTGCGCCTGGTCGACATGGTCGAGGACCGCTCCATCCTCGTGAGCGAGTCCGGCATCAAGGAGAACGCGGACCTCAAGAAGCTCCACAAGGCCGACGTGCGCATCGTCCTCGTGGGCGAGTCCCTGATGCGCGAAGAGGATCCCGGCGCGGCGCTCAAAGTTCTGCTCGACGGATCCGGCGCGTAAGCCCCCGACGAAACTTCCGATCCGCCGGGGGTGAGGATCAACGGGCGCCGCTCAGCAGCCGCCCCAGGCCGAGATCAGGGCCGCCAGATCGCTCGCGCCGGTCTCGCCGTCGCCGTCGAGATCCGCGCCGGGCGACCCCCACGAGGCGATCAGCGTCGCGAGGTCCGTCGCGTCCACGACGCCATCGCCGTTGAGGTCCGCCGGGCAGATGGGCAACCCGAGAAACTCCTCAAGATGCAACGCCGCATGGTGAAGCCGTTCCATCATGTTGTCGCCATCGGGCGACAGGAGCACATGAACCGTGCTCGAATCCGCGACGCCCGGAGCATCGGTCGAGAGCGTGTACTCCAGCACGTGGATGACGGCCTGCGGGTGCGCGAAGACGTCGTACACGACGTCGAGATCGAGGGCGCCGCCGGCCGGAACGCTCGGCGTGAGCGTGAGCGTGCCGGTCGCTTCGCTCGAGACGGTATCGAGCCCGAACGTGGCGAAGATCTCGACGTCGGCGGGCTCGAGGACGGGGATCACGCCGGCCGGCGGCAGCGGCGGGTTGACCCACATGCGCGCCCCCGTGAGAGTCGCCGTCACCGAATAACCCTCGAGCGGGCCCGGCGTGATGACGTCGAACCCGGGGAGGTCGGCCGTGGCGGCGGTGATGCTCTCGAGGTTGGTCCAGTGGTCGTGCAACGCGTTGTAGTACGGTCGCGTCACGCCGCCCTGATCGTCGACGCCCGTCGAGATGTAGCCCTGGGCGACGAGCTGGTCGTTGACGACCTTGATCTCGAACCGGCGGCCGTCATGAGCGAGTGAGCTGGAGGCGAGAACAGAGCCGGCGATCGCGCCGGCGAGCATCATTCTGGTGTTCATATCAGTCTGCTTTCTTTGGGCGCTTCGCGCCCGTTGATGGTTTGGATCGTCGCGCTATCGCGCGACAGAGGGGTCAAAGCTGTTCCGTTCACGGTCGGTGTAGACCGCGCGAAACGGGCGCGCTTCCGCGTGCCCGTCGAGAAACCCGTAGTTCGACACCGCGTCCCACGCACCGGGTTCGCCGCCGTGAGCGTTGGTCTGCGTCTCAGCGGCGGCCTTGGCGGGGATCAGGTCCGGGATCGGGCTCCACCAGAGATGAGGGTGAACGTGATCCCGGATCGCACGCGATCCCTCAAACACGGAGATCACGAAATGCGCCGCGGCGGCGGGGCTCGGCACGCGATCGAGCCGCGCCACGCCCCCGGGGTTGTCGGGAGAGAGGTGGTAGTTGATGGCGTAGCTGCTCTGGCGGTACGCGCCGTCGATCGGCTCGCCGCCTGGAAAATGCGGCGACGTATCGACGGGCGAGCGCAGGAGCAGCGCGGGGTCGTAGTCCTTCAGAATCACGGTCCACGATTCACCATGAGTCGTGCCGATCATCTCGCCGCGATGCTCCTGGACGTAGGTCAGATGGGCGATCTCAAGGCTTCGCATATTCGCCAGGCACACGGCTCGCCGAGCCGCGCCCCGCGCGCCGGCGAGCGCCGGCGCGAGCAGCCCGATGAGAATCGCCGCGATCGCAACCACCACCAAGAGCTCCACCAGCGTGAAGCCGCGAGGCGTGCGCATAAGGACGCTCTCCAGTCGATTGAGATTGAGGAACTCTCCGAGTGTCGAACGAGCGGTCAGGCGCGCGGCGGCGGCGTGGGCGCGCCCAGCGCACGCGAGACCGGCCTCAGCTCATCGGGCGTCCAGACGCAAGCGGACGCCGGCTCCGTTTCGGGAGCGCCGATCGCGTCGCCCCGGATCCCAAGCAGCGCCCCGCCCGCGGCGAGAAGCTCGATACCCTTGCACCCGAGAGGCGAGAGCTCCGGGATCGGCAGCGATCTCGGCTTGGGCTTCACGCTTTCGCACAATGGACAGGCCGCGGCCTGACCGCCCTCGGCGAGTCGCGCAGCGACATCAACGTATGAAGGAACCTCCACGCCCTCGCGCTCAGCCCACGCGAGCTTGAACTCGATGGGCTGGCACGAGCAACTGGTCCAGCACTCGCGAGCCGAGAGGCAGCCGCAACGGCCCCCCTCGCAGGGAAAACGCTCACCTGCGAGCTGCGCGGAAACGCGAAGAAACCAGTCCGAAGTGGGCAGCACGCCCGCCGACGCCGTGATCCACGCGAAGAGCGTCGCCAGAACGACGACGAGCCGAATCCGTGGGTGCATCGCGAGACGGATCATACTGCCTGGCAGTATAGATTATTGCGAGACGCGATGTCAAAACGGCGCCCCGCCCGTGTCGCCGTCGTCGAAGTCCGCCTCCGGGCCGCCGCCGTCACGGAAGCCCTCTTCCGGCCCGCTGCGTTTGCCGGGAGCGAACGCGGGCGCTTCGGACGCCGCGCTCGGCTGCGTGCGGAGCCCCGCCGAGCCGCCGAAGCCCTCGTGATTGCGGAACCGCGTGACGCGGTTGTCCCAGGTGAGCTCGACGGTCCCGGTGGGTCCGTTGCGCTGCTTGGCGAGAATCAGCTCGGCGAGCCCTCGCTTGTCCGGGTTCTCCTCGATCCACTCCGGGTTCTGGATGTGGTAGTACTCCTCGCGGTGGAGCAGGCAGATCACGTCCGCGTCCTGCTCGATCGAGCCCGACTCGCGCAGGTCGCTCATCCGCGGGCGGTGCCCCTCGCGCTGCTCGGCGCCGCGATTGAGCTGACTCAGGCAGATCACCGGGACGTTCAGCTCGCGCGCCAGCGCCTTGATCCCGCGCGAGATCGTCGAGACCTCCACCTGCCGGCTCTCGCGACCGGCGCCGGGCGCCGTCAGAAGCTGCAGGTAATCGACCACGATGCACCGGGCCCCGTGCTGGGCCGCCAGACGCCGGGCGCGCGCCCGAAGCTGCATGATCGTCATCCCCGGCGTGTCGTCGATGTACAGCGGGGCCTCCGAGAGCACGCCCGAGGAGCGCATCAGCCGCTCGTAGTCGTCCTCTGAGAGCTGGTTTCGCCGCAGCTTGTTGGCGTCGACTCCCGAGTGCGCGCAGAGCAGACGCTGCGCCACCGTCTGGCGGCTCATCTCGAGGCTGAAGAACGCCACGGGCGAGCGCCCCCCGCTTGGACCGCCCCCGAGCGCGATCTGCTCGGCCAGGTTCAGCGCCAGCGCCGTCTTTCCCATCGACGGACGCGCGGCGATGATGATCATCTCCCCCGCCTGGAAGCCCGCCGTCAGCTCGTCGAGCGCGAAATACCCCGACGAGAGCCCCGTGATCGCCCGACCGTCGTTGGCGTCGAGGATCTCAAACGTCTCGTGCAGCAGCTCCTTGAGCGACTCGGCGGTCTTCGTCGACGCGTCCTCCGCCACGTCGAAGATCAGCCGCTCAGCCTTGTCGATCGTCTCGCGCACGCCCTCGGGGCCGAGCTCGCCCGTGTGGAAGGCGTCGTAGAGGATCTGCCCCGCGGCGTCGATGAGGCGGCGCAGGCGCGCCTTTTCCGCCACGATCCGCGCGTAGTGCACGGCGTTCGCCGCCGACGGGACCGCCTCGGCCAGCCGCACCAGGTACTCCCGCCCGCCGATGTCTTCGAGCAGCCCCTTCTCCTCGAGCGCCGCGTGAAGCTGCACGAGGTCGCCCGACTGGTGCGCGTCCCACTGCTGCAACAGCGCGTCGTAGACCGCCCCGTGACGCTCCGAGTAGAACGCCGACCCGCTCGGCACGTGCAGCAGCACCTCGGCGAGCACCGAGTGATCGAGAATGATCGACCCGAGCAGCGCCGCCTCCGCCGGCTCCGACTGCGGCGGCGCCTGATCGAAAAGCCGCGAGACATCGAGCGCCGGACGGAACGTCCCGTTGCGCTCGCGCCCGCCGCGGGACTTGCTCATTACGCCGTTTTCGCCATCCATGGCCGCACCTTCCTCGAAGGATCCTACGCGGAAACGCATCCGACCACTCGTCCACCGTCTGTCCACACCCGACCCGGGATATCGTCCACCCATGACCCGCGCCACCGACCTCGACCGCTCCCTGCCCGACGCGCTCCCCGAGAGCCCCTTCGCCACGTTCAAGGCGTGGTACGACGAGGCGCACCGGCTCGCCGCCCAGCCCAACCCCAACGCCATGGTCATCGCGACGGTCGACCCCGAGGGCGACCATCCCCAGCCCTCGGCCCGCGTCGTCCTCTGCCGCGGGATGGACCTCGAGCGCGGCTACCTCGTCTTCTTCACCAACCGCCGAAGCCAGAAGGGCCGCGAGGCCGAGCGCGACCCCCGCGCCGCCGCGCTCTTCCACTGGGACCACCTCGAGCTCCAGGTCCGCGTTCAGGGCCCCGTCGTCGAGTCGCCCGCCGATGAGAGCGACGGCTACTGGCACGCCCGCCGCTTCAAGAGCAAGCTCGCGGCCTGGGCGAGCGATCAGAGCGAGCCCATCGACTCCCGCGAGACGCTCGTGAAGAAGTACCGCGCCGTCTGCGAGACCTTCGGCGTCGACCCCGAGACGCACGAGCCCGAGAAGGTCATCCCCCGCCCATCGCACTGGGGCGGATACCGCGTCTGGGCCGAGCGCGTGGAGCTCTGGTGCGGGAGCCCCATCCGCTTCCACGACCGCGCCGTGTGGACGCGCGAGCTGACGCGGGAACCCGAGGGCGGGTTCGCCGCCGGCCCTTGGTCCTCGAAACGGCTCCAGCCCTAGTGAATCGCTGAATTGAGGAACCTTCTTCGGTCGCCCTCTCGTACGATAGCGCAGCTGAAGGAGGATCCTCGATGGCCCGTATCACGCTCGTTCTCGCTGCGCTCGCTCTGCTCACCGCTCCCGCGCCGGCAGCCGCCGCCACGGCGCTCGAAACCCTCCAGCGGATGTCCAGCGCGCTGACCGCCGACGGCACGGTCCGCTACGACTGCATCATGAGCGACGCGCCCGATCTCCGCGACGCGGACGTCGTTGTGCGCTCGAAGGTTCTCGCCCGCTTCAGCGACTTCGGCGCCCTCGACGCCGCGACCGTCGACAGCAATCTCACCAGAAAATCAGCGTCGCAGCGCGGGCGGCTCGCGCTGAGAGTCGTCGGCGACGACGCCCAGCTTCTGGACTACATCAACAAACAGGAACACCGCAAGAAGACCGACGAGCTCGTCGCCGTCGACGCCGTCGGTCTCGGGGCGCTCCCGCTCTACCTT
>CAZXGT010000124.1:0-5953 GCA_964639935.1 uncultured Phycisphaeraceae bacterium
ATCTCGCTGATCATCACCGCCGGGATTCTCGCCCAGATGCCCGGCGCCGTGAACTGGATCCTTCAGAATTCGCCCATCGGCGCCCTCCCGTTCCTCCGCGACGTCTACGGCATCGATATCGGGACCGACCCGCAGATCTCCTGGGCCGGCGTGATCATCCTCGTCGGGCTCTTCTTCTTTGTCACCGCGGGCGCCGTCCTCATCACCGTCGCTCAGCGCCGCATCCCCGTTCAGCAGGCCAAGCACACCCGCGGGCGGCGCGTCTTCGGCGGCCAGCGATCCTTCCTGCCCCTGAAGATCAATCAGGGCGGCGTGATGCCCATCATCTTCGCCTCCTCGCTGATGATCTTCCCCTCCATCCTCTTCAGCGCCCTCGCCGGGCAGGCCGATCAGGCGGAGTCGCCCGCGTGGTGGCTCGCGACCACCCGGTTCCTCTCCGATGAGTTCCAGGTCGGGGCCTTCCCCTACATCCTCGTCTACATCGCGATGGTCTACTTCTTCAGCTACTTCTGGACGACCGTCCAGTTCAACCCAGACGACGTCGCCAAGCAGCTTCGCGATTACGGTTCCTTCATCCCCGGCCTCCGCCCCGGCCCGCGTACGGCCGAGTATCTTGAAACCGTCCTCGAGCGCGTCACCTACGTCGGCGCCGGGTTCCTCGCCGTCATCGCGGTGATCCCCATGGTCGCCCAGAACGCGATGAATATCCCCTTCTCCGTCTCGAACTTCCTCGGCGGGACCGGCCTGTTGATCGTCGTCGCGGTGGGGCTCGACTTCATCCAGCGCATCGAAGCGAACCTCCTCATGCGCAACTACGCCGGCTTCCTGGGCGATGCGGATCCCGGCTCCTCCGCGTCCGCCAAGGCGGGCCGATCACCAAGAGGCGGCATGTAGATCGCCTGCGCACTCGCCAAAGCGCGCCTGATTCGCTAAACTCTTCGGCTCGGCTCTTCGCCGAACCCTCAGAACCGAACACGCACCACCAACCGCAAGGGACGCATGCCCAAGCAGGACGACAAACTGACGCTCGAGGCCGAAGTCGTGGAAGCCCTCCCCAACGCCATGTTTAAGGTGCGGCTCCCCAACGACCATCAGGTGCTCGCCTACGTCTCCGGCAAGATGCGCAAGCACTACATCCGCATCCTCCCGGGGGACCTCGTCACCGTCGAGCTCAGCCCCTACGACCTCACCAAGGCCCGCATCACCTACCGCCACTAACGGCCCGCTGCGTCACCATCGCGACCCGGACCGCTTTTCCCAAGGACACGCCATGAAAGTCAAATCAAGCGTCAAACGCCGCTCCAAGGACTGCCAGATCGTCCGCCGGAAGGGCAAGGTCTACGTCATCAACAAGAAGAACCCCCGCTTCAAGCAGCGTCAGGGCTGATCGAAACTCTCAGGAGCTGACCCATGGCCCGTATCGCCGGCGTCGACATCCCGTCCGACAAGAAGATCCGCTACTCCCTCCGCTACATCCACGGGATCGGCCCCAAGCACGCCGACGCCGTCCTCGAGGAAGCGGGCATCGACCCCAACACCCCGACAAGGCAGCTCGCCGAGCAGGAGATCTCGCGGATCGCGGGCATCATCGACTCCGGCTACCTCGTCGAGGGCGCCCTGCGTCGACAGGTGTCGCAGAACATCCAGCGCCTGCGCGACATCCGCTGCTACCGCGGCGAGCGTCACCGCCGGGGCCTCCCGGTTCACGGGCAGCGCACCCGCTGCAACGCCCGCACCCGCAAGGGCAAGAGAAAAACCGTCGCCGGCAAGAAGGGCGTCAAGGGCTGATCCCCTCGCTCCAACGAATCACCTTACTCAGGAACGCTCCACCCAATGGCCAAGAAGCAGAAGAAAGCCCGTCGCAACGTCGGCAAGGGCGTCGCCCACATCAAGGCGTCCTTCAACAACACGATGGTCACTCTCACCGACATGAACGGCGAGGCCCTCGCGTGGGACTCGGCCGGAACCATCGGGTTCAAGGGATCGAGGAAGTCCACCCCCTTCGCCGCCACCCGCGCGGGCGAGTCCGTGGGCGCCAAGGCCGTCAAGATGGGCGTCACCGAGATCGAGGTCCGCATCAAGGGCCCCGGCCCCGGTCGCGAGGCCGCCGTCAACGGCCTCGCCTCGGCTGGGCTCCGCGTCTCCGCCATCGAGGACCACACGCCCGTTCCCCACAACGGCTGCCGTCCGCCCAAGAAGCGCCGCGTCTGATCGCGAGCGACTGACCGACAATCATCGTTCCTCGCCGAAAAGCAGGGGGATCGGGCCGCGCCGCAGAGCCCGATCATCCCGAGAGTCGGCGGGGCGTCACGTCACGACACCTGCGGCGCCCCCTGAAAGGCGAGCCATCATGCGCGCACGCTGGAGAGGCCTGGAACTTCCGGCCAGAGTTGTTTCCGATCCCAAGTTCACCTCCGACGACTTCGGTCGCTACACCGTCGAGCCCTTCGAGCGGGGTCTCGGCACCACCGTCGGCAACGCGATCCGCCGCGTTCTGCTCTCGAGCCTCGAGGGCGCCGCGGTCACGAGCGTCAAGATCAAGGGCGCCGAGCACGAGTTCTCCGCCATCAAGGGCGTGATGGAGGACGTGGTTGACATCGTCCTGAACGTCAAGAGCCTCGTGGTCAAGCTCGAGGGCGACGAGCCGCGCACGCTCCGCGTCGCCGCGACCGGGCCGGGCGAGGTCACCGCGGACCTCATCGAGGCCGACACCAACGTCACGATCGTCAACAAGGATCTGGTCATCGCGACGCTCACCGACGCGGTGGACTTCGAGATGGAGCTGACGGTTCGCAAGGGCCGCGGCTACGTCCCCGCGGCCGAGCAGCTCGCCATGTCCAGCGAGGATCAGGAGATCGGCGTCATCCCGGTCGACGCGATCTACTCCCCCGTCCAGCGCGTCCGCTTCCGCACCGAGGACACCCGCGTCGGGCAGAAGACCAACTACGACAAGCTCACGCTCGAGATCTGGACCAACGGCGCCGTCACCCCGGACATGGCGGTCGTTGAGGCCGGGAAGATCCTCCGCAAGCACCTCAACCCCTTCGTTCAGCTCTCGGACGTCGGCGTCGAGCGCGTCTCCGAGGAGGCGGCCGCCGCCGCGTCCGTCGACGACGAGCTCGTCCGCAAGCTCCAGATGCCCATCAGCGAGCTGGAGCTGTCCGTCCGCGCGAGCAACTGCCTCGAGTCCGCCCGCATCCACACCGTCGCCGACCTCGTTTCCCGAGACGAGGCCGACCTGCTCAAGGTCCGTTCCTTCGGCAAGACCTCCCTCCGCGAGGTCAAGAAGAAGCTCCAGGAGCTCGATCTCGAGCTCGGCATGGAGCTCCCCGAGGGCGTCGGCGCCGGCGCCGAGGACTGATCCGACCACGCGATCGACCGGGCCGGGTCCGTCTAGCGGCGGACCCGCGTCTTTGCTACCCTGTGCGGCTCGCCACGACCGCACCGGACCATCAACCAGGCCCGCCGCCGCAAAGGCCGCTCGGGCTCGAGACTCACGGAACCAAGTCATGCGTCACCGCAAGGCAGGCCACAAACTCGGCCGAACCGAAGCCCACCGCCGCGCCACCCTGCGCAACCTCGCCGCGGGCCTCTTCGAGCACGGGCAGATCACCACCACCGTCGCCAAGGCCAAGGCTCTTCAGCCCTTCGCCGAGAAGCTGATCACCCGGGCCAAGAAGGGCGATCTGCACTCGCGCCGCATCGTCGCCGCCAAGCTTACGGATCGCATCATGGCCGACGACGAGGACCGGGTCGAGCGCAACCGCTACGGCGAGCTCCGCTCGGGCCCGAGGCTCGTCAAGCACGTGATGGAGGAGATCGCCCCGCGCTTCGCCGATCGCGCCGGTGGCTACACCCGCATCATCCGCCTTGGGAAGCGCCGCATCGGCGACGCCTCAGAGCTGTGCGTCATCCAGCTCGTCGGCGATGAGGACGGCCCCGAGATCCGCGGCCAGAAGGGCAACCGCCGAAAGGCCGCCGACCGCCGCGCCGCCTTCGCCTCCAAGGTCCTCAAGGACTCCGGCAAGACGTCCAGGAAGGACGAGGGCAAGGCAGACGAGGAGCCCAAGGCTGAGGCCGAAGCGCCCGCCGAGACGCCCTCCGAAGAGAGCAAGTCCGAGGAGTAATCCGCCTCGGCGTCAGACCACGAAGGCTCGGGCTCGCTTCGCGCGGCTCGGGCCTTTTTTCGTGTAGGCTGCCCGACTCATCCGAGGGGAGACACGCAGACGATGCCGCAGATGCTCGACGAGCTTCAGGACCTCCAGACCGAAGGTCTCGCGACCCTCGCTCAGGCCGACGACGCCGAGGCGCTCGAGGCGTGGCGCCTCCGCTATCTCGGCGCCAAGGGCCGCGTCAAGCAGGCCGCCGCTGGCTTCCGCAACGTGCCGAAGGAGGAGAAGCCCGCCGTCGGCAAGCGGTTGAACGAAGTCAAGAAGGCGCTCGAAGACGCCTTCGCCGAGAAGAAGGCTGCGCTCGGGCCCGCCGCCAAGGCCGGACCCGCGATCGACGTCACCGAGCCCGGCATCGACCCCGCTCTCGGCAAGCGCCACGTCATCACCCGCGTCCGCGAAGAGCTCGTCGACGTCTTCGCCCGCATGGGATTCGAGGTCGCCACCGGGCCCGAGCTCGAGGACGATCTCCACAACTTCGCCAGGCTCAATATCCCCGCCGATCACCCGGCGCGCGACCCCATCGACAACTTCTACGTCGACGATCCGAGCACAACCAAGACCCCCCGCATGCTCCGCTCGCAGACCTCCACCGTGCAGATCCGCACCATGGAGAAGCGCAACCCGCCAATCAAGATCATCTCCCCGGGCCGCGTCTACCGCCCCGACACCGTCGACGCCACGCACTCGTTCATGTTCCACCAGCTCGAGGGCCTCTACGTCGACCGCAACGTCACCATGGCCGACCTCAAGTCGACGCTCCTGCACTTCGCCCGCGCCTATTTCGGCCCGGACGCCGACATCCGCCTCGTCCCCAGCTACTTCCCCTTCACCGAGCCCTCCGCTGAGTTCTACATGAAGTTCGCCCTGCGCCCCGAGCAGGAGCCCCAGTGGATCGAGCTCGGCGGCTGCGGGATGGTCGACCCCGCCGTCTTCGAGGCCGTCGGCTACGACCCCGAGGAGTGGACCGGCTTCGCCTTCGGTTTCGGCATCGAGCGCCTCGTCATGGGCAAGTACAAGGTTCCCGACATCCGCATGCTCTTCGAGAACGACGTCCGCTTCCTTAAACAGCTCTAGCGGTACACCACGCCATGGCCGACCCCCAAGATCCGTACGCCCCCGCCGATGCCCGTCCCGCGGACCCTCCATCCGCCGACCCTCCACCCGCGGACCCTCTACACGCGGACACGGGCGACGGAGGCGTTTTCGTCGCCAACCCCGACGACCTCTTCGACGACGAGCCCGACCTTCCCGGCTGGACCAAGCCGGTCGGCATCGTCTCTGTGGTTCTCGGCGGGCTCGGCGTCCTCTGCGGCGCCCTGATCCCGCTCCAGGGATGGGTGAACAGCAAGTTCCTCGGCGGGCTCGAGGGCGGCGCGCCGGAGGTCATGCTCGACCCGCCGATGATCAACTACGTCGTCGGCGTCGTCGGGCTCGTCGGCGCGATCCTGCTTCTGGTCGCGGGCGTCATGTGCCTCCTGCGCAAGTACACGTCTCGATACATCTTCCTCGCCTACGCCCTCATCGGCGTCATCTCCACGCTCTGGTCGATGAAGCTCCAGCTCGATGTCCAGGAGGACATCCGGGTCTGGATGGAGGCCAACCCCGACGCCCAGTTCACCCAGATGCAACAGCAGTCCGGGACGATGGGGGCGCTCTTCGGGCTCGGCTGCACCGCACTCATCGGCCTCCCCTGGCCCGCCTTCTGTTTCTTCTGGTTCGGGTTCGTCAAGACCAAACCCGAGGACTTCACGGGCGACGCCGACCTCGACGCGATCTGAGAG
>CAZXGT010000125.1:0-1180 GCA_964639935.1 uncultured Phycisphaeraceae bacterium
TGGACGCGGTACCCGAGCGAGAACCTCGCGGCCGTCGAGGCGGGGTCCGACGAGGGCCTCGGCGACCTCTTCGCCGACACCGGGCTCGAAGACGAGTCCGGCGCTCTCGAAAAGATCGACAACGAGTTTCGCTTCGGCCTGCTCCCCTCCGGCCCCGGCCGGGACGCGATCAGCGTCGCGAGCGTCGCCGGCCCGTGCGCAGTCATCGCCGGGCTCGCGTTCTGGCTCGAGCGGCGGAAGAGGCCACAGTCTGCGCCCGCCGGGTAATCTGACGCCATGGCGGCGCCCACCATGAGCGGGAGCGTGCTGGCAGGGATCGCCGTCGGCGGAGCGGGCGGCGCCGTGGCGCGGTATCTCGTCTCCGCCGCGGCAGGGCGGATCGGCGCCGGTTGGCCGTGGGGAACCTTCGCCGTCAACGCGCTCGGATGCGTCGCGATCGGCGCCCTGCTCGCGCTGGCGATGACGCCCGAGGGCGCTCCCCGGTGGGACCCGACCGCCGCGGTTCGGGCGGCCGTCTTCGTCGGTTTCCTCGGCGCCTTCACCACCTTCTCCACCTACGCATGGGAGGCGGTGGACCTCGCGATGCGCGGCCACGCCTGGCGGGCGACGGGCTACATCCTCCTGAGCCACGTCGTGGGGCTCGCGGCGGTGTGGGGCGGGTGGAAGCTGGCCTCCGGCCGGATCTCGTTCGGGTAGGCGGCCGGCGCGGCGGCGCGGTTGCCACCGCCCGCGATTCTGGTACACTTCTCGGCTCGCCGGCGGTGGGTCGGCGTCTGTCACGAAGGAGTGGTGGGGACCACATGCCGACGATCAATCAGCTGATTCGCAAGCCTCGCAAGCAGCAGACCGCCAAGAGCAAGGTGCGCGACCTCGAGAAGTGCCCGCAGCGCCGAGGCGTCTGCCTTCAGGTCCGCACGGTCACGCCCAAGAAGCCCAACTCCGCGCTCCGCAAGGTCGCCCGCGTGCGCCTCAGCAACGGCAAGGAAGTCACCGCCTACATCGGCGGCGAAGGCCACAACCTTCAGGAGCACTCCATCGTGCTCGTCCGCGGCGGCCGCGTCCGCGACCTTCCCGGCGTCCGCTACCACATCGTCCGGGGCACCCTCGACTCCCTCGGCGTCGACGGCCGCAAGCAGGGCCGCTCCAAGTACGGCGTCAAGCGCGGCAAGTAATCGAACCA
>CAZXGT010000125.1:1280-5887 GCA_964639935.1 uncultured Phycisphaeraceae bacterium
AAAGCCGGCGCCAGACGAGCCAGGAGAACGCCAATGGCCGGTCGCATCACCAAGTCCGAAGAGCAGCTCCGCCCCGACGCCAGGTACCAGGACCTCCGTCTGAGCAAGTTCATCAACTGCATCATGACCGGCGGTCGCAAGACCTCGGCCACCCGCTGCGTCTACGACGCGATGGACCTCATCGACGCCAAGCTCAAGAAAGAGACGGACCCGAACGCCCCCGAGAAGTCGCTCGACGTCTTCCACATGGCGATCGAGAACGTCAAGCCCTACGTCGAGGTCCGCTCCAAGCGCATTGGCGGCGCCAACTACCAGGTCCCCATGCAGGTCCCCAAGCGTCGCCAGCAGTCCCTCGCCTACCGATGGATCATCGACGCCGCGCGCAAGGAGAAGGGCCGACCGATGGCCCAGCGCCTCGCCGATGAGCTCTACGCCGCCGCCAAGAACGAGGGCAAGGCCATCCAGGTCCGCGAGCAGACCATCCGCATGGCCGAGGCCAACAAGGCCTTCGCCCACTTCGCCTGACCCGCGGCGGGAGTTCCGCGAAATCCCCACGAACTCAAAGAGCGAGAGCGCCGTCGGCGCTCGCGCTGTTCATTGCAGAGGCTGAGCGCCTTTCGCCTCCGGCAGATCCACGTCCGGCGTCTCGAAGGCGGACGCCTCGGGTCGCCGCAGACGGTCCTCGCGGTGCTGGCAGATGAACCCGTTCTTCTCCTCGGGGTCGATGATCAGAACGGGCTTGCCCTTCCGGACGGACGTCTGCACCCAGCGCTCAGCCGTGAGCGCCTCGAGCACCTGCAGGATGGTGTTGTCGATCGATTGCGCGCCCGTCGAGCCGGAGAACTGCGTCCGCACGTGCTTGAAGATCTGATCGACCGTGGAGTGCTTGCGCAACGCCTCGATGATCAGCCCCTGAAGCCCCGCGATCGCCAGCTTCTTCCCGCCGCGGACGTAGCACGGGACGGCCTTGATCCGTCCGTTCTCGAGGTGCGCCACCGTCGTCTTCTCCGCACCCTTGAGATTGAGCTTGAAGACGTTCTTGCCGGAGATCTGCCAGTTGGCCGCCTCGCCGGTGAGCCACTGCATCGTGTGCTTGAGCGAGGAGATGTCAAAGCCGCCGACGCCCACGCGCCCGGGCGTGTCGTCCGCGAACCCGCCTGTAGAGAGCCACCGGAACGCCTGATCCGGGTTGAGATCGAGCCCGGCGTCCTTGGCGATCTCGGCGCAGTTCTCGCGGATGTCCTCGAAGATGCCGTTGGCCGAGTACCAGTACTCAGCGAAGCGATGGTGCTGGCGAACCCGGTTGCGCTGCAGCTCGTCGTAGCGCGAGATCAGCCAGCCCCCGTCGTGCTCCCCGATGTCGAGCTCGATGAGCGTGTACGCCAGCTCTCGCGCGCCCGTCTGGGTGAGCGTCAGCCCCGCCGCGAGGATGGGGTCCGCGAAGCCGGCCGTCTCGCCGCAGAGGAACCAGTTGTCCCCGTAGGTCCGATCGACGACGAAGGACCAGTCGGTCGTCGTCTCGACCTTCTCGCTCTCGGCCTCGGCGTTCGTGATGAGCTTCGAGACGAACGGCTCCTCGCCCAGGGCCTTGCGGTAGAGCTCCGCGGGCGCGAGCCCCGACGCCTTGTAGTGCTTGGCCGGCGTCACGAGTCCGATGCTCGTCCGCGTCGCCGAGAGCGGGATGAACCAGATCCACCCGTAGGGCAGCGACCGCACGTGCACCCGCGTCGCGCCGATGTCCGTCGTCTTCGCCCACTCCGCGCAGTTCCAATACTGATAGAAGGCGACGTTCTGCAGGAGCGTCGGCGCGGTCACCTTCACGTCCATCTTCCGCCGGAGCGTCGCCGCGGCGCCCGTCGCATCGACGTACCACCGCGCCGTCACGGTCCGCCCGTCCGAGAGCGTCACGCCGAGGACGCGGTCGCCCTCGCGCTCGATCCGATCAGCCCGCGTCTCCTGAAGGACGTCGCACCCCAGCTCCGCCGCGTGATTCAGCAGGATCTCGTCGTACACCGCGCGATCGACCTGGAACGCGGTCTGCAAGCGGTACCCGTCGTACTTGGCCGGCCGCTGGACGTTCTCGGGCACACGATCGAGCGGGACGAACTCAAAGTCCCACGGCGTGGTCGTCGCGCCCCAGGTGTAGGAGGCGCCGATCTTCACCGGGAAGTTCGCCGCCTCGACCTTGTCCCAGCACCCCATCTCGTGGAGCACCGCGCTGACGCCCGGGAGCTGGCTCTCGCCCACATGATCCCGAGGGAACCGCTCCTTCTCGACGATCAGGACCGAAAGCCCAGGCCGATACTTCTTGAGAAGAGAGCCAAGCGTGGAGCCGGCGGGACCGCCTCCAAGAATCAACACATCGTAATCGAGAGCCTGCTGCTGAATCATCGTGATCTCCAGCGGGCGACGCGAGGGCCGTGACTCCGGCGGTCCTGATTGTCGTCTGCGGTGTGTTCCGGGGCGTCTGCCTTCCTTTGCGGAAACAAGGCGGGAAGCGTGCGACTCTTGGGGAAACCTGTGCGCGTCAGATGTTCGACTTGAACGTCGCGCCGGCCGTGGCGATGGACTGATCCGCGTCCTTGCTCGAGCGGATGAACTTCGATTCCTTGTTGGACACCCGAAGCATCGGCTTCTTCTTGTTGACCTTGCGAAGCACCCAGTGCTCCTGGCACATCACCTCGAGCGCCTGGATGCACGCGTTGAACGCGGTGTAGTGCTTGTCCGGCGGGTAATGCTGGCTGATCCACTGCTTGAGGAGCTTGACGATCTCCTCGATGTGGCTCGAGCGCTCAAGCGCCGAGAAGACCACGCCGTAATAGCCCGTGAGCGGGAGCGTCGCGGTTCCGCGCCGGTAGCAGTCGATCTGCTTGATCCGCCCCTCCTCGAGCGAGCCGAGCTTGGCCTTCTCCGCGCCGCGAAGATTCAGATTGAAGACGTTGTAGTTGTCCACGAGCATCTCGCACGACCGGCCGTCGGGATCGAACTGCTCGATCACGTGCTTGGCCGAGGCGATGTCGAACGAGCCGAACGTCGCGAAGCCGATCTGCTCCGTCGTGAACCCGCCCTGGCTGAGCCAGCGCCACGCCTCGCGCGGGCTGAGTTTGAGCCCCGAGTCCTTCGCGATGTTCTGGCAGTGCTCCGCGATGTCCGAGAAGCACCCGTTGGCCGCGTACCAGAACTCGGCGAAGCGGATGTGCTGCCCGATGTTCTGCCGGTTGCGGTGGTCGTAGCGGTCCCGGACCCACTCGGCGTCGAGCTCGCCGCGCTCGAGCTCCAGAATCGCGTACGCCGTCTCGCGGGCCGAGCCGTGCGCCAGGCTCATGCCCGCCGCGAGAATCGGGTCGGCGAACCCCGCCGCCTCGCCGCAGATGAACCAGTTGTCGCCGGCCAGCTGGTTCGCCAGATGCGACCAGTCCTTGCAGCTTTGAAGCTGGCCCTCGGGCTCGGCGTTCTTCGTGAGCCCCGCGATCTCGGGCTGCTCCTCGATCGCCTGACGGTACAGCTCCTCGGGAGAGAGCCCGGTCTTCTTGTAGTGATCGGTCGGCGTGATCAGGCCGATGCTCGTTCGGTCGGGCCCGAGCGGGATGAACCAGATCCACCCGTAGGGCAGCGAGCGCACCTGCACGCGCGTCGTCCCCACCCCGATCTCGACCGCCCACTCCGCGTTCCGCCAGTAGTCCCAGACCGCGATGTTCCGCAGACGCTCGTTGACCTGCGTCTCAACGCCAAGCGCCCGCCGGATGAGCCCGACGACGCCCGACGCGTCGATGTAATACCTCGCCGTGATTCGCTCGCCCGTGTCGGTCACCACGCCGGTGACGCGTTTCGCGCACCGACCGTCCCCGTTCGCCTCAGGACCGTCAACGGAGATCTCGGCGACCTTCGTCTCCTCGCGAACCTCCACGCCCATCTCCTCGGCGTGGCGCAGCAGGATGGTGTCGTACTCGGCCCGATCGACCTGGAACGCCGTGTACGTCCGCTGCCCCTCATACCGTGCGGGGCGCGGCTCATCCTTCCACTGCTCGACCGGGAAGAAATCAAAGTCCCACCGGTCGTTGCTGGCGCCCCAGGTGTAGGAGGCGCCGATCTTGATCGGGAAGCCCGCCTGCTCGACCTTGTCCCACACGCCCATCTCCTTGAGGATCGGGCTGATCGAGGGGAGCTGGCTCTCGCCGACGTGGTCCCGCGGGAACTTGGCCTTCTCGAGGATCAGGACGCTCAGGTCGGGGTTGTACTTGCGAAGCAGCGAGGCGACGGTCGACCCCGCCGGGCCGCCGCCGATTATCAGGACGTCGTAGTGCGATTCCGCTTCCTTGACCATCCGTTTTCTCCTCCCACAAAGCGGTTTCGCTCGGTTCGCTTGAGCGATTCACCACGAAACAAGTCTAGTTTCAGTCCGCGGTTGAGCAACGAAATACCCTGCGCTTGCGGAGTATTGAGCCCTTGGCCATCGCGGCCGAAAGAAAAACGCCCTGGCCCTTTCGGACCAGGGCGTCATCATCAGGAGTCGAACTCACTCATCACTGAGTGGCGTCGAAGCCGGGATTAGCGGCGGCGACGGGCGGCGGCGAGACCGCCGAGGCCGAAGAGCGCCGCGGCGCCCG
>CAZXGT010000126.1:0-5854 GCA_964639935.1 uncultured Phycisphaeraceae bacterium
GCGGTCGCGGCTTCGGCGGCGGCGGCGGCGGTGGTCGTCGCGGCGGCGGAGGCGGTGGTCGCGGCGGCGGCTGGTAAGTCGCTGCGTCATTGCAGCTTCAACTGACAGCCCGTCGGTGATCGTTGGCGTGGGGGCCTTGCGGATCGGCTACACTTCCGATCTATGACGAGCACCCTCAATACGCCGACCACTGAGTTTGAAAAGGTCGATCGGTGCGCCGATCTCGACCACAGACCGCGAGTTCTTCTGGGCAAGATGGGCCTGGACGGGCATGATCGCGGGGCAAAGATCATCGCACGTGCGCTTCGCGACAGCGGAGCGCACGTTATCTATTCAGGCCTTTGGCAGACGCCGATGAGCCTTGCCATCGGAGCGCGCGACGAGGACTGCGACGTGATCGCGGCCTCGATGATGAGCAACGCGCATCTCTCTCTCGGGCCGAAGCTCCTCGAAGCGCTCCGCGACCTCGGCCGCCCGGATCTTCCCGTCCATATGGGGGGGATCCTGCCGCAGGAGGACATCCCTCGGCTCCGCGAGATGGGCGTGGCGGAGGTGTTCACGACGGGCACCGGGCTCCAGGATGTGGTGAACGCGGCGAAGGGCGCGGTGAAGCGCTACGAGCCGGAGATCGCCAGAGCGACGCCCACGGCGCAGCTTGCTCGCGACATCTCGATGGTTCATGAGGGCCGGGAGCTTCGGGACGGCGCCACGAGGAAGCGGCCCAAGCGGGTGATCGGCGTGACGGGTTCGCCCGGAGCGGGCAAGAGCACGCTGGTCGCCCAGCTCGCGAGCGAGCTGACGCGGATGGCTGAGAAGGACGAGTCGCTCGGTCGGTGCGCGGTTCTCGCCTTTGACCCGAAGAGCCCGATCACGAGCGGAGCGCTCTTGGGGGATCGCCTCCGCGTCGACTTCAATCGCCTCGGCGAGGCCGTGTACTACCGGTCTCTGGCGATCTCGGGCGAGGACTACCACGGTCTCGACGAGATCGTCGAGCTCATCGGCGGGTGCGACGATCCGGATCGGCCGGGATTCGACACGGTCTTTGTGGAGACGGTGGGCGCCGGGCAGAACGAGACAAAGATCCGCGGGCATGTGGACCGGACACTGCTCGTTCTCACGCCGGGAATGGGCGACGCGGTGCAGATGGACAAGGCGGGCATCCTGGAGATCGCCGACGTGTTCGTGTGCAACAAGGCGGATCATCCCGGGGAGAACGAGCTGGTGAAGGATCTTCGGGATGTCGCGGGGAAGCGTCCGATTCTCGAGACGGTCGCGACGCATTCCAAGGGGATTCCGGAGCTGCTCAGCGAGGTGCTTGGGGCCTGATCGCGCTGCGTCGCGCCGGGCGAGCTCGGGGCGGATTGGCGTGCTCCGGGGGAGAGTGGGGCGAATAGTCACGCGGCGGATCTCGTTGACTGAGGAGTGAACGCGATCGAGAACACCGTGGCGCCCCGCGAGCACCGGCTTCAGTGCATGGAGATCTGGGGCGGGAGCGGCGCGGTCTTTGACGCCGTATCGGCCCCGGGGGTGGACGTGTGGGTCTACAGCCGGCCTCACGCCGGGAGTCGGCGTGGGGGCGATGTGCATTACCTCTCGGGTTGCGCTGGAGGGAACATTCTGCGGGTGGCGGTCGCCGACGTTTCCGGGCATGGTGAAGCGGTGAGCGCGGCGTCCCGGGCGCTTCGTCGGCTCATGCGTCGCCACATCAACACGCCCGATCAGAGTCGCCTGACGCGTGCGCTCAATCGCGCGTTCTCCGGGGAAGGCAGCTCGACGGGGCTCTTCGCGACCGCCGTGCTTGGGACGTACTGGGCGCCGGCGCGTGCGTTTCTCTTCGTGCGCGCCGGGCACCCCCGGCCGCTGTTCTCAAGGGAGAACGGTCGCTGGTCGGCTCTGGATGCGGATCATCCTGAGGTGACGCGTCGTGGTGAAGAAGCGGGGTTGAGCGATCTTCCGCTCGGCGTGATCGACGAGACGAGCTACGAGCAGCTCGCGGTTCGGCTCGAGCGCGGAGATCGCGTTCTGCTCTACTCGGACGCGGCGACCGAGGTCCGATCACCGGGCGGGGGAGAGCTCGGCGAGGAGGGGCTGATCGAGCTGCTCGGAACTCTTCCGCACGATGACGCGGAGTTCGTCCCGGCTCTGGTCGAGCGGATCGAGGGGATCGCGGGCGGCACGGCGCTCGCTGACGACCTGACGCTCGTTTTGTTGCGTCACAACGCCTCGCCCGCGCCGCCGCAAAGCGTCACCGATCGGATCCGGACGCTCGGGCGGCTCCTCGGCGTGGTTCCGAGCTGAAATCCGCTTCGGTCCGGGGCTTGGCGGATGTATGCTTCAAGCGTCAAAGCCAGAGGAGAAGAGACCATGCGACTGATCGCCGCCGCTTCGATCGCGTTGACCGCCGCCGCCACGACGCTTGCTGGAACGCCAGAGATCTGGAACTTCGATCTCTCGACGGGCGGCGAGGACGTGTTTTGGACGTCGCCGACCGCCGTGGATCCGAACGCGTTCAGGTACGACGCGACGTACGAGCTGACGTCGGTGATCGCCACGGTGTCGTTCCTCGGCTCGCCGTTTCAGGTCGACGTGACGGATGACATCGACCCCGAGCTGCGCATGGGGATGGACTCGGCGGCCGGCCCGGCGCCGATCGTTCTTGTGGATGAGTTCATCGTCTCGCCTCCGCCGCCGGAGGCGCCGTCGGTGGCCGCGACGATCCGCATCGAGCTTGACGCGATGGGTTTCGGCCAGGCCTCAGCGACCGACGTCGTCCTCGGGACGGTGACGCAGAACATCCCACCCTTCGGGGATGTGACGGTGCCGCTGACGAACATCGCGATCTCCGGGACGATCGCGGTGACGGCGGTGCTGACTCCGCCGCAGGATCTCAACGGCGATGGGTCGGTGGACGCCTCGGATCTGGCGTCGCTTATCGCGGCTTGGGGAACGTGTCCGGCGGGCGCCGGGTGCCCGGCGGACTTCGATGGCGACGGCGCGGTCGGGGCGAGCGATCTGGCGAGTCTCATCTCCGCCTGGGGTTGATTCCGCGGCCCGCGACGCGAGCGCGTCGGCCGGGTACCCTGCGGGAATGAAAGCAGTCGTTCTTGAGAAGCAGGGAGAGCCCGGGGCGGTGGCCGACATCGTCGCGGTTCGTGATGATTTCGACGCGACGAGCGATCCGGTGGCGGGCGAGGCGCTCGTGCGCACGGAGGCCAGCGCGCTGAACCACATGGATCTGTGGGTCGGCATGGGCGTGCCGGGGCTGGAGCTCGAGTACCCGCGGATCAGCGGTTGCGACGGTTGCGGCGTCGTTGAGGCGGTCGGCGAGGGCGTCGATAAGTCATGGATCGGTCAGCGCGTGATCATGAACGCGGCGCTCTCGATCCCGCAGAGGGCGAAGCCGACGGACCCGCCGGGAGCGACGCTGGCGCCGGAGTACGAGCTGATCGGCGAGCACCGTTTCGGCACGCATCGTGAGGCGTTCACGGCGCCGGTGTCGAACCTGCGCGTCGTCGGCGACATGGACCCGAAGAAGGCGGCGGCGTTCGGCCTTGTCACGCTGACCGCGTGGGGGATGATCCGCAAGGCGGGCCTGCACCCGGGGCAGCGGGTGCTGATCACGGGCATCGGCGGCGGGGTCGCGACGGCGGCGCTGTCGATCTGCCTGTGGATGGGATGCCCGGTTGTCGTGACGAGCCGCCACGAGTGGAAGCTGGATAGAGCGAAGGGGCTGGGCGCCGAGGAGGGCGTGCTCGACACGGGCGAGGATTGGAGCAAACAGGTTCGGTCGTGGTCGCACGGTCGCGGCGTGGATCTCGCGATCGACTCGGTCGGGAAGCCAACGCATCTCGCCTGCCTCAAGTCGCTGGCGCGCGGCGGGGCGTTCGTGACCTGCGGCACCACGGCGGGGCCGCGCGCGGAGACGGATCTGGCGAGGGTGTTCTGGAATCAGCTTCGTGTCCTCGGCTCGACGATGGGATCGAACGAGGAGTTCGGGGAGGTGACGGCGCTGCTGCGGAGCGGGACGCTTGATCCCGTGATCGACTCGGTGCATCCGTGGCGCGAGGCCAAGACGGCGTGGTCGCGGCTTGAGGGGGCGGATCAGTTCGGGAAGATCGTTCTGGACTGGTCCTGATCGGCGCCGCTTCGTTTTATCGCACTCTCTGGAGGCCTTCTCATGGGCATGATGGACGGCAAGGTTGGTCTGATCTTCGGCGTCGCGAACGATCGTTCGTACGCGTGGCATATCGCGAAGTCGATCATCGACGCGGGCGGCGCGTGCGGGTTCACCTGTCTTCCCGGCGAGAAGAACGAGCGGCGGACGCGCAAGGCGGTGGAGAAGCTCGGGATCAGCGATTTCTTCCTGGCGCCGTGCGATGCGGGGAGCGACGAGGAACTCGACCGCGTTTTCGAGGCGTACGGCGAGGCGAACGATCGGCTTGACTTTGTCGTTCACTCGATCGCGTTTGCGGATCGCGAGTGGCTCGCGGAGGGGCAGTTCGTCGAGACCCCGCGCGAGGCGTATCTCTCGGCGGTGGATATTTCGGCGTACACGCTCGCGGCGATGGCGAGGCGATCGCGTCCGATGATGGCCGAGGGCGGCGGCGGCTCGATCATCGCGATGAGCTACTACGGCGCCGAGAAGGTGGTGAGCGGGTACAACGTGATGGGCGTGGCGAAGGCGGCGCTCGAATGCACGGCTCGATATCTCGCGAGCGATCTCGGAGGCGATGGCATCCGTGTGAACACGATCTCGGGCGGGCCGCTGCGGACGCTCGCGTCGAGCGCGGTGGGGGGCATCGGCGGGATGCTCGACGAGGCGCCGAAGCGAGCGCCGCTTAAGCGGAATGTCGAGGGCGAGGACGTGGGCGGCGCCGCGGTCTTCCTGCTGAGCGACCTCGGCAAGGGCGTGACGGGCGAGACGCTGTACGTGGATTGCGGGCTGAATATCCTCGGGACGTGATGCTTACTCGTACCGCGCTCGCGTGACCTCGTACTCGTCCTCGAACATGAGGTAGGGGCCGACGAGTTCGTCGCCTGCGCCGTGCTGGACGCTGACATTCAGGTTGATGCGCGTTCGACCTTCGATGATGATCACGGAATCCTTCGCCGCCGCGAGGAGCAGTCGGCCCGTGACGCCGCGGGCGGTCACGCTCGCCGGATCGCCGATGGGGCGGTCCTGCTGATCCAGCACTCGGACGACCGCGCCGATCTGGCGGTTTTCTTCTGCCGCACGCTCCACAAAGACGCGCCAGGTGAAGTCGCCGCGCAGGTCGCGCTCGAGGCTCGACGCCCACCGCCTGAGGCTTCGGAGATATTGCGTGTTGACGTCGTCTGGCGTGATGCGGATGTCGCCGAACTCCTGGTTCCACTGTCGCTCGATGTGCGCGCGCATCGCGGCGGGGGCCGCGAAGGGGTCATCCGGGATCTCGGCTTTGGTTTCCTCGGGCGCGGACTCGCGTCCGGGGTCGCCGGGGCCGCGGTCGCTGGAGCGCAGGGCGTCGCGGAGGCGGCGATTCTCCTCGATGAGCTTTTCGATGCGTTCGTTGGCGCGAGCGACCTCGGCCTCGAGCTCGGCGATCTGCTCGGTGAGCTGATCGATCTGGCGGCGGAGCTGCGCCGGGCTGTCCTGCGCGAGGGTGGGCGCGATGAACGTCAGGGCGGCGAGGATGGGCAACACAAGTCTCATGGCGTCTCCGAAGATTCGCGGGTCGTGGGTGAACACCTACTATACGGGCGGCGATCCCGAATGATCCCGGAGGCCCATGCTCGTTTCAGGCACGCCGAAGACGCCGAAGACCCTCGAGGAACTGCTCGGGCCGGCGCTGCTTGCGCAGCTTGATCGGCTTGATCT
>CAZXGT010000127.1:0-5848 GCA_964639935.1 uncultured Phycisphaeraceae bacterium
TCGAGCGCTTCCATCACGTCGCGCGCCACCCAGCTCATCGCGGTCTTCGCGGCGCTGGTCGCGGCGGCGATGTGCGGTGTGAGCAGCGCGTTGGAACGCTTGAGCAGGGGGCAGTCGCCCGTGAAGGGCTCGGGATCGAAGACGTCCACCACCGCCCGCGCCTGGGGGTGCTCGAGCAGATGATCGGCGAGGGCGTGGTCGTCGACGATGACGCCCCGCGCCGCGTTGATGAGGATCGCGTCGGGCTTCATCTTCGCGAGCTCCTCGGCGCCGATGAGCCCGTGGTTCGCCGGGCGCGCGTCGACGTGGAGCGTGATCGCGTCCGACTCGCGAAGCAGCTCGTCGACGGTCACCGGCTCGGCGCCGTGGCGCTCGCGCTCCGGGATCTCCTCGACGTCGAAGTAGACGACGCGTCGCGCGGCGCACGCGAAGCGACGCGCGACGCCCTTGCCCGTTTTGCCGAGGCCGTAGATGCCGATGGTCAGATCGGCGAGCTCCTTGGGCGTGATCGCCTCGCGGCGCAGGCGCTCCCACTCGTCCCGGTCCACCGCGCGGCGGAGCGACCGCAGCGGGCGGAGCTGGCTCATCACCGCCGAGAGCACGTACTCGGCGACGGCGGTGGTGTTCGCGTCCGGCGTGTTGACAACGGCGACGCCGCGCTCCTCGCAGGCGTCGAGGTCGATGTTGTCGAGCCCCACGCCCGCGCGGCCGACGACGCGCAGCTTCGGAGCGCTCTCGAGCAGCTCGCGATCGACCTTCGTGTAGGTGCGGACGACGAGCCCGTCGGCCTCGGCGAGGGCTTCGGCGAGCTCGCCGCCCCCGGTGAGATCAACGACGTCGGCGCGGTCGCGCAGCCAGTCGAGCGGCTCGGGCGAGAGCGGCTCGGCGACGACGACGCGCGGCCTGGGATCAGGGGCGCGGCTCACTCCGCCGGCTCGTCCTCGGCGTCGCCGGCGGGCTCGAGCACGACGCGCATCGGGCCGGTGGAGGCCGAGAGCAGCAGGTCGCGGCCGAAGGCGATGGCCTGCTCGCGCTTGAGCTCGGCGTGCTCGCGGTGGGTGGTGGTGAGGATCGCGCGGCCCTCGGTGTCGACGGTTCGGGCGATCAGGAACGCGTCCTCGATCGTGCGGTTGAAGAGTTCCTGCGCGAGGTTGATGACGTAGTCGTAGGTGTGCTCGTCGTCGTCGAGGAGCACGACGTTCCAGAGCCAGGGCCGGCGCGTCTCCGTTCTGGACTCAGACTGCGTGCGGCGCTGCGTGTCGGGCGTGGCGGTGCTCATGCGAGGATTGTACCTCCCGAGGGCTCATCGTCGAAAGCGTTTTCGGTCTTGAGGCGAGACTACCGCTCGGCGGGCGCATCGGGGGTGAAGGCTCGGCCGGCCAGCTCGATCGCCCGGGCCAGCGCCGCCGCCTTGTTGACGGTCTCGTCGTACTCGGCGGCGGGCTCGGAATCGGCGACGATCCCGCCGGCCGCCTGGATGTGGTAGGTCCATTTCCCCAAGCCGGGCTCGGTCGGCGGGCGGTCGGTAGGGACGACGATGGTGCGCAGGGTCAGCGCGATGTCCATGTCGCCGTCGAGCGAGACGTAGCCCATGCCGCCGCCGTAGGGCCCGCGGCGGAGGGGCTCGAGCTCGTCGATGATCTGCATGGCGCGGATCTTGGGGGCGCCGGAGATGGTGCCGACGGGCAATGCGGCGCGGAGAGCGTCCCAGGCGTCGAGCCCGTCGCGGAGGGCGCCGGTGACGGTCGAGGAGATGTGCATGACGTGGGAGTAGCGCTCGATCTCCATGAGCTTCGGCGTCCGGACCGATCCGGCGCGGGCGACCTTGCCGACGTCGTTGCGCCCGAGATCCACGAGCATCGCGTGCTCGGCGCGCTCCTTGGGATCGGCGAGGAGCTCGGCCTCGAGCGCGGCGTCCTCGCCGGCCGTCGCGCCGCGCCGGCGCGTGCCGGCGAGCGGGCGGTTGGTGACGACGGCTTCGCCCGTCGACCGATCGCGCCGGACGCGGCAGAGGATCTCGGGGCTCGACGCGACGAGGATGCACCCGCGCGCCTGGAGGTAGACCATGTAGGGCGAGGGGTTCACGGCGCGCAGCGCGCGGTAGATCTCGAAGGGGTCGGTGTCCGACTGCGCCTGGAATCGCTGGCCGAGGACGACCTGGAAGATGTCGCCCGCGGCGATGTACTCCTTCGCGCGGGCGACCATCTGCGCGTGGGTCTCGCGGGTGAGGTTCGAGCGGAGCGCGGCGGGCCGGTTGGTCTCGGGCGCGAGTCGGCCGGTCGGGAGCGGCGCTCCGGGCGCCTCGAGCTCCCGCGCGAGGGACTCGACGCGCCGCGCGGCGGCGTCCCAGGCGGCGCCAGCGTCGTCCCCGGGCTCGAGCGTCGCGACGACGACCGCCGTCACCGTCTTGTCCGCGTGATCGAAGATCGCGACCTGGTCGTAGAGCGCGAAGTGCAGGTCGGGGAGCCCGCGGTCGTCCTCTGGAGCGCCCGCGAAGGGCAGCTTGCCCGGCTCGGCGTAGCGCACCGCGTCGTAGGCGGCGTAGCCGAACCACCCGCCGAGCGGGGCGTCCGGCAGCGGCGAGCGCTCGGGGCGGAGGAACTGGATCTCGGCGGCGAGCTCTCGGAGTGTCGCGAGCGGGTCGTCGGTCCGCTCGACACGGCGCTCGCCCGTGCGGTGGCTCTCGATGGCGACGCTTCGCTCCTTCGCGATCACCTCGAGGGCGGGGCGGGCGCCGAGGATGGAGTGGCGGCCCTGGCGGTCGCCGTTCTCGACGGATTCAAGGAGGAAGCTGGGCGCGGTGCGGTTGTCGGGGGCGACGAGGCGGCGGTAGGCGAGCACGGGCGTGAGCTGGTCCGAGAGCAGCTTGAGGGCGACGGGGATCGCGGCGCGGCGCGCGGGGTCGCGCCGGGCGGCCAGCTCCACGAATTCATCTCGGCTCGGCGTGAGCATGGGCGGGCATCGTAGGTTCGCCGCGGGCCGGGCGGGTAGAGTCCAAGCCATGCGACGGCGGCTCACGGGCATCGACCTCGAGGAACCGCGGCTTGAGATCATGCCGCTGATCGACGTGATCTTCCTGCTGCTGACCTTCTTCATCTTCTCGGTGGCGATGATGGTTCGCGCCGACGCCCTGGACGTGACGCTGCCCTCGGTCGCGTCGGGCGAGGCGGTGGAGCGAACGGAGATCGTGAGCGTGACGGTGCTCGCCGACGGGACGGTGCGCGTGCTGGGCGAGCCGGTGAGCGACGCCGACCTGGGCCCGCGCGTCGCGCAACTCGCGGGCGAGGGCAAGCGCGTGCTCGTCGCGGCCGACGAGCGCGCCGCAAGCGGCGCGCTGCTCCGCGTGCTCGACGCGCTCTCCGCGGCGGGCGTGAAGAACGTCGGCGTGATCGGGCGCCCGGCGGCCCCATAGAAAAACGCCGCGACCCGTTGAGGGATCGCGGCGCCGGATGAGGCGCTGATTCTCACGCGAGATCAGATCAGTTCGCTGAGCTCGTCGACATGGCCTTGTAGAGGTCGAGGGCGGCCTCGAGCTGCCTGACGGCGTCCGGCTGCCCGGCGTCCTTGGCGGCCTCGATGGCCTTCATCTGCGCGTCGACGGCCTTCTTGCTCTCGCCCATGGCGTCGAGCACGGCGGCGTGGGCGGCGTGGGCGGCGAAGAAGTCGCGGTCGGCGTGCTTGACGGCCTTCTTTGCGGCGTCGAGGGCGAGATCGAGGTCGCGCTGGCCCTCGGCGATGGGCGCCGCCGCGATGTAGCCCGCGAGCTGCGCCATGACCTGCGGATCATCGCCGTGCTCCTTGACGAGCGCGCGCCCGTACTCCATCGCCTCCTTGGGGCGGTTGGCCTGCTGCTCGGTCGCGAGAAGCTGGAACTTGACGAGCTTGTACATGTCGGCTTCGGGGATCTCGAGCTTGGTGATCTTGTCGACCTCGACGACGGCGGCGTCCCAGTCCCCGCGGCTGGCCGCCTGCTGCGCGGCCTCAAGGTGCTGCTCGCTCTTTTTCTGAAGCTCGGCGGTCTTCTTCGCCTGATCGAGCGAGTATTCGCCCGCGACGATCTTCTCGAAGGGCTCATCCATGCTCATCGGATGGCCCTTCCACGCGAGACGCCCCTCGCGGTCGACGATCATCACCGTGGGGATGCCGCGGGAGTTGGTGGCGGCCATGTACCTCTCGGCGATCCGGCCGCCGATGTCCTCCGCGACGAGGTAATCCATCTCGTCGCCCTTGTCCTCGACGAAGTCGCGCGTGGGCGTCATGTCGTCCCGCGGCCAGATCGCCAGGCCGATGACCTTCACGTCCTGGTCGCGGTAGTCCTGGGCGAGCTTGTTGATGTGCGGCATCGCGGCGATGCACGGGCCGCACCAGGTGGCCCAGAAATCGAGAACGTAGACGTTGCCTTCCTGGAACTCGGTGACGGGCGAGCCCTTGATCCACACGGCGTCGTCGCCGATGTCGGGCATCTCGTCGCCGAGAGTCAGGGTTTGCGCGAAGGACGCCGCGGAAACGGAAACGGCGGCCACGGTGGCTGCGAGGCGAGTCAACATTGAGAAAACATCCTTTCAGTCGCGACGTCGAGGTCGGTCGGGAAGCGAAACGCTTCGGATAGGAGATTCAACCGGTCAAACGTCCAGATGGTGCATTGTGTTCCATCGCAACCCTAGCATCGGAACATGAGTGTGGATCGCGACATGGGGCGTCTGGCGCTCGCGACGGCCGCGTCCGTCGTGATTCACGCGATCTTCGCCGCTTCGTTTGGTCTTTATGAGGGCGAACGCGGGCTCGCTTCGCCCTCGAGCGCTGAGCGGGATCGGACGCCGCTCGGGATCGATCGCTCGGACGCGACGACGATCACGTGGATCGGGTTCGAGGAGCCGACGCCGAACGAGGCGCGGCGTTCGACGATCGAGCAGGCGGCGCAGGAGATCGGCGGGGGACGCCCCGCGGCGCCGGCGATCCGCCGCGTTCTCCGCGAGGCGCAGGAGCGAGCGACCGACGCGGCGCGAGGCGCGATTCGCGCGATGGAGCGCGCCGCGCGGGAGATCGAACTCGCATCGGCGGCGCGCGACGCGCCCGCAGTCGAGCGCGACAGGACGGAGACAGAGCCGGCCGGGGAGCCGCGCGACGGGGACGCCGCGGAGGCGGCGCGCGTCGATCCGGCGCCGGTCGCGCGGGCCGCCGAGCGCCCGGGCAACGCGGATCGCCAGGCGGACGCGGTGTCGATCGAGGAGCCGGTGGAGATCGAGTGGGGCCGGCCGATCGCCGCCGAGGGCCTCGAGATCCTGACCCGCAAGAAGGGCCCGAACTACAGCGCCTACACGCGGGTGGCGACGCGGCCCGACCCGCCGCTCGTGGAGATCAGCTTCGACCCCGACGGACGCGTGGCGTACGTTGAGTTTGTGCGATCCTCGGGCGTCGCGGACGTTGATCGCCCGCTCAAGGACGCGATCTACGCCTGGGGCGCCCGCGGGGAACGGATCGACGCGTTGGGGCCGGGCGAGGTCGTGAAGGTCCGCCTGCGGATTCTGATCCGATAGAACTCGAACCCGGACGACGGAAGGCCGATACCCAAAGCATGCACGCACTGGCGATCATCCTGACGGCGGCGACGCTCGGGCAGACCGAGCGCGTCGTCCCGGAGGATCCCTCGGCCCTGCGGCTCGAGCGGGTGGAGCAGGGGTTCGAGGATGTCTCGCCGCTCGCGCGGTCGCTGCTGCGCGCGGCGCCGGAGTTCCGGGCGCCGAGCGGGTACGACGCGGTCTATCGCGTGCCGGGCTCGGACGGGCTTCTGATGCGGCAGAACGGCGCGGTGCGGGCGCTCTTTGATCGCTCGGAGTATCGGCAGACG
>CAZXGT010000128.1:0-5616 GCA_964639935.1 uncultured Phycisphaeraceae bacterium
CCGCGCGCCGGGCCGCTCGCGCCGTCGCGACGCCCCTCGGCGAGACGCCGCCATCGCCGCTCACCCCCGCCGCCGCCCGCTCGCTCGTCTTCTCCGCTGGGGTTGCCGCCGTCGCCCGAAGCGACCCACGCGTCCCCGAGGCCACGCGCGATCTGCTTCTCACCAGCGCAACGACCGACGCAGACGCCTTCGATCCCGCCGCGCGCGACGCGCTCCGCCGCCTCGCCGGCGCCCTTGTCCGACCGAACGCTTCAGCGAGCACCGGCGTCTGGGACGCCTGGATCGCCATGCTCGATCGTCTCACCTCCGACCGCGCCCACGCCCGCCTCCGCCAGCGCATCACGCTTGAGACGATCGAGATGCTCCTGCTCGGCTCCACACCGCCCTCGCGCGATCGCGCCGCGCTCCACGCCGCGGAGCGCCTCGCCGGACGCGCCGGGTTCGACTCCACTCGCGCCCCCGTCGCCCGCGCCCGCTTCCTCGCGTGGATCGACGACCCCCGCGTCGCCTCCATCGATCTCGCCATCCTCATGCGCACGCTCGCGCTCCCCGAGTTCGCGTCGATCGAACTCTCGCCGTCAGCCGCCGCCGCCGAGCGAGAGCTCCTCCGCCGCCGGCTCGCCGCGAGCTGGGGCATGAGCGACGGCCCCGCCCCGCGCGAGCGCCTCGCCGGAAGCTGGCGCGACGCCCGCGAGAGTCTCCGATCGCTCAGCGGCGACGACCCCCTCGACCGCCTTCGCCGCAGCGTCTCGCTCGCGCGTCTCCTCTCGGCCGCCGAAAGCGCGTGGCGGGGCGAGATCGAGCGCGCCGCCGAGGCCCTGAGCGTCGCGACGACGCTCCCTCCCTTTGCCGAAGGGGACATCGAGCGCGGGGCCGGGTCACCGGGCGACGGCCGCTGGACCGTCGAGTATCACACCGTCCGGCGCAACGGCGAACTCGCCCTCGAAGCCGTCGACCGCGCCGCCTCACGCACGCTCGGTCCGATCGACGCCCGTGCGCTCGCGAAGGTCGCCCTGTTCGGGTCGCCGCCCGCCGTCCGCCGCCGCGCGCAGGAGGTCGCCGCGACGAAGCTCGACAACGTCCATCTCCTCGAGGGCGTCCTCGAGCAGCTTCCCCGCGCGCCCCGCACCCCCCGCGTCGCCGAGCTGATCGACACGCTCGCGACCACCCAAACCGGAGACCCGCGCGCCGACGGATGGATGCTCCGGGCCCGCCGGGCGCTCGTCGATCGGCTCCTCGTCGCGCTCGACCCCCGGGACGCGCTCGCCAACGTCGACGAGCTGGCGCGAGAGATCCGCGACGCCCTCGCGCCGCCCCAGCAGCAGGCCGGCGCCGCTCGTGAAAGCGTCGCCGCGGCCGCCGCCGAGATCGCCGACCGCCTTCTCTCTGAGGCCGCATCCCTCGGCGTCGCCGCGTCGCTCGAAGCCGAAGAGGCTCGCAGGCGCCGCGACGGGCGTCGGCGCGTCGCGAGCGGCCCCATCCAGCTCGCGGTCGCGGAGACGACGGCGCTCGCCGAAGCCCTCGCCGCCCTCGCCGCCGCCGAGCGTCCCGCCCGCGCCGCCGAAGCCAGGCGCCGAATCGCGGATCTCGCCACGCTCCAGCGTCGCGCCGCATCGAGCGTCGAGCAGCTCGAAGCCGCCCTCGCCGCCGCCGTTGAGCTCTGGGCCCTCCGGCTCGAATTCAGCCTTCCTCCGGCGACCACGCGCGCGCCGGCGCTCCCGCTCCGCGCGATGATGACCGCGCTCACGCTTACCGCTGCGCCGCACGACCTCGCTGGCGCGCCCCTCGAGGCGCGACTCGCCGCCCTCGATCCCGCCCAGCCCGCGAAGTACCTCCATCTCGCCGAGGAGGTCGCTTACGAAACGCCAAGCCGCGATGGGATCACGCTCGCGCGTCGGCTCGCCCTGCTCGCGATGCAGCTCGGCGTAGAGAGCGACTCCCACGTCGCCGCGTCCGCCGCGCTGCTCCTGGCCGACCTCTCGCCCGACGAGGAGCAGCGCGCCTGGCTCCGCGCCCTCGCCGACACCCTCGGCGCTTCGGCCGGGCTGCTCCGCTGGAACGCCTCGCCGCGCAAGAGCTTCGACACCCGCCTCGCGGCCGCCGAGGTCCTCGGTCTCTCTCGCGCTGAGGAGAACCGCCGCGCGATGGATCGATTCGAGCAGCCCGCGGTGCGCGACGCCCTGGCGTCCATCGCCGCCGGCCTCCCGGGCGGGCTCGTCGGGCTCTCGCACCGACTCGAGCGGGCGCCCTCCTGCCCCGAGTGCAAGAACGATCGGGTCATCCGCTCCTCGCGCGACTCGAGCGAGCTCGTGCTCTGCTACACCTGCCGCGGACTCCCGCGCCCGTTCATCTCAGACGCCGATCTCGTCACGCATCTCCGTCTCGAGCAGTATCTGCTTGGAGGCTTCGAGGACTGGTCGGCCGAGATCACCGCCCGCGGCATCGAGCCTCTCCGCGATCTCACCCTTCCCGAAGCCGCCGCCTACTACAACGTCGATCTCAACAAAACGATCTACATGGCCGGCGCCTGGCGGGCGCCCGACTCGTCGCCGTAGCTCACTTGCTGGTCAGGAAACGGTGCTTGCGCTTCAGGATGTCGAGCATCTCCTCGAGCTCCGTCTTCGCCGAAAGCTGCCAGGAAGGCCAGCGCTGAGAGCCGACCTTCTTCGCCTTCACGATCCCGTCGCGACCGTACTTCTTCAGGCGGCGAAGCGGGATCGAGTCCACACACTCGCTCGAGAGCGGCACGCAGAGCTCGGGCTTCTCCGGCATCGGCGCCAGGTACGCGAAGGCGCCCTCCTCGCTCGGGTGCGTGAACCGGAGGCACCACCGCCACGGGACGCCCTCCCAGGCGATCTCGTACCCCACGCCCTCGAGCTCGAGGGCCCCCTCGCGGCACGCGTCAAAGAGATGCAGCTCCGAGTCCTCATACATCCCGCGGAGCTCGTCGAGGCTCGGCTCGCGGAACTCGTTCTCCCAGGCTTCTCTCGCGATTTCAGCGGCGGCGCTCATGCTCGGTGAATCCTTCCGGCTCGGTCGTGGCGAAGTCACAAGTGTAGCCGCCGACGACCGGGCCGACCCCCCGCGCTCCGCTCGCAGACTCCGGTACCATGCCGCTTTGTCACGAGGAACCGCATGCCAGACGCCCCGACCGCCAACGAACTCCCCGATATCGACGCCGAGGCCATCGCCGGCGCCACCGTTCTGGTCGTCGATGACCACGAGCAGAACCTCGAGCTTCTCCAGGCCTATCTCGAGGAGATCGGCTGCCGGATCGCCGTCGCCCGCGACGGGCTCCAGGCCGTCGAAGCCGTCGAGACGAACCCGCCGGACCTCGTCCTCCTCGATGTCATGATGCCCAGGCTCTCCGGCTACCAGGTCTGTGAGAAGATCAAGAGCGATCCGGACACCCGCGAGATCCCGGTGATCATGGTCACCGCCTTGGGCGAGATCTCCGACGTCGAGCGCGCTGTCGACGTCGGCGCCGACGACTTCCTCACCAAGCCGGTCCACCAGCTCGAGCTGATCACCCGCGTCAAGAGCCTCCTCCGCGTGCGTCTTCTCAAGCAGCAGCTCGCCGAGGCGCTCCGTAAGGTCAAGGAACTCGACGAGGCCAAGACCCAGCCGAGCGATGACTAAGCCCTGAGGGCACGCACCGCAACCCGTACATCCGGCGCCGGGCGTCCATCGCCACGCAACGGCGGGCTCGGCGCTCAGGCCTTAATCCGCGTCCCGCGCCTCGCGCCACCGGATCGCCGCCGTATCCCCCGGCCGGCTCCACGGGCGCTTCGGATCGGTCTCCTCGAGCTTCGCGTGCAGATGCTCGAGATACAGCGCCAGCGCCGAGTCATCGAAGCTCGTCAGGAACTCGTGCGTCGCCGTCGGGTTCAGCGCGGTGATCCCGTCGATCAACTGGCTTCGGCCAAGCGTCGTGACGAGCGGGTTCGGCGTGGCTTCGGCGGTCGCGATCATCGGCTCTCCTCTTCTGACGCGTACCTCCCGCGTCGAGCCTCAGCTTTCGGTCATCCGCTCCCGCCGGGGCCGCGATAACCATCACGGACCACCACCCTTGGGCTATCGGACCACCTCCGCCCAGCGACCCGCGGTACCTTCCCACCATGCCCTTTGTTCTTGCCGAACTGACCCACGACCGCCTCCTCTCGCTCGCCGGCGAAACGCTCGCCCATGTCGCCGCCCTCAACCCGCTGGCCCATGAGCCGCGGGACGCCGCCGCGACGCTCCCGACGGAGGCGGACCGCGTCGTCACCTGGTCCGGCTCGCTCGGCGACTCCCTCTTTGACCGCTCATTCGCCACCTGGATGCCCGCCGGGCGCCAGGCGCTATCGGACTACCTCGACGCCGCCCTCGACCGCTGCGGCGGCCGCACGACGCTCCTGCTGCGCACGCACGCCCGCCACGTCGTTTCCGACGCCGTCGCCGCTCGCGCGCTGCTCGCCGAGCGAAGCGATCCGAGTCTCGGCCTCGCATTCGATCCGGCGGCGTGCCTGGAGCCTGAGATGCTCGCCGACGCCGAGGACCATCTCGTGCGCCTCTTTGAGATCGCCGGCCCGCTCGCCGAGGTCGTCATTCTCCGCTCGCTCGAGCCGTCCGCCGACTCGGGCGAGCCGCCGACGCCCGTCCCGCTCGGCGCGGGGCTGCTGGAGGCGGCGCGGCTCGGCCGACTGACGCGCGAGCACGCCCGCGAGGACGCCATCATTGCCGTCGCGGGGCCGGACCCCGAGGGCCAGTTCGCCGCCGCCGGGCTCGCCTGACCGCTACACTCCGAACATGCCGACGATCAACAACAACCGACCGGGCAAGCCCAATCTCGATCACCCCGCCTTCGGTTTCGTCAAGGAGCGGTTTTCGAGCCTGAAACTCACCGGCGCCGAGTTTCGAAACCAGCCGACGCTGATCGTTCAAAGGGGCGATCTCAAGGCGGTGATGGGGTTCCTGCGCGACGACGAGCGGTGCCGCTTCGACCTGCTCTCGGACGTCGTCACCGTCGACTATCTCAACTACCCGTCGCCCACGCCGGGCCGCTTCGCCCTCATCTACAATCTCATCTCGACCGAGCGCAACGACCGTTTCTTCGTGAAGGTCTACCTGGACCCGTCGCGCCCGACCGAGGGCATCGAGGAAGATCCGGCCCTCTGGATCGACACGGTGACCGATCTCTGGCCCGCCGCGGAGTGGATGGAGCGCGAAGCCTTCGACATGCTGGGCGTGCGCTTCAACGGCCACCCCGACCTGCGCCGCATCCTCACCTGGAAGGACTTCCCCGCCTTCCCGCTCCGCAAGGACTACCCCGTCCGAGGCCGCGGCGAGCGCGAGGCCTACCGCCTCGTCGATCGCACGGACGCCTGATCCCTAGCGCAGCGCCGCCGAGCTCGACCCCCGCAGCCGAGCCACGCTCGCCTCGATGATTTCCACCGCCCCGTCCAGTTCCGCCTCGGTCGTCTCCCGCGACAGGCTGAAGCGGATGGACCCGTGCGCCAGGCGCTCGGGAACGCCCATCGCCAGAAGCACCGGCGATCCCTCGAGGGATCCGCTCGCGCACGCCGAGCCCGCGGAGGCGCAGAGGCCCTGCTCCGAGAGCAGCATGAGCAGCGCCTC
>CAZXGT010000129.1:0-5593 GCA_964639935.1 uncultured Phycisphaeraceae bacterium
ACGCGATCATCATCCTCGGCGCGATGGCCCTCAACCGGAACTCGTTCACGCTCCCGGGCATCGCGGGCATCGTGCTGACCTTCGGCATGGCGGTCGACGCGAACGTGCTCATCTACGAACGGATCCGCGAGGAGCTTCTGGAGGGCGCCGATCTGAAGACGGCGGTGCGGCTCGCCTACCAGAAGGTTCTGAGCACGATTCTCGACGCGAATATCACGAACTTCATCGTGTGTCTCGTGCTGCTTTACACCGCGACGCAGGAGATCAAGGGCTTCGCGATCACGCTGATGATCGGCATCGTCGCGACGCTCTTCTCGACGCTCTTCATCACGCGGATCATCTACACGTGGCTGATTGATCGCTTCGGCGTGAAGAAGATGCGGCAGCTGCCTCAGGTGATCCCGGTGATTCAGCGGGCGCTGAGCCCGAACATCAACTGGCTCAAGCTCCGCCCCGTCTTCATCATCATCTCGATCGGCTACATCGGCCTCGGGATCGCGATGATCACGATCCAGCAGGAGGAGATGCTGGACAACGAGTTCCGCGGCGGGACGAAGGTGACCGTGCAGCTCTCGGAGGATCACGCGCCGAAGACGCGTCAGGAGATCCAGGACCGTCTCGCGGAGCTGCCTGACGAGGAGCGTCTGCTCGATGCGGAGATCCTTCCCGAGAACCCGGAGGCCGACGGCGTCACGAGCGATCGTTTCATCATCAAGACTGTCGATCAGGATCGGGTGCGCGTGCAGGAGATCGTGAGCCGCGCGCTGCGAGATTGGCTCGACGCGCAGCCGGCGCTCGAGTTTTCGGGGTCTGAGGCGCGGGACCCGGGCTTGGCGCCGATCTATCCGGTGCTGGACGCGACGCTTGGGGCGAGCATCGGTCGACCGGAGATCCGCAACGATGTCGCGGACTACCTCGGGGGCGCCGCGATCGTGCTTGACGGGATCGAGCCGGCGGTGAGCGCCGACGCGATCCGGGCGAGAATCGCCGAGACGCGGCGCAAGGATGACTTCTCCCGGCTGCTCCAGCAGGATCTTGAGGTGATCATCACCGACGGAACGAACACCGCTGTGACCGGGGCGGTCGTTCTGGTGAGCGCGACGGACGTCGGCTACTTCGATGATCAGGTTCGATGGCGCGGCGAGGTGGCCGGGCCGAACTGGACACTGGTTCGGACGGCGCTCGCCGAAAGCGGCGACTTCGTCGGCGCCGAGAGTTTCAGCGCTCAGGTCGCGGCGACGCGCCAGGCGCAGGCGATTGTGGCCGTTGTGCTGAGCCTGCTATTCGTCATGGTCTACATCTGGTTCCGGTTCGGCTCGCTTCGGTACTCGATGGCGGCGATCGCGGCCCTTGTGCACGACGTGCTGGCCGTGGTCGGGCTCATCGCGGCGGCCGAGCTCCTTTACGCGCACGCCCCGTACGTCGCGATCCCGCTGATGATCGAGCCGTTCAAGATCGATCTCGGGCTGATCGCTGCGCTCCTGACGATCATCGGGTACTCGCTGAACGACACGATCGTGATTCTCGATCGCGTTCGTGAGAACCGCGGTCGCCTGGACTACGCATCGGCGGAAGTGGTGAACCTTTCGATCAATCAGACGATCAGCCGGACGGTCATTACGTCGGGCACGACGCTCCTGGCGGTGCTGACGATGTACGTGCAGGGGGGAACGGGCATCCGCTCGTTTACGTACGCCCTGCTGTGCGGCGTGATCGTCGGAACCTACTCATCGATCGCGGTCGCGGCTCCGCTCGTGTACTCGAAGAAGGGCGACCGCACGGCGACGCGGAAAGCGGCTGAGGAGGCCGAGCGTCGCGGGCCAGAGCCTGCGGGCGTGTGAGTCTTCGGCCTCCGGTCGGAACGGCGGGCGGTCGCGCGTCACGGCGTCTGCGGGGACGGATTCGGGTGAACTCGCATCTCTCGGCGTCCGAATATGATGGATGAAGCGGAGGTGGCGCGTGACGGACTCGGCCGGCAGGAGAGCGGCGGCAGCGGCGATCGTGCTGGTCGTCGTGTGGATCGCGACCTACTGGATGTGGGAGCCCGGCGATGGCGGGGCCGGCGTCTCGTTTGAAAACGCGCCGCCCGCGGTCGTCATCGGCGAGCCTGAGCGTCCGGCGGCGATTGATCCCGCCCAGCTCCGGGAGCGCCCGGTGGTTGTCGACCCGGTCGTCGAGCCGGCGGCTGACGCTCAGGGTGTGGCGGTGGAGCAGAGCCGGGCGGGGCCACGCCTCGAGGCCCCGCGGTTTCGCGAGTACACGGTTCGTCAGGGGGATCAGATCATGACGATCGCCCAGCGCGTCTACGGCTCGACGCGGCATTGGCAGGCGATCGCCAAAGCGAATCCCAACGTTGACCCGCAGAAACTCCGGGCGGGGCAGACGCTGCGTGTTCCCGAGGACCCCGAGAACGTGCAGGGCGTGGTGGTCGGCGCCGGCGAGCCCGAGACGCCGACGGCTTCCGAGCCCGAGCGTATCGAGCACATCGTGCAGAACAACGACAGCCTTTGGAAGATCGCGGCCAGCTTCTACGGCGACGGAACGAAGTGGCGGATCATCCGCGACGCGAACCGGGAGCTGGTGGGCGACGACGGCTCGAGGCTCCGTCCCGGGATGACGATCGTGATCCCGCCGGCGCCGAACGAGGCGCGGTGACGGACGTCCGATTTCCTGAGGGAGCGTCGATGAAACATCGCCAAGAGTGGCGGATCGAGGGGACCGAGGGCGAGTCCATCCTCGGCGTGAGCGAGTGGGCGGCGGATGATCCGGAGCTCTCGGTGACGCTCCTGCACGGGCTCAAGGGCTTCTACAACTACGGCATGTACCCGGTCATCGCGGATCGGCTCGTCCGCGCGCTCCCGGTTGTGGCGCATCGCTTCAACGCATCGCATTCGGGGATGACGCGAAACGAAGAGACCTTCGAGCGGCCGGATCTCTTCGCGAAAGACACCTGGAACAAGCAGGTCTTCGACCTTCGCGCCGTGACGCGCGCGGCGCGGGCGGGGGACTTGCCGGGGATCGGCGGGGGAAAGCGTGTGATCAACGCGGGTCACTCGCGCGGCGGTGCGGCGTGCCTTCTCTCGGCGGGTCGGAGAGGCGAGTCTGCGGACAAGCCGGATGCGATCGTGACGATGGCCACGCCGAGCTGGTGCGCCTCGGATATCGGTTGCAAGGAAAAGGAGATCGCGGTCACGGGCCGGCTCTCGCTTCGTTCGGCAAGGACCGGGCAGGAGCTCCATCAGGAGCCGGGATGGCTTGAGGAGCAACTCGCCGAGCCCGAGGCTCACGATCTCCTTGCGCTGTGCGAGCGCATCGAGGCGCCCATGCTGATCCTCCACGGCGAAGCGGACGAGACGATTCCGGCGAGGTGCGCTGAGGAAATCGGGTTGCGCGCGCCGCTTGCCGAAGTCATCCTGATCCCGGGCGGCGATCACGTGTTCGACACCCCGCACCCGGCGGACGTCTCGGCCGAGCCGAGCGAGTCGCTTGATCGCGCCATCGAGGCGATCCGCCGCTTCGTCAGCCGCGAGATCCCGGCGTAGCCGACTCGTCCAATCGGCTCAGGAGTTCCTCCACGGCCGCCTCGAGCTGGGGGTCGCGTCCGGCGGCCTCGTCGGCGGGCGTGACCGCGACCGGCACGTCGGGCATGGCGCCGTTGCTCTCCATGTCTTGATCGTCGGTGAGGTACCAGCCGCGGAAGGGTCGGCGGACGATCGTCCCGTCGATGAGCGAGAAGGCGCCGGTTGAGATCACGCCGCCGAAGGTCTGCGTGCCCACGAGCGCGCCGCGGCCGGTGGTCTTGATGGCGTGGGCGAAGATCTCGGCGTTCGAGAAGGAGTTCTCGTTGATCAGCACGTTGATCGGTCGGTTCCATCCGTAGATGAGACGGCGATCGCGCGGGTAGGCGTCGAAGGGGACCCCGTCCCGCTCGGCGCCGCGGGGGATCGTGTAGGCGTGGCGGGGGGCGGTGAGCGACGCGAGAAGGATGTCCGTGGTGAAACCGCCGCCGTTGTCGCGGACGTCGATGACGAGCCCGTCCTTGCCGTTTGCCGCGGCGAAGAGGTCGCGCTCGAAGTCGCGCACTGAGGGCATGCTCATGCCGCGGATATGGAGGTAGCCGAGGCGCCCGCCCGAGAGCTCGTCAACCCTCTCGCGCCGGGCGAGGGTGTCGAGCGTGTAGCGGAGGTTGTTCTCGCTCCAGAAGCCCGACGGCGTCACGAGCGCAAAGCCGGGATGCTCCTCGGTGTCCGGACGTTCGATTTTCAGAAGCGTCTCGGCGCCCGCGGTTCCGGCGAGAGCCGCGGTGAGATCCTGAAGCTTTCCGTCTTGAACGAGCGGCGCGCCGTCGATCGCGAAGATCAGGTCGCCCGCCCTGAGGCCGGTTGTTTCAACGTCCGAGGGGCCGCCGCGGAGCACTCGCTCGACGCGGTAGCCGCGGTCGTCGGGCCTCGCGTCGATGCCGAGATAACCGGTCGCGACGTCGGGTCCGTCGTAGAAATCGCCGCCGCGGATGCCGGTGTGCGAAGCGTCGACCTCGCCGAGCATGAGCTCGAAGACGCGGTTGAAGCCAAGAGACGTCCGAGTCTGTTCGGCGAGCGCGGCGTATCGCTCGGTGAGCGTGGGCCACTCGAGACCCTTGATCGTCGGGTGGTAGAACGTGGCGCCGAAGGTCCGCGCGGCCTCGAGAAACTTCTGCCGCTGCTCGTCGGCGAGCGTCACGACGACGTCCGCGTCGAAGCCGTAGGTGACGACGTCGCCGCCGGTGGGGGGCGCCGAGTGAGCCTTGCCGCCCTTGATGAAGACGACCTTGTCGCCCGTGAGCGATGGACGCACCTCACCGACGTTCCCGGCGATGATCCTCTTGCGATCGCTCCCCGAATAGTCCACCGAGTGCAGCGCCCGCTCGCCGTCGATGGAGGCAGAGAAGATGATGCGTCCGCCGCCCGGGGTAACGGCGAGATCGCTTTCCCTGCCGGGGATCGTCGTGATCCGCCGGATGCGAAGGAATGCGTCATCGGCGTCGAACGCAAGAGGCTCGGCCCCGTGCGTTTCCGCGTCTGGGTCGAGCGGCTTGCGCTTCTTCGCGGCCTTGGCGGATTCCTTGAAATGATCCGCGAGCTCGTAGCTGGTCATCGTCTCGAGCGACCGATCGAGATACACGGCGTGCACGTCGTAGTCCCAGTTCTCGCCGGCGCGGTCGCTCAGAAAGATGAGCACCTTGCCGTCGGCTGAGAGTCGCGGCGCGACGTCCATGTCCGGGTGCTGAGTCAGGTTGATCGGCTCGGCGTCCGCATCCTCGAGATCGAGGAGGAAGATGTCCGAGTTGAAGTTGAGGTCCTGCACCGCGTAGACGATGTGGCGCGAATCGCTCGTCCAGTGGGCGTCCGGCGCGTTCCATCCTTCAAAGACCACGCGCTCGTCGCCGGTATCGAGATCGCGTCGGACCAGGTCGCCGAGACCGCGCACATAGAGGATTGCCGTTCCGTCGGGCGACGGGTTGGGCCCGCGCGACCAGTCGGACGTGGCGACGACCGGCTCAACGATGAAGGTGAGGGCCTCGGCCCAGCGGTCGCCAGCGGCCGGGCGATCGTCC